>NZ_CP013070.1:1944000-2268000 GCF_000264945.2 Sphingobium indicum B90A
CGCGTCGTCAGCCGATGCTGCAGGTCTTTCCGGGGAAGGCCAGCGGATCATAGGGTTCGGGCTGGATCGCGCCCTTCGACGTCCAGAGGATCTTGAACTGGCCCTTGGGGTCCGCTTCGCCGATATAGGCGGTCTGGACCAGGCTGTTGTTCTTGACGAAGTTCACCTTGCCCAGCGGCGTGTCGACAGCGTCCAGCGTCACCGCCGCCGCCCGCACCTTCGCCGGATCTGTGCTGCCCGCCTTTTCCACGGCCGCCTTCCACACATAGACGTCGACATAGCCGTGGACCATCGGGTCGGTCAGCACCTTGTCCTCGCCGAACTTCGCCTTGTACGCCTTGATGAACTTGGCGTTGGCGTCGCCATCCAGCGTCTGAAAATAGTTCCAGGCGGCATAGCTGCCCTCGACCAGCGCCGGGCCCATGGCCTGCGCTTCCTGTTCGCCGATGGAGAAGGACATGACCGGGATCACCTTGGGCGTCAGGCCCGCCGCCGCCATCTGCTTGAAGAAGGCGACGTTGGAATCGCCGTTCAGCGTATTGAAGATGATGTCGGGCCTGGCCGCCTTGATCTTGCCGATGACGCCGGAAAATTCGGTGCCGCCCAGCGGCTGATATTCCTCGCCGGCCAATTTCAGGCCGTCCTTTTCCAGATGCTTCTTGACGATCAGGTTCGCGGTGCGCGGATAGACATAGTCCGACCCCACCAGGAAGAAGTTTTTGTAGCCCTTCTCCTTCGCCCAGTCATAGGCGGGCAGGGTCTGCTGGTTGGGCTGCGCGCCCGAATACATGATGTTGGGTGAACATTCATTCCCTTCGAACTGCACCGGATACCAGAGCAGGTTCCCGGTCTTTTCGAACACCGGCAGCATCGCCTTGCGGCTGGCGGAGGTCCATCCGCCGAACACCGTGGCTACGCCGTCGTCGGAGACCAGCTTGTTCGCCTTCTGCGCGAAGATGGCTGGGTCGGACGCGCCATCTTCCGTCACCGCCGCGATCTGCTTGCCCAGCACGCCGCCCGCCGCGTTGATCTCATCGATGGCGAGTTGGGTGGAATTCTTCACCGTATCCTCGCTGATCGCCATGGTGCCGGACAGCGAATGCAGGATGCCGACCTTGATCGCGTCGCCGCCGGCCGCCGCCGTGGCGTTGCCGCTTTCCGACTTGCCGCACGCGGTCGCCAGCATGGTGCAGGCCAGCGTCAGCGCCAGAAAGGATTTCCTGCCAAGCCCTTTTTTCATGAATATGCTCCTGTGACTGTTGCCCGGCCGACCGCGTCGCCGCTCCACCGGGCAAGGATGCTGCGGCGCGATGCGCGCAGCCATGGGTCATTTGACGTAGTGTGCGTGGGTGCGCGGGTCAGAAGACCGCGCCGATGGAAAAGAGCGCCGCGCCCTTCGCCCGGTTGCCGCCGCGCGAATTGGCGGAATAACGGTTGGTGTCGACATAATCGATGCCGAAGGTCACCGCCTTATAGGTATAGAAGGCGCCAAGCTGCCAGTTGACCTTGTCGTCCCAGTTGGTCCCGTCCTCGTAACCGAGCAGGCCGCGGAAGGCGAGGCCGGTCTTCGGCACGGCATAGCGCGCGCTGCCGTAGACATAGGTGGAATGGCCGCCGCCATTATATTCGTCATGGATCACGCCCGCGCCCCCCGTCACCGGGCCGACCGGCGCGTTGATGCCGAATTCATACTGGTCGAAATCCAGATCGTCGATGTCGTGGAAGACGAGCCGCAAATAGCGGGCGCGAATATTGACGTCGCCGACATCGGCCTGCACGCCGCCGAAGAAATCGGTTTCCATCGCGCCGCCTCCGGCATCCTTGTCCAGGCTGGAACCCCAGATGCCGCCATAGATGCTGAATGCCCCCGCGACCGGGATCTTGGCCGACACCACGCCCTGGATCACCGGCTTGTTGTCGGACAGCGACGCTCCGCGCAGGCGATAGTCGGTCAGGAAGGTGACGCCGCCCGTCAGGATGACCGGCTCGCTGCCCGCATCCTGCGCCTGGGCCTGTATCGAACCGGCCGTCAGCGCCGCTGCTCCGGCTGCCAGAAGCATGGCCATTTTCCCGTATCGCTTCATCGTGATTGTCCCCTTTACTGATTTGCGGGGACATATTGTGCAATGCAGCAGCAACACGGCATGCGGCATTTGACGTAGATCCGGATGCAGGCCGGAGGGGCGCCGCGCGCCGCCCTTGGGGCGTTGGCGGTCAATACGTCAAACGTCCACCCTTTCGGCGACAAGGCGCATTGAACGCGGATTTTTTCTGGAGATAATGATCGGGGAGGAGACAAATCTTGTTCGGTCCCACGTTCGACCCCGACATCGGCAGGCAGGCCGCCCGGATCGCTTCCGGTCCTTGTGCGGTGCCGAACAGCCTGCGCAGCCATGGCGAGTTGCGGCTCGCTTTCGGGCAACGAAACGGGCGGACCGTGATGAAGGACAGTTATCAGGCAGGCTGCCTGCGCGCCCGCATGCCGCGCCGCGACGAAGGGGGACGGCCATGCGCCGTGCTGATCAACACGGCGGGCGGCCTGGCGGAGGGCGACAGCGTGCGCCAGTCCGTCCGCTGGGCGGCGGAGACCAGCGCCACCGTGACGGGCCAGGCGGCGGAGAAAGTCTATCGCGCCCTGTCCCATGGCTGCCGGATCTATACGCAATTGCGGGTCGAACAGGGCGCCGACGCGGAATGGCTGCCGCAGGAAACGATCCTGTTCGACCGCGCCCGCCTGGCCCGGGAGACGCGCATCCTGCTCGATGCCGACGTGACCTTCCTGGGGCTGGAGGCCGTGGTCCTGGGCCGCGCGGCGATGGGCGAGCGCATGGCGCACGGCGCGCTCGGCGACCGGATGCGCATCTACCGGAACGGCCGGCTGATCTATGCCGACGCGCTGGCGCTGGAAGGGGATGTCGACGCGATGATGCGCCGCTCCGCCATCGGCGGGGGAGCAGGCGCGATGGCCGTCATCGTCCACGCCTCCGCCCGCGCCGCCGCGCTGCTGGAGCCGGTGCGGCAGGCCCTGGCCGAACCGGCCGGACGCGCCGCCGCCAGCGCGTGGAACGGCCTGCTCGCCATCCGGCTGCTCGCGCCGGACGGCGCGGCGTTGCGCGCCGACATCATGGCGGCGCTGATGGCCCTGCGCGAGGGCCGCCCCCTGCCCCGCGTGTGGAGGTGCTGAGATGCTGCTGACCCCGCGGGAGAAGGACAAGCTGATGCTCGCCATGGCGGCGATGGTCGCCCGGCGGCGGCTGGAACGGGGCGTCAGGCTCAACTATCCCGAAGCCGTCGCGCTGATCTCCGACCATGTGCTGGAGGGCGCGCGCGACGGGCGCAGCGTCGCCGACCTCATGGAGGCGGGCGCCCATGTGCTCAGCCGCGCGCAGGTGATGCCCGGCATCGCAGAGATGATCCCCGATGTGCAGGTCGAGGCGACCTTTCCGGACGGCACGAAGCTGGTGACGGTGCATGACCCCATACGATGACGTCGTTCCCGGCGAGCTGCTGCCCGGCCCCGGCGATCACATCCTGAACGCGGGCCAGCCCGTCACGCGCCTTGCCGTCGCGAACAGCGGCGACCGGCCGGTCCAGGTCGGCAGCCACTATCATTTCGCGGAGGCCAATGACGGGCTGATCTTCGACCGGCAGGCCGCGCTGGGCCAACGGCTGGACATTCCCGCCGGGACGGCGGTGCGGTTCGAGCCGGGGCAGACGCGGGAGGTCGACCTCATCCCCCTGCGCGGCGGCCGGACGGTGATCGGCTTTCAGGGCAAGGTCATGGGGGCGCTGGACTGATGCCCTATGCCATGCCCCGCGCCGCCTATGCGGACATGTTCGGCCCGACGACGGGCGACCGCCTGCGCCTTGCCGACACCAACCTGATCATAGAGATAGAGCGCGACTGCACGATCCTGGGCGAGGAGGTGAAGTTCGGCGGCGGCAAGGTGATCCGCGACGGCATGGGCCAGAGCCAGATCACCAATGCGGCGGGCGCGGCGGATACGGTCGTCACCAACGCCGTCATCATCGACTGGACCGGCATCTACAAGGCCGACGTGGCGCTGAAGAACGGGCGCATCGCGGCCATCGGCAAGGCGGGCAATCCCGACATCCAGCCCGGCGTGGACATCGTCATCGGGCCGGGAACGGAGATCATCGCGGGCGAGGGCAAGATACTGACGGCGGGCGGCATCGACGCGCATATCCACTATATCTGCCCGCAGCAGGTGGAGGAGGCGCTGAGCAGCGGCGTCACCACCTTCGTCGGCGGCGGCACGGGGCCGGCGACCGGCACCAACGCGACCACCTGCACGCCGGGGCCGTGGCATATCCAGCGGATGCTGCTGGCGGCCGAGGGCTTCCCGATCAACCTGGCCTTCGCGGGCAAGGGCAATGCGAGCCGCCCCGAAGCCATCGTCGAAATGGTGGAGGCCGGGGCCGCCGCGCTCAAGCTGCATGAGGATTGGGGCACCACGCCCGCCGCCATCGACTGCTGCCTGTCGGTGGCGGACCGGATGGACGTGCAGGTGATGATCCACACCGACACGCTCAACGAAAGCGGCTTTGTCGAGGACACCATAGCCGCCTTCAAGGGGCGGACCATCCACGCCTTCCATACCGAGGGCGCGGGCGGCGGCCATGCGCCCGACATATTGAAGCTGGCGGGTTTCGCCAACGTGATCCCCAGCTCCACCAACCCCACCATGCCCTTCACGGTCAACACCATCGACGAGCATCTGGACATGCTGATGGTGTGCCATCATCTCGACCCGTCGATCCCGGAGGATCTGGCCTTCGCCGAAAGCCGCATCCGCAAGGAAACCATCGCGGCGGAGGATATTCTGCACGACATGGGGGCGCTGTCGATCCTCTCGTCGGACAGCCAGGCCATGGGCCGGGTCGGCGAAGTCATCACCCGCACCTGGCAGACGGCGCACAAGATGAAGGCGCAGCGCGGCGTCTTGCCCGGCGACAGGGCGGACAGCGACAATCTGCGCGTGCGGCGCTATGTGGCCAAATATACGATCAACCCCGCCATCGCGCAGGGCATGAGCCGCGAGATCGGATCGGTGGAGGTCGGCAAGCTGGCCGACCTCGTGCTCTGGTCCCCCGCATTCTTCGGCGCGAAGCCCGATCTGGTGCTGAAGGGCGGGATGATCGTCCACGCCATGATGGGCGATCCCAACGCCTCCATCCCCACCCCCCAGCCCGTCCATGCCCGCCCGATGTTCGGCGCCTATGGCAAGGCGATGGCGGCGAGCTGCATCAGCTTCGTCAGCCAGGCCGCGATCGACGGGGAAGTGGCGGGACGGCTGGGCCTGGCGCGCGCGGTGCTGCCGGTGGTCGGCACGCGGGGCATCGGCAAGAAGGACATGAAGCTGAACGACGCGCTTCCCGACCTGCGCATCGATCCGGAAACCTATGAAGTGCATGCCGACGGCGAATTGCTGACCTGCGAACCGGCGGCCGAGCTGCCGCTGGCGCAACGTTACCACCTCTATTGAAGGCCCGTTCCATGAACGCCCCGGTGAACCGCATCCTCTCCATCATCCCGCAGGCAAGGGACGGCGTCGACGGTCCCTGGGCCGACAGCGTCCGGCTGGACCATGATCTGCGCAACCGGCGGCGCATGGTCTATACGACGCAGGGCGGGCGCGGCATCCTGCTCGACATGCCGCGCGCCGTGCATTTGCGCGACGGCGACGGGCTGGCGCTGGATAGCGGAGAGCTTGTTCGCGTGGAGGCCGCGCCCGAACCGCTGATCGAGATCACGGCGCCCAACATGCCACTGCTGCTGCGGCTGGCCTGGCACTTGGGCAACCGGCACCTGCCGACGCAGTTGCTGGGCGACGGGATGCGCATCCGGCACGACCATGTGATCGCGGAGATGATCGAGGGGCTGGGCGGACGCTGCGAACATGTGCTGGCGCCCTTCGATCCCGAAGGCGGCGCCTATGAGGGTGTCGGCCATGGGCGCCATCATCATGACGGCGGGGATCATCACCGCCACGAGCATGCGCATGGATGAAGGCGCGCTGTTCGACCTGATGAGCTGGATGTCGCCGGCCTGGCCGATCGGCGCCTTCGCTCATTCGGGCGGGCTGGAATGGGCGGTGGAGGCGGGCTTCGTAACGGATCGCGCCAGCACCGCGGACTGGATCGGCGATCTGATCGCCCGCGGGTCGGCGCATAACGACATGGTGCTGTTCGTCCATGCCTGGCGCGCGGCACGGGCGGGCGACCGGGACGGGTTGCTGGAGATTGCCGACCTTGGCGCGGCCAGCCAGACGAGCCATGAGCGGAGGTTGGAGGCGACGGCGCAGGGCGGGGCGTTCCGCCGGATCGCCCTCGACGCGACGGGGGCCTCCGCCTTCGACAGGCTGATCGAGGGGATCGAACCCGACGATCTCGTCTACCCGGTCGCGGCGGCGGCGCTGTTCGCCTGCCATGGCATCGCGCTGCGGCCCGCCGCGACCGCCTATCTGCACGGGCTGGCGGCCAATCTGGTGTCCGCCGCCCAACGGCTCGTGCCCCTGGGGCAGACCGACGGGCAGCGCGTCATGCTGGCGCTGCGGCCCGCGATCATCGCCGCCGCCGCGCAGGCTGCCGACCTGCCCGACGGCGACCCCTTCCTGGCCATGGGATCGGCATGCTTGATGGCGGACCTCGGCTCCATGGCGCATGAAACCCAATATACCAGGCTGTTCAGGACATGAGCGACATATTCGATTCAGATCATTTCGGCCATTCAGGCCCTCTGCGCGTCGGCATCGGCGGCCCGGTCGGCTCCGGCAAGACGGCGCTGATGGACGCGCTGTGCAAATATTTCCGCGACGCTTATGACATCGCGGCGATCACCAACGACATCTACACCAAGGAAGATGCCGAATTCCTGACCCGCGCCGGGTCTCTGGCGCCCGAACGCATCCTGGGCGTGGAAACCGGCGGCTGCCCCCACACCGCCATCCGGGAGGACGCATCGATCAACCTTGCCGCCGTCGGCCAGCTCGAACGGCGCTTTCCCGCGCTGGACCTGATCCTGATCGAAAGCGGCGGCGACAATCTGGCGGCGACGTTCAGCCCGGAACTGGCCGACATCACCATCTATGTCATAGACGTGTCGGCGGGCGACAAGATCCCGCGCAAGGGCGGCCCCGGCATCACCCGGTCGGACATGCTGGTCATCAACAAGATTGACCTCGCGCCCCTTGTCGGCGCCAGCCTGGAGGTGATGGACCGCGATGCGAGGAAGATGCGGGGGGATCGCCCCTTCGTCTTCGCCAATGTGCGGGCAGGACAAAGCGTGGCGGACGTGGCGAATTTCATTATCAAGGCCGGTGGCCTGGAACGGAAGGGAGCATGATGATCGGAAGCATGAAGGGACGCGCGATCGTTGCGGCGGCCGTTGCCGTCCTTCCCACCGCCGCTTGGGCGCATCCGGGGCATGGCGAGCAGGGATCGGCCTTCCTTGCCGGTTTGCAGCATCCGCTGACCGGCTTCGACCATATGGCTGCGATGCTGATGGTGGGCCTGTGGGCGGGCATCGCCCTGCCCCGCCATATAGGAGCGCCGCCCCTGGCCTTCATCGCCTGCATGCTGGCGGGTTTCGGCTGGGCCGCGGCGGGCGGCGCGCTGCCGCTGGCGGAGGGCATGATCGCCACGTCGCTGGTGGTGCTGGGGCTGGCCCTCTGCTTCGCCGTGCGGGCGCCGCTCACCGTCGCGCTCGCACTGGTGGGACTGTTCGCCCTTGCCCATGGCCATGCCCATGGCGCGGAACTGCCGCATGGCGCCGTCGCCTGGCGGTTCGCGGCCGGGTTCGCGCTGACGACGGCGCTGCTGCACGGCGCGGGCCTTGCCGTCGCCCGCTTCGCCGGCCGTCCGGTCAGCCGTTTCGCGGGCATGCTGGGCGCGGCGGGCGGCGTGCTGCTGCTGGCGACGGGCTGAACCATGGCGGGGGGCGGCGCTTCCAACCTTCCGGGCCGCATCGTCGCCAAGCGGCAGCGCGTGGTCGGAACCCGCCGCATCTATAACCAGTGGGTCAACAACCAGACGCTGGAAGATTATGCGCTGCGCTATACCGCCCGGAAGGCGCGGCGCTGGTCGCCCGCCTGGGTCGCCAACACGGCGCTCGGTTCGGTCGCCTTCCTCGCCTGCGAAGCGATCGGGGCGACGGTCACGGTCGCCTACGGCTTCGACAGCACGGTCCTGGCGCTGCTGATGGCGGGCATCATCTTCCTGATATCGGGCCTGCCCGTCTGCTATTATGGCGCGCGCTACAATGTCGACATGGACCTGCTGACGCGGGGGTCGGGTTTCGGCTATCTCGGCTCGACCATCACCTCGGCGGTCTACGCTTCCTTCACCTTCATCCTCTTCGCGCTGGAGGCGGTGATATTGTCGGCGGCGCTCAAACTGTGCTTCGGCATCCCCCTGCCCATCGCCCATCTGATCAGCGCGCTCATCGTCATCCCCATATCGGCCTATGGCTTCGCGCGGATCAGCGCCTGGCAGAACTGGACCCAACCGATCTGGCTGATCCTGCAATGCGCGCCGCTGCTCTATTTCATCGGCAAGGGGCAGGATGGGCTGGCGCTATGGACCGGCTATGCCGGGACGTCCCCCGCGCCGCCGTCGCTCCGCTTCGGCCTTGCCCTTGCGGTATTCCTCTCTCTGCTGCCCCAGATCGGCGAGCAGGTCGATTATCTGCGTTTCCTGCCGGACCGGGAACAGGCAGGCAAAAGGCGCTGGTGGACGGCGCTGTTGCTGACGGGGCCGGGATGGATCGTGCCGGGCGCGATCAAGATCCTGTTCGGATCCTTCCTGGCGGTCATGGCGCTGGGCGCGGGCATGGGCGTGGGCGACGCCACCAACCCGACCATGCTCTATTACATGAATTTCGGGGCGCTGCTCCATTCGCCCATGGCCGCGCTGATGCTGACGGGGCTGTTCGTCGCCATCTGCCAGATCAAGATCAACGTGACCAACGCCTATGCAGGCTCGATCGCTTCCTCCAACTTTTTTTCCCGGCTGACCCACCGCCATCCCGGCCGCGCGGTGTGGCTGGTGTTCAACGTGCTGATCGCGCTGATGCTGATGCAGGGCGGCATCCAGAATGTGGTGGAGCGCGTGCTGGCGCTCTACAGCAATTTCGCGGTCGCATGGTTCGGCGCGGTCATCGCCGACCTGATGGTCAACAAGCCGCTCGGCCTATCGCCCAAGGGCATTGAGTTTCGCCGCGCCTATCTGCACGACATCAACCCGGTGGGCGTGGGCGCGATGGTCCTCTCCCTCCTCATCTCCACCGCCAGCTTCAGCGGCATGCTGGGCGAGGACGCCCGCGCCGTGTCGCCCATCATCGGCCTTGCCACAACCTTCATCGCCGCGCCGCTGCTCGCCTGGGCGACGGGCGGGCGCTATTATCTCGCCCGCCCGGTCGACATCCTTGCGCCGCAGGAGCATCGCTGCATCCTTTGCGAAAACAGCTTCGAACCTTCGGACATGGCGCATTGCCCGGTCTATCAGGGCAATATCTGCTCGCTCTGCTGCACGCTGGAGGCGCGATGCCATGACGCCTGCAAGCCGCCGCAAAGCTGGACCGCCCAATTGGCGCAGGCGATGAGGCGGATCGTGCCGTGGACGCTGAACGACATCGTCTACCTGCGCATCGTCCGCTTCCTGGGCGCCTATGGCCTGACGGCGACAATCATTTCGGTCGTGCTGGCCGTCACCTATTACCAATCCGTCGGGCAGGGCAGCGATGGCCGGACGGTGGCCCGCATCCTGTGGACGACGCTGGGCGGCATGCTGATCGTCGGCATCTTTCCGACCTGGTATCTGGTGCTCAGCCGCGAAAGCCAGCGGGCGGCCGAGGAGGAATCCGACCGGCAGACCAGCATGCTGGTCGATGAGATAGAGGCGCACGCCCGCACCGACGCCGAACTGCAACGCGCGAAGGAAGCCGCCGACGCCGCCAACCTGGCCAAGAGCCGCTTCATCGTCGGCATCAGCCACGAAATCCGCACGCCGCTCAACACCATTTCCGGCTATGCCCAGTTGCTGGACAAGGATCCGGCGCATCTGGCCGACGCGGTCCGCGTGATCCGCCGCAGCGCCACCCATCTGACCGACCTGATCGACGGGCTGGTCGACGTATCGCGGATCGAAAACGGGTCGGTCCGCATCCAGCGCGCCCCGGTCAACCTGCACGACCTGCTCCACCAACTGGGCGACATGTTCCGGCTTCAGGCGGCTGCGCGGGGCATTCAGTTCTCCCACAGCCGCGCCCCCCATCTGCCGCAATGGGTCTATTCCGACGAAAAGCGGCTGCGGCAGATATTGATCAACCTCATCTCCAACGCGATCAAATATACGCCGCACGGGTCCGCCTCCCTCGCCGTGCACTGGCGCAATCCGGTGGCGGAGTTCGAGATCAAGGATAGCGGCGTGGGCATCGCCGCCGACGACCTGAAGCGCATCTTCGAACCGTTCGAGCGGATCAACGCGGTGCCGGGCCAGCCCGGCGTCGGCCTGGGCCTGACGATAACGCGGCTGCTGGCGGACATCATGGGCGGACAGGTGACGGTGGAAAGCCGGCCCGGCGCGGGCAGCGTCTTCCGCGTCAAGATGTTCTTTTCCGAAGCGCCGGGCGCCGATCGCAAGGCTGAAAGCGCGGCGGTCGCGCCAGGGAACGCAGGCATTCCCCGCACGATCCTGGTGGCGGACGACGATCCGGCGCATCTCGATCTGGCGCGCGGGATATTGTCGCCCTTGGGTTGCCGCCTGGTTTTCGCGCAGGACGGCGCGGAGTGCCTTCGCCTCTATCGGGAACATCGGCCGGACCTGATCCTGCTGGACATCGCCATGCCGCGGATGAGCGGCTGGGACGTGGCGCGCGCGATCCGCGGGCAGGAGCAGGACGAGGATGTGGGCATCCTGATGGTGTCGGCCAATGTCCACGACTTTCAGCGCCCGCGCCAGATCGACGATCCGCATGACGACTATCTGCTCAAGCCCTATGATGTGGAAGAGATGCGCGACCGGGTGCTGACACTGCTCGGTCCGGCCGCGACGGTCGACGGGACGGAGCCGTCATGACCGCGAAAATCCTGATCGTCGATGACGATCCCGACAGCCGGGACATGCTCCGCCGCATGGTGGAGGGCGAGGGTTGGGACGCCATCCTGGCCGCGTCGGGAGAGGAGGCGCTGGCCCTGGCGGAGGGGGCCGACCTGGTCCTGATGGACGCCGTGATGCCGGGCATGGGCGGCTTCGACGGTTGCCGCCGGCTGAAGGCTGAACCCGCGACGGCGCACCTGCCGGTGATCTTCATGACCGGCCTTACCGAAACCGCCGATGTCCTGCGCGGGCTGGAGGCGGGCGGGGTCGATTATGTGACCAAGCCGTTGGTGCTGGAGGTTCTGGTCGCGCGCATCGCCGTCCATCTGGGCAACGCCCGGCTCGCGCGCCGGGCGTTGGCCGCGCTGGACCATGCGGGCGGGCGCATCATGGTGGCCGACGAAGCGGGCGGGATCAAATGGGCGACGGACCAGACCCGGCAATTTCTCGAAGAATTGGGGCCAGCCGTCACCGCCCAGGTCGAAAGCGCGATGCGGACCCTTGCCGCCCGGAGCGCCCCCGGCCAGCGTTCAGTCGTCATTCCGATCGATGGCGGCAGGCTGACCGTTACCGCAAGGGGCGAAAATGGGGCGGGCGAAGCCATGTTCCATCTTTCCCGCACGATCGAGGATGGCGAGATAGTCGATCTTCAGGAGGCCTTCGGCCTGACCCGGCGCGAGGCGGAAGTCCTGTTGTGGATATCGCGCGGCAAGTCCAACCGGGATGCGAGCGAGATACTCAACATCAGCGCGCGTACCGTGAACAAGCATCTGGAACAGATTTTCGTGAAGATGGGCGTGGAAAACCGGGCTGCCGCCGCTGCCGCCGCCACGCGGGTGACCTTGGATGCTTCCGACCAAAGATGAGGCGTTAAAACGGCTGGCTCGCCAGCCACATGGTGGAACATGATCGAAGGGTCGACGACGACCCATTCAAGCTGACGAATAATTCAATGGATCGTTCGGTCAGCACAGTTCTGCCGGACTTGAGGACAATTATCGGACGTTCCTTGCCAATGATTGCGAACCGCGGGATGGACTCTGACAGGATCAAGAATTGCTCCTCCCAATGGCTTGACCAAGCCGCTGCAAGAACTGGCGGCGCATCGCGACCCGCTACGACAAAACCCGAGAATCCTATCTGGGCTTCGTCGCACTCGCCTCAGTCAAACTATGGATACCCTTTGTCCACGAAACCTAAAGGTGACTTTCCAGTTCGGAAAACGGTCGCGAGAGGATGTGGTAAAGTTCGTTGGCGGCAAAGCCTGCAGCAATGAGAGCAAGGACTACGAACACACCAAATTGGAATGCCGCTGACCAACGTCGGCTATTCTCCAATTGGCGCGCAATGCGAGCATCTGCGTCCGCTCTTGGCTGAGCTCGGCGTTCATAGGATGATTCGGGATCATTCGCAGATCGGGGACGGGAAGCCAAGCGGGGTTCATTGATTATGGCAGCGATGTCGAGCCTGCCCTGCGCCTGAATCCCGAAAAAGCGATCTTTCCGCCAGACGACCCGCCCTATAATCGTCTGTCGCCCACGCCGGATCTCTATATAGGTGCCGCGCTCAGGGGCTTCGTCAGATGCCACGAGTGCGCCACCGGAGGACAGATTATGAATGACCACTTCGATCCAGGACTGGCCCACACGCATCCGCGCCGGAATCAACACCGGATGACGTGTCTCACGAGGTTTGTAGCCAATCTGTAACGCCTTGAGCACGCGCCAGCTTCTCCCAGATCTATCGCTCCTAAACTATCATGGTGAAAAAAATGCTAAGAAGGGGCGAGTATAGGTCTGCTTCCGGGAGCATGGCGTCAGGTCCCGATGCATCACCCCACCAGCTTCGGGTGGTGGCACCCGGTTAGCCAGTCAGGGCTATCTCGATCGCCGCTGCCGCATGAATCGCGGTCGTGTCGAAAATTGGCACCTGACTGTCTTCAGGCCGGACCAACAGCATTATCTCGGTACATCCCAGGATTACCGCTTGTGCGCCATCTTCGACCAGGCGGGCTATGATCGCGCGGTAAGCATCACGCGATGTCGGCAAGACCTTCCCTGCGACCAACTCCTCATAGATGATGCGGTGGACGGTGGCGCGGTCCTCGTCGTTTGGAATTATGACGCTAAGGCCATGCTGATCGGCGAGCCGCCCCTTGTAGAAGGCATGTTCCATCGTGAATGCGGTGCCGAGCAGCCCAACCTTGCTGAAGCCGGCCGCCTTGATGCGCTCCGCGGTGGGATCCGCGATGTGGAGCAGCGGCACGTCGACCGCCGCCTGAACATCGGTAGCCATGCGGTGCATAGTGTTGGTGCAGATCAGCAATAGGTCCGCACCACCCGCTTCGAGGCGTCGTGCCGCATCAACCATGCGCGCCGTCAGACCCCGCCAGTCTCCCTTATGCTGCAATTCCTCGATTTCCGCGAAGTTGAACGACCATAGGAGGCACCGGGCCGATGCGGTCGGACCCAGCCTTTCGCGCACCCCCTCATTGAGGATGCGGTAATATTCGGCGGAGCTCTCCCAGCTCATGCCCCCGATCAGGCCGATCATCTTCATGTTGGACACCTTCCACCAGTTTCGGCGTACCCTATGGGTTTCGAGAGCCGTGTCACGTTCTCTCTGAGAGACTATGTCAGAACGCGGCCGTAACGATGGACGGCCGAGCTTCGATATGATTCCGAGGGGTTGCGACACCAACCTTGGAAGCCATCATGTGAAACCCGACCGCCCGTGCGCATCATAGCCGCGCGCAGCTTCGCTATGGAAGCGAAGCGAACTGCCAGCCGCTCGATCTGATCGCGTGTGAAGCAAGCGATTCGCGTGTCGTTCGACGCGGCTTCGAGGAAGAAAGCTGGATCGGCCGGCCAAATCCGAGGAAGTCTCCAGCAACGGCCAGATCGATGATCTGTCTTTGGCCGCTGCGCCGAATCGCAAACTTGCGAACGGCCCCGGCAAGCACGTATGCCACCGTGCCGCACGCTATTATTGCCTCGCACGATTGGTTCTGGCGCCAGCGTGTCTCGCGCGCGGCCGTCATCAAGGCTGCACTACCTCACACATCCCTGGGATTCATGACGCCTGCCGAATTTGCTTCATCGGCCGGGGTTAACCCCGGTCGATGAAAAGCCGGATCTCTCATTCTGGCCGGTGGCAGAACTGGGATAGGGTCATTACGTCAGTCGCCAGTAACCTCGCCCTCATCATCCTTCAGCTGGACTGCCACGCGATGCCACCGTGCAGCTTGGATCAATTTCTCAATTTCATATAATAGGCTCCGGCCTTGATCGGTTTTGTCATTATCATCGTTAGGATCATCGGCGAACAGGGCTTTCGCCTGTCCAGCAAGGTTGATCAATTGCGCATAATCCTCCTCCCCCAGTTTCTTGCGCACCTTTTGCGCACCTTCGGTCAATGCATGAAACTCACTGTCGATATTCCGCTCCGGAAATACCCCCGATTTGTCGATGAAGGTAGGCGCTCCCAAAAACATGGACCCCAGCAGATCATAGATTTCGCTGAGGGATGCAGGAATATAAGGATCAGGATTATGGTAAGAGCTAATGAAAGGATCGCTCATCGCTTCGCCTCCGGTCGGGTGATAATGTAGCTACTCTCGGCCCCGATCTGACGAAGACGAATGATGACCACATGGGTCGGACGAAAATCAGCATCGAAAAAGCCGCGCACCTGCGGCGTTCGCAAGGTCTTTTGCGTGAGTGTAACATCGTAGGCGATATTGCCGACACGAATATCGGGAAGCCGAAAACTCAACTCACTGCCGGAACTGTCATTCTCTCTCCTGTTCACGCGCACTGGCCCTTTCCCGGCCGCATCAATGCCATATTGATGGTAACGCCTACGCAGGTCGCTCCGGACCCGTCGATCAATGAAATTGCCCAGTGCTTCCTGCTCCGAAAGGCGAATATTCAGCCTGCCTGCACGTAACAATTTGATACCCTCCGCATAAGCCTGATCAACTCTCTCCTGGACAAAACGGAGCGTTTCGACCTGCAATGGACGCACTTCGTTCCCGGTTCTTAGAAATGCTACAGCTTGATCGAAGCGCAGCGTGTTCAATTGGTTGACCTGGCCGTGCAATGTCTGAGGGAAACCAAGACTATCAAACCGATAATTAGGATCGACAGCTCGGATTTGGTTAATCAACTGGTTCGACCATTCGCGCGTCAGTTCGGCGGTCAGTTCTTGTGCAGGACCAGCAATATCGAAGAGGCTGTCGGCAAGCGCGACAATCGCCCCTCCGGGCTGGCCTCGCAAACCGGGCACAGCCTGCTGCAGCGTCATAGGATCCTGGAATGCCCGAATATTGCTTCCGCGCGGGACTCTCGGCACGCGAGGCAACGATGCAAGTACAATAGCGGCATTACTTTCGCTTGACCGATACACAATATCTTGGGGCGGCGCGGATCGGCCTTCGGCGGGCAGGACATTCAAGCCGCCGCCAACCTGACCACCGGCGACCGTCGCCACACCCTCCGTGCGAGTAGCATCTCGCCGACCAGGTGAAACTATTACTCGACTCAGCGAGCGCGACCCGCCCGGCGCGAAAGTGAATTGCCCGTTTCTAGGATCGTGATAGGGATTGAATTTAACTTCAATGTCGCCGTGGTGTTGCGCAACCGGCCAACTTCCGGTTCGCAACCAAATGGCATATGCATGCCGATACGTTTCCGATGATATCTCTATCATCCACCCCGATTTGCTATCACGGTGGGAGCATATCAGCAACATTTTCCAACAAGTCAATGCCAATCGGCCTCTATGCCAAACAAGATGATACGCGCTCCGGCTCCCAGTTTCAAAAACCGATGATGAGCATGTCCAGTGCGGCACCAATCGCGTCCGCCTCAGAACCGAGCGATTGCACTATTTCTCCTATTTCGCGGATAGGGACACTCGCAGCAAACTGCGTAACCATCACAAACCGCACGCCTTCCACCTCGAATATCGGATTCAACCGCGCGGCAGGTTTGGGGGCTCGGTCAATCGGCAGCAGCGGGACGACAAGGCGCGTGTTCAGATCGCTGAGCAGGTCCGCCTGACAATCGAGCACAAAGGGACCGCCACTCTTCTGGCGGTACACATCGAATTTCGCCATCAGAATTGGCGGTGCCTCGTTAAAGGCAAGCCATTCTGCTCAACGTAATCATTTGAGCTTGCTAGCGCAGAAGCGTTTTCCACCCTCCATAGCCGCCCCCGCTCCTTGGCTATCTGCTCGATCAATCCTACCTCGCATGCACGCGAAATGTTGAGACCCAGCCTCTTCGCCTCCGCCACCAGCGCTATATCGAGAGACACATTGGTCGGCTTACGGGCCTGCCCAGCAAATTCATGCTCATACCTGCCCATTGCAGCCTCCTTTCATACGTATAAATATGCGCATTCCGTGCCACTCCGTCAACCAGCAAGCGAGCAGGAAACATAACCGCAGTTATCGAACACGACCCCCTTTGCCGACCGCGCACACCAATCTTTATGCCCACCTGCGGCTCAACGGGTCGCTTCGCGACGAACTGCTCAACGGCGAGTCTTCTACAGCTTCGCGGAGGCCAAGGTGCTGATCGAGCATGGCGGCGGCATTACAACACCGTTCGCCCGCACAGCCGCCTGGGCTACCGACCACCGGCACCAGAAACGGCGACACCGCCATATCCGGCCTCCGGTTCCGCTTCGCTCCACCTCCGTCCGGATATGGCGGCGATGGGCTTAATCCACTAGCAAACCAATCGGTCCACTCGGTGGGGGCAGATCAATCTCCCCGTGCTTATCGTGTGCTTATCCACGCTCATTCATGGGAATGGGCTGGTCTGGAATGCTGCTAAGCGCTTGAAAAACTGGTGCGCTTACGTGACTCGAACACGTGACCCTCGCATTACGAATAACATTTCTTCATATAACATACTGAATTTACAGTATTTTTCTTTGTTTTGCCCCTCTTTGACAAACAAACTGATCCAACTTTTCTTTATGAAAATCAGTCAGTTATGAGGCAAAATCGCAGTCCATTTTGACCCCAATAGGGTCACGGCATAACAGATGCTCTTTCACCGACAAAAACCTCGAAGATGGATTGAGAATAAAATATCGAGGCTTTTCAACGCTGCCGTCAGTAAGGTAGCTTCCGCGTTCAACTGCCCACTCTATGGGATGAATTGAACGGGGGCTTCGTGAGCGACACATTATCGACGTTAAAAAAGGAACTCGAAAAGCTGATTTCTCAGGTCGGCTCTTCCATTCCAAACGATGAGCCCTTTGGCAACGCACACAACAACTGGAGCTTCCCCGGTCTCACGCGTGTCGAGTTGATGGAAGATGCACAGTCAGTCTTAGACTCTATCACCGATCACGACGAAGCGAATCTTGGTGAGGCCGAGTCTCGTCTCCAGGATTACATTCGTCGACTACAGCACCTTCGCCAAACAACAGTTGGCAACATTTGGGGCAATGCAAACCAAGGTGTTGCTGCCTATGTTCTGACGCTCAACGGTTTGCGAAATGCTTTAAAGCCGATTTTAAAGAGCGATGATGGGTCGGATGCCTCGAAGGCATTGCGCCAGCTGAAAACACGCATCACGAGCATGGAGGCACGGTTAAGGGATCTGGAGCCCCGAACTGGATCGCTCGGTGAAATGGTCGATCAAATCGAAAATGCGTATGATGCTGCTGACCGTTTGCCAGAAACGATGGAATCTTTAGCAGAGTATCGGCAGAAAATTTCGGACATCGAGAGAGCCGTCTCCAAAGACCATGCTCACATCGAGACGTTGCGTGAGACGGCAGAAGCCAATGAGAAGAATCTCATCTCACTCAAGGAAAATGCCGAGGGAATTTTGGCTCGTTGTGAAACGGCCTATTCAGCCGCTACCAGCGTTGGCCTTGCGGCCGCCTTTAGCGAACGGTCCGATTCGCTTTCTGGTTCTATAAAATATTGGGTTGGTGGACTGCTCATTGCGCTCGTTGCGGCCTGTGGACTGGGCATCTACCGAATTGTCGAACTGTCTGACATTATCAAGACCGCTCCTCCTGTGACTGTCGCGCTGAATGTGCTGATCTCTGTATTCGCTGTGGGTGCGCCAGTGTGGTTTGCTTGGCTTGCAACCAAACAGATCGGCCAGCGATTTCGTTTAGCAGAAGACTACGCTTTCAAAGCATCGGTTTCCCGTGCGTATGAAGGGTATAGCCGTGAAGCAGCAAGGGTCGATAAGGAGCTTGAAGCAAGACTGCTGGCATCAGCCTTGAATCGTTTGGATGAACTGCCGCTTAGAGTAGTCGAAACACACAGCCACGGCAGCCCCCTGCATGAGCTTGCATCGTCAAAGATAGTGCTCCAAGCCATCAAGACGATCCCCGGCTTTGCAGACGAGGTTAAAAATCTCGCCACTCAAACGTTGGCCACAGCCGGAACGGTTGCAGTCGCGGCAACGAAAATTCGGAGCAAAAAGAAGGCGGTCGACGATACACCCATCGAGGAAGCCGCAGAATAATTTGACGAAAGGAGGTGACAGCAATTGCTGTCACCATCTCTGACAAATTGGCGACGATAGCGGTAGGCAAAAGCTTGTATTAGCCGTTGTCCGAACAGATGGCCCAGTGGACCGCGTGGCAACCAACAAACAGGAGGTTGTCCATGTCTCTGCTTTCTTCGCTTACTCTCGTCCAGTCCAATGCCACCGAAATGCGGACCCGTGGCATCAACACCATGCGCCAAAAGCTGATTGACCGGATCGGCGATCAGATCGCACTAGCGCAGGCATCGGAAACCGGGAAAGGCTATCAGCGAGTAAAATATCGCCGCGTCCGCGATGAAGCGAGCGACGAAGTTACGGAAACGCCCGTTCGCACCCGCGTCCGTCCGTGGTGGCTGGAGGACAAGGATGGGACGATTATCGTCTGGATCAAATATGGGAATCAGACGCTGGAGCTTGCCAAGGGCAAGACCGCCATCCGGGTCAAGGACCGGCAGGAATTGGTCAAAACGTTCGAGACTGTGCGGGAGGCTGTTCGTGCCGGTGAGTTCGACACGCACATCACCAATGCTGTTGGCACCTTCAAGACCCGCTTTGGCAAATGACATTTGGGCCGAAATGCTCCCCTCATGCGAGGGGAGCCATTTCTATCAGATCAGATTAGCAGCACATTTTCGCTCAAAATCTTGCCAATATCTGGCCTCCTCCACTATGCCATCGGCCATATGCAGAGCAGCATCCAAGCTCCGCGCATTATCGAACTCCAAACTGGAAGCATCGACACTCGCTTGGAAGGCATCGATCATATCGAATGTTCGATCACCGCTGGTAGATATGGCATGCGACAGCAGAAGACCAAGCGCATCCTTCATCGCATGAAGCTGGCCCTCCAGCCGCTCAATCTGAGCGTGGGCGATATTTCGTAAAGATGTTTCGTGGATACTCATGCCCGCTTGCCCTCCGCCTCGAAGACAAACGCTCTTGGCGGCTGTTCAGCTATCCACACGTGATCGTGCATGTCGATCACCTCGCCCTTGTAGCTAATAGAATTGATGAAGCCGCCCCAGCCAGTCTGGACGATATTCAGGTCCATCAGATCAGGATCGAATGGGCTGCTATCCTCAATTATGAATGTGCCAGAGCCAACGCCGAAAGTCCGACCAGCGGCATAGCGACGGCAGGGTTCTAGCTGGAAGAAACTCCGGTCATCCACTTGGTTGATCGGCCAGCCGGTCTTTCCCGGATCTTGTGCAAAGTGCAGCAGCAAATCGCCGTCGGGAGACAATGCTCTAATCTCCACGCGACCTTCGAGTTCTATCCCGCCGACAGAAGCGACGTTGCAAATGCATCCCCAGTTTTTCTGCGACCGGCGCGGGTTAATCGGCGTGCCATCCAGCCGTTGATCGACGCTCAGTTCCTTCTCGAAAATATGCACCCCGAACGCTTCGACGTCTTGCTTTTCCCAGTAGGTCGCCACGTCATTCCTAATTTTGTCTAGCTTCACCAAACCGGCACAGCCAGTGATGTGAATCTGGGTGCGGCTGGATCGCGTTTCGAATGGGAGAACGGGCGGCTGAGAAAGCAAATTAAGATCTTTAAACATAATTAGATGGTCCTATTTTTAAAAATTACACAATTAATTTTCGGTCGCCGAAAGGGGCATGCAGAGCTTTCCGTTAATCTCAATTGCATCCAAGAAGCAGCCGCCATGACGAACATAAGCGACTGGGTTAAGAATGAAGTCGCCCCAATCGATCGCCTCCTCCATCTCAAACTGAAACTCCAAAACGACGCTTTGCCGTTCGTTGAAAGCAGCGACACCGTGCTTATCGACCCACCCACCGGCCATGGGCTCGACATTGAAGGCGAAAGTCTGGATGCAATCGCCCTTGTCATTAAAGATGCGGCCCTCGTGTTCATGGCTCAAATCTACCCCCATGATGAAGGGAAGCGGGGTTGAGGTGGCCGGATCAAAGCTATTTTGCTCCTGAGAAGCCCAGACGGGCTCGACCATAGGCAGGCCACCCTGTCCTGCGATGCAGACGTGATAGGCGTAGGTGTTGGCATTACGAATCATTGTTAAACTCCGTCAGTAAACCCAATGGGTTAGATTGGGTGGGTTTGGATTAAATTGCCCTTAAAGGACGGAGGCTCAATATCATTGGTTTTAATTCGCGCAAGATGAATTTTAATTCTGCCCTAAATTTTTTTTGGGATTGGATTGAAGGCTGCCCATCCGCCTGTTAAATTCCGCTTATGGAAAGCACAGTAGACGTTCTTGCGGCGCTTAAGCGCAAGCTGTCAGAGGAACTGGATCACGCGATAGCGAAGGTCGCAGCAATCGAGGCCGAAATGGCAGCCGTCGAAGCAGCTCTTGCTGCGATCCCACAGATAGAATCTGTCGAGAAGGCTGCCACGCCGCCGAGCGGTGGGCGGAAGATGAGCGTAAAGGCAATGGTGCTGGACGCATTGGAACGTCATTTCCCGCAGGGAGCATCCGCGCTCGACCTGCTGGAATGCTTCGCTAAGGAATATGGCCGGGATGACGTAGCAAGGACGAGCCTCAGCCCGCAGCTGACGACTCTAAAGAATGACGGCAAGATTGCCCGCGACGGCATGGCATGGATACTGGTGAAACATGACTGATCGTAACGCGCCAACCACGTGTCCGAAATGCGGGCGGTTCGCACTGGAATGGCATGTGTCGGACGTGCCGTTACATGATTATAGAGTCCAGTGCGGACCTTGCCGCAAATTCGCCGGATGGAAATCGGAGGCGCAGCTCACCATTCAGCGGACCATAGCTGACGTGACGATCATCCCCCTGCCTGAGCCAGGGCCTACGCTGGACGAATTCTTCGCTTAACGATCGGCTATGGCGAGGAGGACGGGAATCATAGATCGGGGAATTTGGAAGCTCCTCCCCCTGCCCGGACAAATTTGGTCCCAGAGCGAATATAGCTTTCTCGAATTCCAGCTTTCTCGTCAACGACGTCGAAACCCTTATCACGTCGGATGTTGATTATCTTGCCCTCCAACTCAACGGGCTTTTCCCCGTTGCCGGGGATGGCATCCTTATTTGAATAATATACGGGAATGGCGTCAGACCGCGCCGGCCCTTCCGGGCGGAGTTCTATCAGGTCTACCCATCCAGACCAGTACCCTCCGTTGCCATCGCCATCCTCGATATAGATCGCCGGATATGTGGTGAAACTACCAGTGACAGTAATCTTCTCAGGCGGCAGGCCCATGTCACTCGTATAAATTTCTTCGAATTTGCCTGACGACAAGAAGCGGTCGCCGTCGTGTTTGAGGTAATATATTCGGATTCCACCAGCGGCCGCATGGCCCGTTTCTTTCACCGTGAGGTTCGCCAACAGGACCGCGCCGAACGGCATGTGAAGAAGTTGGCGTGGCGTCACATAGGCAGGAGACCCATGATCCGTCTCCACCGTGAACATGGGCGAACGCCCCGTTGCCGCAGTAAACGCCGAGATCAACTGTTTGTCCGTCAGGTCATAGGCGGTAGCAGATAGCACAGCATCGTTTGGCCCTGCTGCATCGGCATTCTCTGCTGGTTCTGCGTGAGAACGGCGGAGCAATATTCGACCACGGTAGCGGCGGGATAGTCCTGCTGCGGGCGGCGTAAAAGTCGTCCACCTTGAAGCCTTTCTGCCGAGTCAGGGAGGTGTGGGGATCTACAGCGTGGAACTTTATCTTCAGGTCCGTCTGGCTTGCGCGGATGGCATGAGCCAACGGGCGGCGGCGAAGCGTTTCAATGTGTCGCGCGAAACGGTACGCAAGATGCTGTCGTTTTCATCGCCGCCGGGTTACCGGCGCCAGTCCGTACCGCAGCGCCCGAAGCTGGACGGGTTTGTGGCGATCATTGATGGATGGCTTGAGGGTGACCGCAGTGTCCCGCGCAAGCAACGCCATACGGCGAAGCGGGTATTCGACCGTTTGCGCACCGAGCATGGTTTCACCGGCGGCTATACGATCATCAAGGATTACATCCGGGAGCGCGAACAGCGCAGCCGGGAGATGTTCGTGCCGCTGGCGCACCCTGCGGGAGATGCGCAGGCCGATTTCGGGGAAGCGCTGGTGGAGATCGGCGGGGTGGAGCAGAAGGCCTACTTCTTCGCGCTCGATCTGCCGCACAGTGATGCCTGCTATGTGCGGGCCTATCCGGCGGCGGTGGCGGAGGCCTGGGTGGACGGACACGTGCATGCCTTCGCGTTTTTCGGCGCGGTACCGCGCTCGATCGTCTATGACAACGATCGCTGCCTTGTGACGAAGATCCTGCCCGACGGCACGCGGCAGCGTGCCACGCTGTTCAGCGCTTTCCTGTCACATTACGTGATCCGCGACCGCTATGCTCGCCCGGGCAAGGGGAACGAGAAAGGCAATGTGGAGGGGCTGGTAGGCTATTGCCGGCGCAACTTCATGGTGCCGATCCCGAAGTTCCCGACCTGGGAGGCGTTCAACCTGTGGCTGGAGGAGCAATGCCGCAAGCGCCAGCAGGACAAGGTGCGCGGGCAGAGCGAGACGATCGGTGAGCGGCTGCAGCGCGATCTCGCGGCCATGCAGCCTCTGCCCGCTACACCCTTCGAGGCCTGCGATCAGAAAGGCGGGCGGGTCTCCTCGCAATCCCTGGTGCGCTACAGGACCAACGATTATTCGGTTCCGGTGGCCTGGGGCCATCAGGAGGTCTGGATCAGGGCCTATGTCGATGAGGTGGTGATCGGCTGCCGCAGCGAAGTCATCGCCCGTCATCCTCGTTGCTATGCCCGCGAGGAGGTTGTCTTCGACCCGCTCCATTATCTCCCGCTGATCGAGCAGAAGATCAACGCATTCGACCAGGCTGCGCCTTTGCAGGGCTGGGACCTGCCCGAAGCGTTCACGACACTGCAGCGGTTGATGGAAGGGCGCATGCACAAACATGGCAGGCGCGAATATGTGCAGGTACTGCGCCTGCTGGAAACGTTCACCCTCGCCGATCTCCAGGCGGCGGTCGAACAGGCCATCGATCTTGGCGCCATCGGCTTCGATGCCGTCAAGCACCTCGTCCTGTGCCGGATCGAACGCGTACCGCCCAGGCTGGACCTGGACGTCTATCCCTTCCTGCCACGCACCACGGTCGAGAAGACCTTTGCCAGAGCCTATCTGAGCCTGCTCTCCGACCGGCAGGAGGCCGCATGAGCGATCAGGCCCCGGAGATCCTTCTCGCTCACCATCTCAAGGCGCTCAAGCTGCCTACGTGCCTGCGTGAGCATCACAAGCTCGCGCGGCAATGTGCCGCTGAAGGCGTCGATCATATCCGCTTCCTCGCCCGCCTCGTCGAGATGGAAATGATCGACAGGGAGCGTCGCATGGTCGAGCGGCGCATCAAGGCCGCGCGCTTCCCCGCCGTCAAAAGCCTCGACAGCTTCGACTTCGCCGCCATCCCCAGGCTCAACAAGATGCAGGTGCTCGAGATGGCGCGCTGCGAGTGGATCGAGCGGCGTGAGAACGCCATCGCTCTGGGGCCATCAGGCACCGGAAAGACGCACGTAGCGTTGGGGCTCGGACTGGCAGCATGCCAGAAAGGACTGTCGGTGGGCTTCACCACCGCGGCAGCGCTGGTCAGCGAAATGATGGAGGCCCGCGACGAGCGCCGTCTTCTGCGCTTCCAGAAGCAGATGGCCGGATACAAGCTGCTCATCATCGACGAACTGGGCTTTGTGCCGCTCTCCAAGACCGGCGCCGAACTGTTGTTCGAGCTGATCTCCCAGCGTTACGAACGCGGCTCCACCTTCATCACCAGCAACCTGCCCTTCGACGAATGGACCGAAACCTTCGGATCTGAGCGTCTCACAGGCGCGCTCCTCGATCGCCTGACCCATCACGTCAGCATCCTCGAGATGAACGGCGAAAGCTATCGCCTCGCGCACAGCCGGGCCCGCAAGGCCAAAACCAGACCCTGAAAATTACACCAATGCCGGGGGGAGTGGCCCTCGGGCTACGCCCTCACGCCACTCCCCCCGGCATGTAACACGATGGCCTGGTTTTACGCCGCCGAATGGCCGACTTTTGCTCCGCCGTTGACAATGTCGCCCCATTTGAACTTAATTTCCTGCGCTTGATCCATCCCTTTAGCTCTGATTTTTGTCCACAGAGTGAACTTCTTCAGGCTGACAGCACGATCCGTTCGCAGAAATTCCTCTGCTCTTCCGATAACCGTTTCAGCTGTCAGCGGCCCGTCTCGGCGCGCTTGAAAAAGTGCCCTACGAAAGAGCCGAATGGCTGCTGAACGTCGCAGCGCCGGTTTAACGATAAAGGCGTCCGGAAGGATTTCCTGCAAATAATTTGTTGCGCGAAAGCCAGGAAAACTGAGGCCGCCTCCCTCCAGCACCGTGGAACTGCTTTCGAAGTCATCGAAGAACGCCTGCAGCTGTTCGTCCGACACAAGCTTAATGTTGCGCTTTATCGCCATGGCCGCCCGTATAGTATCAGCTCCAACCGGCGTCACGGTGCTATGAGAGCCACTATCTTGCGTTTGATGCCATCAGGCGTTTTACCAAGGTTGCTCCTGAGAAACGTTCATCCGGCAGCTCCCGCTAATCCGCGAATGCCAACTTCGCACCGTGCAGCTGCTCAACGTTCATTTCCGCCGTCAGATGCTTGGCATAGAAACGGTCGATCATCTCCACGCTGGTGCGGGCATTCCTCGCAAGCGTCAGCAGGTCGATGGCATCGCCGCTGATGAGCCGGGACATGATAGCGGTATGCCGCAGGGAATAGATCGTCCGTGCCTCACCTGTCGCCGACACAGATAATCCAGCGGATTCCACTACCACCCGAAACTGCCGACGCAGCAGTTCAAAGGCGAATTTCCGGCCCGTATATCGTGGCAGAAACAGAAAATCATCCGGCCCGCCAAAGCCGTTGGCCTTCTGCTCCTTCAAAATCTCCTCATATACATCGATAGCGCCGGGCATCGAGATAATGGGCGTGGCAACGGTCTTGCTGAAATCCGTGGAAATCCGCAGATATTGTGTCCGGTTGGTCCGCACGATCTCGACATGACGATGCCGCAGCAATTTCACGTCGCTAGGCCGCATGAACGTCTCGACCATGAACTGGATGAACCGCCGCAATTCCGATCCCACCGTCTGCGAACGAACCTTCGTCTTCGCCTTCTCATGATCGCGGCAAGCCTGTAGCAGACGATCATATTCCTGCTCGGAAAACCATCCCCGCGTCCGATGCTTCAGGCTGATTTCCGGCATCATCGGCACATGGCTCAACACCCCGGCACGGACAGCTGTTTTCAACGTCTTGCTGACCAGCACCATGATCCGCTTGATGGACGTGGATTTCAATTCGAGGTCGGTCAGTTCGTCCACTACCTCCTGCATCCGCTGATAATCTACCTTGCGGATATCGACGGCTCCAATCCGCTCCGTCAGATATTTCTTTAAAATCCATTCGCTGTCCTTGACCAGCGTAGCAGCCCGTTCGCCGCGCTGGACCTTCTTCCGGTCAGCCTCAATCGTGTCGAGGGCAAAACGGCGAAAGCTGAAATCGACTCGTTCCTTGACCTTGCGATGACCAAGCTGCTCGGCAATCGCCTCCACCTTCCGGCGCGCATCATGAACATCTTGGGTCTTGAGCGATTTCACGACCTGCCGACCGTTCTTCCGGTAGCGGGCATAATAAAATGGAGAACCAGCAACGCCAGTCAGCGAAACAGGACCAATCCTCTCAACGTGCATGGGCTATTTCCTCCATGCGCAGGCGGACGATGATGTTCTTCACCGTCTGGGCCGTGAACCGACCACCCTTGGCAGCATCGATTCCGGCAACATTCAACTTATCGGCAATGGCCGTGAACGACCAGCCGCCCGTCAGCATCGGCTCCAAAATCGGTTCGATGGAACGGGCATAATCCAATGCCTGCTGCCGTCGCCGTTCCTTCAATGCCTGAGCATTCTTGCCCAAGGCCACTCCCCGCTTCTTCGCTTCCGCCAAGGCATTGCGGGTCCGTTCGGAAATCAGCCGCCGTTCCTCCTGCGCCAAAGCCGCAAAAATATGCAGCTGGAAATCCGTGGCATGGGGCATCTCGGCCACCACCAGCCCAATCCCCTGCTCCATGATCCCGGCGATGAAGCTGACTTTGCGCGAAAACCGATCCAGCTTTGCAATCAGGATTTTCGCTCCATGCTTCTTGGCATGGGCAATCGCCTTCCACAGTTCTTCGCGATTATCAGCCTTGCCAGACTGAACCTCGACAAATTCGGCAATCACCTCGTCATCGACGTTTAGGAACGCTTCGATCTTCGATCTCTGAGCAGCCAGCCCTAGACCGGATCGTCCCTGCGCGGCTGTCGATACTCGAAAATAGGCAACATAACGGCTCATCACCGGGCTCCGTCCAAAATAAACCTTGGTTTGTCGTGGACGGGCTCCCGCCATCAGAAAGGATGGACAACGGGCGTTAATTTCGAAGAGGCTCACCGGCACGGAACCTCCATCGAAACCAGATTACGGCTATAAAGCCGTTCCCTGATCGTTTCCTTCTCGAAAGCCACCGCACGTTGAAATGGCGTTATATCGAGCAGCGTCAACAGCACCCTTCTAACCTTCCTCCTTCGGATCGCTTCCCGCATGTCAGCGATCCTCCAAAGGCTTTTCATCCTTTCTTCCAAAGCTCGAAAATTTCCGATTCAAGCCGGTCTGAACGTCATTTTCCGCCTTCGGCGGCAAATCATCCAAATCCGTGCCATCGCCATTTTCAAAGGCTGAATTCAGGCTCTCATCGATTTTTCGAACCTGATCGATTCTGGAAAATGCCTGCTTACCGAATTCCAGAATATACCCATAGAGCAGCTCATTCAGAATTTGCGATCTTGGCTTGCCGTACAAACGGCATAGCTTATCGAATGTCTGTAGAGTGGCTGTTGGCACGTTGAAATTTACAAGTGTTTTTGTGTCTGTCATATATTCTCCTTAGTTGGTTTTATAATACATCCTTCGGATGGTGCTTCGCACATTTTAAATGCGGTTCTTTAATGTTTTGTAGAAGTGATTTCAGAACTGTTTCTAAGTGTTTTAGATAATATTATAGAATCAAGGTCCGATGCTGTTTTCGAACCAAGTTGGGATTGTGGATGATAGCGAAGGTGGTCGAAGGGGGTCTTAGACCCAGCGATCAACTCAGGTGAGAGTTTTCCCAGTCGAATGATTCATCATATTCGACCTTACTCTGTAGCTTGCTAATGTAGGACAACCATCCCTCGTCACATTGGGATTTGATGTCGATCTGCTTGTAGCCCCATTCGGTCCGGGACCAGCAGTCACGGATCATCGCCGGGAATTCCAGTTCGAGTTCCGGTCGGGGACAATCGAGAATGAGATGGTAGTGGGACCGGGTGAGATTCCCACCCTCGATCACCGCCAGGACATCGATCCGTTTACCGTACCGTTCCACAGCTTTTCCATACACCTGACGGTTCAGGAAATTCATGAAGTGACGGAAATTCTTTCGAACCTCGTACATGTCGATCTTCTGGTAACGACCAGCCAAACCACCGGCACCCGCAATCCCCTGTTTCAGTGTCAAGGTCACAGCGAAGGGAGACGAGAATCGCTGGAGATTCACGAACGACAGGACGGACTGACGGTAGGAAATTCGATCTTGGTTTGTTCTCATTGGGACGTGTAGGACCGATAGTTGGTTTTGTGGTATTTAGGGATGGGATGAAGGGGGGACGGATATAAATTAAAGAAAATCCGTTCATTCAATATATCCGACACGTCGAATCGCACCAATAGCTTACGAACAGCTATCGAAGAAAAATCTCGTTCCTGAACGGTAGTCAGGGGATTTTCTATGAGGAAGGGAACGACAGACTGCCGGTTGTGATCGGATCACACCGGGGAGAAGTCAGAAGACTAATCAGTTTCAAATGAGGACTGGTGCCGCTTACGTGACTCGAACACGTGACCCTCGCATTACGAATGCGATGCTCTACCGACTGAGCTAAAGCGGCGTTGGGGCGGGCAGATAACAGCGCTTGGCGGGAAGGACAAGCGGGCAAATGCGATTTGCCGTCCCTCGCCGCCTCCAAACCGCTTCGGATCATCATTTCATCCCGCCTTTACGGCATGTTTACCATCCAATGGCACTGTCGAGTCTTAAGGAAGATCTTACCCGAACCAAGGACCGATGGGATGGACACTCTGCGGGGGCATGAAATCGCCGATGACGAGGACGATTTCGGTCCGGCCGACGACGCGGCTATCGAAACGCCGCCGCTTGTCGGCGCCGACGAGCGCCGGATGCAGGTGCGCGCCTATAATTATTGGGCGTCTCTGCTGGGCGACCGCAGCCTGCCGTCCATCGAAGATCTGGTGCCCCAGGATCTGGAGGATTTCGGGCCGTTCAGCGTCCTGCTCGACTTCAGCACGGGGCTGGAAAATCCCGCCATCGTCTATCTCGGCACCGCGCTGCGCGAGGAATGCGAGATCGAAGGACAGATCCAGTACATCAACGACGTGCCCGCCCGGTCGCTGCTGTCGCGGCTGACCGACCATTATCTCCAGATCATCGCCAACGCCGCGCCCATCGGATTCGAAGCCGGATTCGTCAACCAGCGCGGGGCGGAAATCCTGTATCGCGGCATATTGATGCCCTTCTCCTCGGATGACGAGACGATCGACTTCGTCTTCGGCGTCATCAACTGGAAGGAAGCGGCCAGCCAGGCCGTCACGGCGGAGATCGACCGGGAGGTAGAAGCCGCCCTGCTATCCAGCCCCACCGCGCCGCCGGTCGCGCCGATCTGGGCCGACGGTCCGGCCGTGGAGGATTTCGACACGCTCGACCTTGGCGGCATGGAAAGCCCGGACGAGGACGCGCCGCTGGCCGACTGGCTCGCCCTCGCCCGCGACAGCGCGGAGCAGGCCCGCACCAGCGAAGCGCGCAGCCATGCGGCGCTCTATCGCGCCATCGGCCTCAGCTACGATTTCGCGCTGGTCACGATTGCCCGTCCGGATGAATATGCCGAACTGCTGGAGAATAGCGGCCTCAAGGTCCAGGCCCGCGCCCCGATGACCGCAGTGGTGAAGCTGGTCTTCGGTTCCAGCTACGACAAGACGCGCATCACCGAATATGCCACAGCGCTGGACCATGCCCGCGCCAACGGCATCGCCCTGGGCAGCTTCGGCGACTATCTCGCCAATTATGAAGGCGGCCTGAAAGCGCTGGTCCGCGACGAACGGGCCCAGCGCCGCACCGACAGCCCGGCCAAGCCCGATCGCCAGCAGACCGCGCGCGCGGCGATGAAGGCTGCCGCCGCGCTCGATCCCTTCGCGGTCGCCACCGACGGCGACGGCCTGGCCGTGGTCATCGCCCGGCGGGAAAAGGACGGATCGCTCGCCATCGTCGGCGCCTTGCCGGAAGGGTCGGAGATCGGCCAGCGGGCGATCATCGCCGCTGCGGGCTAGGGTGTGTGGGGATTCAGTTCAGGGCGCGGCGAAAATAGTGGATTTCGAGAACCGGCGCGCAGCGTACTTCAGTACGTGAGCACCGGAAGCGGAGAAAGCCGCTATTTGCAGCCCGCCATGGGCTGAATCCCCACACACCCTAAAGCGATTTCCAAGCGATCAGAACCCTCCTTGGTCGCTCCCCAAGCCCCCTCCGTCGGCAGAAACAGCCGTGCCGGATTGACAGGACGGCATCATGCTCCGATCTCCATCTCTTCTCTTCGGGCATGCGTCCCATGTTGCGCTGCATCATATTATTTCAATATGATGTAACTTTGTTTCCCATTCTGGGTTGAGCCTCACGCCGCAGTAGCGCATAGTGGACCGCATCGATTTGAGAAGTCGCGTGGCGGTTCTGCAGCGCCTTCTCCGTTCACGAAAGCGGGAAAGAACCCGCGGCAAGAGGCAGGCGCATGACGGCATTGGCTGAATCGAGGCAAGTTGACCATAATATAAGCAAGGCGCTGGAAGCCGCGCTGGCGCGGGGGGCGCTTCCCGGCGAAAGCGAAGGCTTCGACCAGAAGGCGATGCTGACGGCCGCCGCCTTCATCGCCGGGACCGCCGCGACCCGCCGCCCCGGCCATGTCGCCATCGCCATGGAAACGCTGGGCGAAGGGGCGACGGGGCGCTACATGCGGATCGCCATCGTCAATGACGACATGCCCTTTCTGGTCGATTCCATCGCCAATGCGCTGGCCGCCGCCGACATCATCATCCATCGCCTGCTGCATCCCGTCCTGTCGGTCGACCGCGACGGCAACGGTCATTTGAAGGCGATCCTGGACAATGAAACCGCCGGCGCGCGCCGGGAATCGATGATCTATATCGAGGCGGACCGCGCCGATGCGAAGGCCCGCCGGGCGCTGGAAAAGGCGCTGGAGGAAACGCTGGCCGACGTCCGCGCCGCCGTGGCCGACTGGCCCAGGATGCGGGAGGCGATGGCCGCCGACGCCGATGCCGTGCCGGACGAGGAAGGGGCGGCGCTGCTCCGCTGGTTCCTGGCCCGCCACTTCACCCAGATCGGCCATGAAGTGCGCCGTCGCGATGGAAAGGCGACCACGCGCATCGGCGTCTGCGGCCTGCACGACCGGCCCCTGCTGGCCCCCGCCACCCTGGATGCGGCCTTCAACTGGTTCGAGGAAGGCAAGCGCACGCCGCTCATCATCAAGTCCAACCGGCTTTCGCGGGTCCATCGCCCGGTCCTGCTGGACCTGATCATCGTGCCGGTGCGGGACGGCAAGCAGGTGACGGCGCTTTCCATCCACGCCGGCATGTGGACCAGCGCGGGGCTGGCGACGACGCCGGACAAGGTGCCGCTGCTGCGTTCCGCCCTGTCGGCGCTGATGGACAAGTTCGATTTCGATCCGCACGGCCATGCGGGCAAGATGCTGACCCATGCGCTGACCGCCCTGCCACACGACATCCTCATCGGTTTCGACCGCGAGACGCTGGAGCGGCTGGTGCTGACCTTCATGTCGCTGACGGACCGACCGCGCCCGAAGCTGGTGCTGGGGACAAGCGCGCTGGCGCGCCATCTCTACGCCTTCGCCTGGCTGCCGCGCGAGGAACTGACCACGGCGCGCCGCGTCGCGGTGCAGGACATGCTGAGCCAGGCCTGCAACGGCCCGGTGCTGAGCTGGTCGATCGCGCTGGAGGAAAGCGGCCTCGCCCTGCTGCGCATCACGCTCGACCTGCGCGACGGCGGCATCGTGCCCGACGAGCAACCGCTCGACCGGCAGTTGAAGCAGATGGTGCGCGGCTGGCTGCCCGCCGTGGAGGAGGCGCTGGCCGAAAGCGAGGAGGCGGGCCGCGCCGCGACGCTGGCGCAGCGCTACGCCCCCGGCTTCCCCATGGGCTATCGCAACGGCGCCGGCCCGGCGGAGGCGGCCATCGACATCCGCCTGCTGCACAGCCTGTCGGCCCCCGGCGACAAGTCGATCCGCATCTACCGCAATGCTGAGGATGCGCCCGAACGGCTGCGGCTGAAACTCTACAGCCATGACGCCATCGCCTTGTCCGAAGTGGTCCCCGCCTTCGAGAATTTCGGCTTCCGCGTGATCGACGAGATGCTGACGGCGGTGGAAGCCAGGGGACAGGGGGGCGCGCTTGGCCATGTCCAGCGCTTCGTCCTGGAACTGCCGGCGGGGGGCGACGCGGAAACGGTGATCGCCCGCGCCAACATCGTCACGGAGGCGATCGCGCAAGTCACCGAAGGCGTGGCGGAAAACGACCGCTTCAACGAACTGATCGTCACCGCCGGGCTGGACCAGCGATCGGTCGTGCTGCTGCGCGCCCTGTTCCGCTATTTGCGGCAGACCGGCATGGCCTATGGCATGGCGACCTTCGCCGAAACGCTGCGGCGCGAACAGGGCATCGCCCGCCAGCTCATCGAGCTGTTCGAAGCGCTGCACGATCCGGAGGCCAGGAACGGCCCAGCCCGCGCCGCTGCCGCCCAACGGGAGATCGAGGCGGGGCTGGAGAAGGTCACCGCCATAGACGAGGATCGCGTGCTGCGCCTGCTGCGGGCCGTGATCTCCGCGACGCTGCGCACCAATTTCTATAGCGGGGCCGCGCAGGAGGCGCTGGCCTTCAAGCTGGACAGCGCGCGGATTCCCGGCCTGCCCGCGCCGTTGCCCTGGCGGGAGATTTGGGTCTATTCGCCGCGGGTCGAGGGCATCCACCTGCGCGCCGGTCCGGTCGCCCGCGGCGGGCTGCGCTGGTCCGACCGGCGGGACGATTTCCGCACCGAAATATTGGGCCTGATGAAGGCGCAGCGGGTGAAGAATGCCGTCATCGTGCCGACCGGCGCCAAGGGCGGCTTCTATCCCAAGCAGCTTCCCAATCCGCAGGTCGACCGCGACGCCTGGTTCGCGGAGGGCACGGAAAGCTACCGCATCTTCATCCGCGCCCTGCTGTCGGTCACCGACAATATCGTCAAGGGCAAGGTGCGGCACCCGGCGCAGGTCGTCATCCATGACGGCGACGACCCCTATTTCGTCGTCGCCGCCGACAAGGGCACGGCGACCTTTTCCGACGTGGCCAACGCCATCGCGCTGGAACGGGACTTCTGGCTTGGCGACGCCTTCGCCAGCGGCGGCTCCAACGGCTATGACCACAAGGCGATGGGCATCACCGCCAGGGGCGCGTGGATCAGCGTGAAGCGCCACTTCGCGGAAATGGGCGTCGACGTGCAGAACGATCCGGTGCGCGTCGTGGGCTGCGGCGATATGTCGGGCGATGTGTTCGGCAACGGCATGCTGCTGAGCAAGGCGATCAGGCTGGTCGCCGCCTTCGACCACCGCCACATCTTCCTCGACCCCGATCCCGATCCGGCGAGAAGCTGGGAGGAACGCAACCGGCTGTTCCAGTTGCCGCGATCAAGCTGGGACGATTATGACAAGGCGCTGATCTCCCAGGGCGGCGGCGTCTTCCCGCGCAGCCTCAAGAGCATTCCCCTGACGCCGGAGGTGCAGGCGATATTGGGTGTCGCCGACACGGAAATGGAGCCGACCGCGCTCATCTCCGCGATCCTGAAAAGCCCGAACGACCTGCTCTGGTTCGGCGGCATCGGCACCTATGTGAAGGCCGCCGCGCAGAGCCATGGCGATGTGGGCGACCCCGCCAACGACCGGCTGCGCGTCAATGCCGAGCAGCTTCGCGTGAAGGTGGTGGGCGAAGGGGCCAATCTGGGCGTCACCCAGGCGGCGCGCATCGCCTTCTCCCTGCGCGGCGGGCGGATCAACACCGACTTCATCGACAATTCGGCGGGCGTCGACTGTTCGGACAATGAGGTGAACATCAAGATCGCGCTGAACAAGGAAATGGCGGAGGGCCGCCTGTCCTTCGAAGACCGCAACAAGCTGCTGGTCGGGATGACCGACGCGGTGGCCGACATCGTGCTGGAGGACAACCGGCTCCAGGCGCTCGGCCTTTCCATCGCGGAGGCTGGCGGCGCGGCGGAACTGGCAAGCTATGTGCGGCTGATCGAGACCTTCGAGGAGTCGGGCCGGCTGGATCGGCAGGTCGAGGGCCTTGCGGCCAACGACCAGTTGCTGCGGCGCGGCCAGGATGGGCTTGGCCTCACCCGGCCCGAACTGGCGGTGCTGCTTTCCACCGCCAAGCTCGCCTTGCAGGACGCCATCGAGCATGGAGACCTTGCCGCCGACGCCGGCATGGACGCCGAACTGGCCCAGGCCTTCCCGCCCGCGATGCGGAAGAAGGAAGCCGACGCCATCGCCGCCCACGCGCTGAAGAAGGAGATCATCGCCACCAAGGTCGCGAACCGCATCGTCAACCGGCTGGGCCTGATCCATCCGTTCGAACTGGCGGAGGAGGAGGGCTGTTCGCTGGCCGACCTTGCCAGCGCCTTCCTGATCGCGGAGCGGCTGTACGACATTCGCGGGCTATGGGAGGATATAGACGCGGCGGAAATGTCCGAAGCCGCCCGGCTTGCCCTGTTCGGAGACATCGCCAGCGGCATGCGGGCGCAGATCGCGGACATCCTCCGCAGCCTGCCGCCCGGCACGTTGCCGCAGGCGGGCCATGGCGCGCTGGCCAAGGGCGTGGACAAGCTGGCGAAGCAGGTGGACGACCTGCTCACCAGCGAGGCGCTGCGTCGCGTCACAGCGGTGACCGACCGGCTGCTGGCCCTGGGCGCGCCGGAAGCGCTGACCCGCCGCGCCGCCGGCCTGTTCAAGCTGGACGGCGCGGTCGGCATCGCCGCGCTGGCCGGGCGCCTGTCGGTGGATGAAGTCGCCCTCACCCGCGCCTTCACCCATCTGGGCGAAGCGGTCGGCATCGACTGGGTCCAATCCACCGCCGCGCGCATGGCGCCGTCCGACCCGTGGGAGCGGCTGCTGATCTCCGGCGTGGCGCGCGACATGCAGCAGGTGCGGCTCGACTTCCTGGCGCAAGGGGCCGGCAAGGACATCGCCCATCATGTCGAGGCATGGCTGAAGGAAAAGGGCGCCCGCATCCAGCAGTTCCGCGCCCTGGTCCAGCGCGCCAAGGCGGCGGCGACGCCCAATGTCGCGATGCTGGCGGAGATCGCCGGGCAGGCGCGGGGGTTGTTGGGGCGGTGATCCCCGCCCTATCCTCCAACACGCACAACTCCCGTCATTCCCGCGGAGGTGGGAATGACGGGGGTTGTCCGGTTTGGAAGGAAGCGTGTTCCTGCACAGGCAGGAACCCAGTTCCGACGGTCGACCTGGGCTCCTGCCTGCGCAGGAGCACGTCGTGCTTCAACCCAAACAGGACAATTTTCAGGGGGTTGGGGTCGGCTCCGGCGGCAGCGCCTTCCCCAACCCAGGCCCGTAGACCGGCGTCACCGGCTCCTCCACGGCGCGGCCGTGCAGCGCTTCGATCTCCGCCTTGCGCTGCTTCAGGTAGAGTTCGCGATAATATGCGTAGGGATTTTCCTCGCTGCGGATCTGCTGGATCGTCTCGTCGAAGGCGGCGCGCTGGCCCAACTGGTTCAGGATCGTCGCGGGGATCACATATTTGGGCTCGTTGAACGGCTTGCCCACGGCGAAGGGCACGATCAGCTTGTCCACCGTGTCCCCGATGATGTCGCGCAGCGTCGTCGGCCCGACGATGGGCAGGTACATGTAAGGCCCCGGCCCCACCCCGTAATAGCCCAGCACATTGGCGAGGCCATTGGGCCGATAGGGCAGGAAGAAGGGCTTGCGCTTCGCCACGTCGAACAGGCCCGCCACGCCCAACGTCGTGTTGATGGTGAACCGCCCCGCCGTCTCCATCGCCTTGCCCGGCTTGAACTGGAGCATATAGGCAAGGAAGACCACCGGCTCCTGCAGGTTGGAGAAGAAGTTGCGCAATCCCTTGCGCGCGGGCTTGGGCAGGCCCTTGTTATAGGCCTTTGCGACCGGCTCCACCACCGCCTTGTCGACCGACTGCACGGCCTCGAAGCTCTTTTCGTTCAGCCGTTCCAGCGGATCGCCCGGCGGCGGGCGGGTGTGGCCGGTGACGACGATCTCCCCCGGCTGGGGCGCGGCAGCCGCAGGCGCATCGGCGCCCGGCAGGTTCGGCATCACCGGCGGCGGCGGCACGACCAGCACTTGCGGCGCGCCTTCCGGCGGGGCCTGCGCGGCCGCCGGAGCGTCGGGCGCGGCCATGGGGGGAGGAACGGCCGCCGCCGCCCCATCCGTTCCCGCCTGCGCGCCCATCATCAGCATTCCAGCGGCTATGGCCGGCGTCAGCATATCGTTGTTCCTTGCAGGAAAGCCCGTTGGAGCGAATGACGTTTTTCATGTCACGCCCGTTTCATGAAGGCGGCTAATTGCGATAGGGCCACCCGTCAATAGCATGACGGCGCCCTCCCCTGCCGACCGGCGCTCTGCGGAAACGATCCGGCGTTGCCCGGTACATTTTGATACAAATTTGCCACGCCCCATGTTTGCAATTGCGAGTCGTTCGCGTTATTCAACCCGCCTCATCTCCCACAGGACTCGTCCCGCTTCCGATGCACGCCCCCGTCCGCACCCAGCCGAACAAGAAGAAGAGCGCCAAGGCCTTCTGGCTGAAACAGCTTCATAGCTGGCATTGGGTGAGTTCCGCGATCAGCCTGATCGGCCTGCTGCTGTTCGCCTTCACCGGCATCACGCTGAACCACGCCGCCGATGTCGAGGGGTCGCCGCAGACCGTGACCAGGTCCGCCACCCTGCCGCCCGCCCTGCTGAAGCAGGTCGCGCCTGACGACGCGCCAGACGCCAGGAAGCCCCTGCCCGCCCCGGTCGCCCAATGGGTGGAGAAGGAAATCGGCCAGAGCGGCGCTGGCGAGGCGGAATGGTCGGCGGACGAAGTCTATCTGGCGCTGCCGCGCCCCGGCGGCGATGGCTGGGTATCGATCGACCGGCATAGCGGCGAAGTCTCCAGCGAGGCGACGAGCCGCGGCTGGATCAGCTATCTCAACGACCTGCACAAGGGCCGCAATGCCGGCAATGTCTGGAAGTGGTTTATCGACATCTTCGCCATCGCCTGCTTCCTCTTCGCCCTGACCGGCCTGCTGCTGCTCTGGCTCCACGCCAGGAAGCGGCCGACCACCTGGCCGCTGGTCGCCGCCGGCCTCGCCATTCCGGCGGTCCTCGCCATCATCTTCATCCATTAACGGGGGAATGCTTCACCTCATGCAAATCAGCCACAAGATCGTCCTGACCGGCGCGGCCATGGGTGCCAGCGCCCTCGCCATGCCCGCCGCCGCGCAGACGCTGGACGTCACGCTCACCCTGCCGCGCCTGTCGGTGGCGGAATATCACCGCCCCTATGTCGCGATCTGGCTGGAGAAGGAGGGCGCGCCCGCCCGTACCCTGTCGGTCCTCTACGATGTCGACAAGCGCAACAATGCCGGCGTCAAATGGCTGCGCGACATCCGCATGTGGTGGCGCGCCTCGGGCCGTTCGCTGACCCTGCCCGCCGACGGCATCTCCGGCGCCACCCGCGCGCCCGGCACCCATAAGCTGAGCTTCACCGCCGGAAAGGGCGGCATGCCGGCGCTGGCCCCCGGCAAATATACGCTGGTGGTGGAGGCCGCGCGCGAATCCGGCGGGCGGGAGGCGGTGCGGGTGCCGCTCAACGTGACGGCAGCGGGCGCCAGGGGCAGCGCCAGCGGCCAGTTCGAACTGGGCGCGGTCAGCGCCGTGCTGTCGCGCTGAGGAGGGAAGCCATGATGAAATTCCGCAAGACGTTGTGGCTGCTTGCCGCCAGCGCCACCATGGCCCTGCCGCAGATGGCGGACGCGGCGCGGCCCTGGATGCTGCCGTCCGAAACCATGTTCGCGGGCTCCGGCAATGAATGGGTGACGGTGGACGCCGCCATTTCCAGCGACCTTTATTATTTCGACCATCCGGGCCAGGACTGGCAGCCCATCGCGACCGCGCCGGACGGCAGCGCGGCGCAGGTGGAAAACCGCGCCATCGGCAAGCTGCGCCAGACCTTCGACCTCGGCATCAAGACGAAGGGCACCTACAAGATCGCCATCGTCAACGAGATGCTGATGGGCAGTTACATGCTGAACGGCGAGCGCAAGATGCTGCCGCGCGGCACCACCGCCGCGACGCTGGCAACCGCCGTGCCGCAGGGCGCGACGGACGTGCAGACGGCGACGGCGCGCACCCGGATCGAAACCTTCGTGACGGCGGGCGAGCCGGACCGCAAGGTCTTCACGACCACGGGCAAGGGGCTGGAAATGGTGCCCGTCACCCACCCCAACGACCTTGCCGTGGGCGAAGCCGCCACCTTCCAGTTCCTGCTGAACGGCAAGCCGGCCGCCGGGCTGGACGTGGTCGCCATTCCCGGCGGCATCCGCTATCGGTCGGACCTCAAGCAGATGGACGCGAAGACCGACGCGGAGGGGAAGGTCAGCTTCACCTGGCCGGAAGCGGGCATGTATTGGGTCAGCATCAGCTCCGGCGGACGGCGCGGCCCCGGCGGCGAAGGCCCCGGCGCGGGCGGCCCCGGCGGTGCGCCGGGCGCGGGCAGGCCCCAGGGCCAGCCGCAGGGCGAAGGCGCGCCGCGCCCTCCCATGGGCCCGCCCCAGGACCGCGCCACCTATGCCATGACGGTGGAGGTGCAGGGCTGACCGCTCGCCCGATCCGCATCGCTATCCCGCCCAACCTTTCGCCCGACATGTTCGGACCGGGCGTCCGGACAGGCAGGATCAGCGACCTTGGCGGGCCGACCATGGGCACGAGCTGGTCTGCCCGCATCGTCGACGCGCCTCCCGGCAGCGCGGCGGCGATAGAAGCGGTGCTGAGCCGCATCATCGCGCAGATGAGCAATTGGGAGGCGGATTCCGCCATCAGCCGCTTCAATGCCGCGCCGGTCGGCCAATGGATGCCGCTGCCTGCCGACATGCTGGCCGTGCTGCGCGCCGGGCTGGACATGGCCCGGCTGTCGGACGGCGCCTTCGATCCGGCGGTGGGCCGGCTGGTGGCGAAATGGGGCTTCGGTCCGGGCGGGCTGAAGGGCCTTTCCGAAGAGTCCCATCACCCCTCCCCTTGGAGAGCCATGGAGATAGAGGGCGACCGGGCCCGCCGGATGGCCGATGTGACGCTGGACTTTTCAGGGATCGCCAAGGGCTTTGCCGTCGATGCCGTCGCCAATGCGCTATGCGAACGTGGCGCCGCGCACTTCCTGGTGGAGATCGGCGGCGAATTGCGGGGGCAAGGCATAAGGCCAGACCTTCAACCCTGGTGGGTGGATGTGGAGGCGCCGCCCGGCCTCCGGCTCCCGACGCTGCGGATAGCGCTTTGCGGCATGTCGGTCGCCACCTCCGGCGACTATCGCCGCTTTCGCGAGGAGGCGGGCATTCGCCTCTCCCACAGCATGGACCCAGCCACCGGCGCGCCGATCGCCAATGACGTCGCTTCCGTGACCGTGCTCCACGAAAGCGCGATGCTGGCCGACGCCTGGGCGACGGCGATCACGATAATGGGGCATGAACGGGGCATGGCCCTCGCCACGCGGCACGGCATCGCCGCATGCCTGATCCGGCGGGTTGGAGGCGGTGGACAGGAATATATGACGCCCGCCCTCGCCGCGATGCTCGAGTGACTGGAAGAGGGTGGAGAGCGGACGTTCCCGATTTCGCCACCCCTCCCCCTATTCGTCACCCCGGGCTTGATCCGGGGTCCCGCTGCCTTGGACGAGGCGCGGTGTGGAGGGAAAAGCGGGACCCCGGATCAAGTCCGGGGTGACGGTAAATGATGTCCGCTATTGGCCAACTCCCGCCCAGCCTTTTCGCACGGACCGGCCCGGTCGCCGCGCGTCCTCAAGAAGCCATCGACCGAGGCATTGCGCGCAGGGTGGAAGGGTCGATCGCCTGAACGAATTCCACGCCCAGCCGATCTCCCCTGGACCAGCGCGCCATGGCGTTGACGGTCTGGTTGTCGCCCAGTTCGATCGTGAACAGCGTGCCCTCCGGCACGTTCCACAAGCCTTCCAATTGCGCGCCGGTGGCGGAGATGTTGCGGATGCGCCCGGTGTAGACATGGCCGTCATGGTGGACCGCGACGGTGCGCAGCATGGTCTTGCGTTCCGTCCGGCTCGACTGGAAGCCCTGCGGCGTGACGACGCCGCCATGGCCATGCTGCTGGATCAGCACGTCCGCCGCCGGCAGCGGGCGGCCATAGACATAGCCCTGGATATGGCTACACCCAAGGTTGCGGATCAGCGCGAGTTCGTCCTGCGTTTCCGCCCCCTCGGCCGTGGTGTCCATGCCCAGCGCTTCGGCCAGGCTGACGATCGCCTTGATGATCGCGCTGTTGGGGCTGCCCTTGATCGCGGCGCCGCGCACGAAGCTCTGGTCGATCTTGATCTTGTCGAAAGGCGCTTTCTTGAGATAGCCGAGCGAGGAATAGCCGGTGCCGAAATCGTCCAGCGCCAGGCGCACGCCGATGCCCTTCAAGCGCGAGAACATCAGATCCGTGCCGTCATCGTCGTTCAGGAACACGCTCTCGGTGATCTCCAGCTCCAGCCGCTCGGCCGTCAGGCCGGAGGCGGCGAGCGCATTCATGACGATCGAGGGCAGGCCCTGATTGGCGAACTGGATCGGCGAGACGTTCACCGCCACCCGCACGCCATCCGCCCATTGCGCCGCATCGCGGCAGGCGGTGCGCAGCACCCATTCGCCGATCGGCCCGATCAGGCCGCTTTCCTCCGCGATGGGGATGAAAAGCGTGGGGGAGATCGCCCCGCGCACGGGATGCTGCCAACGCAGCAGCGCCTCATAGCCGGCGATCTGTTCGGTACGAGAAGATACCACCGGCTGATAGACGAGGTGCAAGGCGTTTTCGACCAGCGCCCTGCGCAGATCCTCCTCCAACTGGCGGCGATCCTCGGCATCGGCGTGCATTTCGGGCGAATAGAAGCGATAGACGCCGCGCCCGTCTCCCTTGGCGGCATAGAGCGCGAGGTCGGCGTTGCGGATGAGTTCATCCGCCGTGACGCCGTCCTGCGGGCAGAAGGAGATGCCGATCGACACGCCGATGACGACCGCCGTGCCTTCCACCATATAGGGCTGGGACACGTCGGTGATGATCGCCCGCGCCAGGTGATCCAGCATGATCTTGTCGGGCCGGCCGGGCAGCAGGATCTTGAACTCGTCGCCGCCCTGGCGGCCGACCAGTCCCTTGTTGCCGACCACGCGCTGGATGCGTTCGCTGACCTGGCGCAGCAGCGCGTCGCCCGCCGGGTGGCCCAGCGTGTCGTTGACGATCTTGAACCTGTCGAGGTCCAGCATCATCAGCGTGCAGTCGCGCGGCTGCCCCTTCTTGCCCGCGACCGCCTGCTCCAGCGAGCGCATCATCTGCACCCGGTTGGCAAGCCCGGTCAGCGAATCATATTGGGCGAGCCGCGTCACCTCCGCCTGGCTGCGGCGCATTTCGGTGAGGTCCGTGCCGCTTCCCCGGAAGCCATGGAACTGGCCGAATTCGTTGAACACCGGCTGGCCGGAGATCGACCACCAGCGTTCGTCCTTCGCCATGGCGGCGCGGACCGGGATTTCGGCAAAGCCCGTGCGCGCCGACAGGTGGAAGCCCAATGTGCGCTCGCCATCGCCATCCTGCCGGTCGCCGGGGCGGATGATCTCCGTGATCGGGCGGCCGATCAGCGCCTCGTTACCCAGGCCGAGCGTGCGGGCCAATGTGTCGGAAATATAGGCGATGCAGCCATGGCGGTCGGTTTCCCAGAACCAGCCGCGGCCCGACTGCTCATATTCGCGGAGCAGCCGGTCGGAACGCTGCGCCCTCAAGTCCCGCTGGTGGAAGGCGATGGCGCGGTTCATGTCGGCCTGCGCCTGGCGCAGCGCGGCGACCAGCATCGCGGCGATGCAACTGATCAACAGGCCGATCTGGGCGAAATCGCTTCGGTGCAGGATGGATGCGATCAGCAAGCCGCAGAAATAGCTGACGCCCAGCAGGCGCCGGTCGCCGAAGATCGAAACGGCCATCAGCGCAACCGCCATTTCCGCCACCAGGTTGCGCGACGGTTCGCCGGCGATCAGCGCCGGGCCCAGCATCAGGCTGAAGCTGAGGCCCGAGAGCAGCACCATGGGCAGCATCAGCCATTTCTGGTGGTGCGGCCGCAAAAGCTGGAACCTGGCCCCGCGCGGCAGGACGATGGCGACGCCGTCGACCAGCAACATGGCCGCCAGAGCGACGGCATGACCGGCATTGCCGTCGCCGTAGAGAGGCACGTGCAGCAACGCGGTGATGCAGAGCTTCCCCAGCAGGATCAGCGGCCAGAGTCGGGCGATATGGACGAAAGTACCGGAAATCCAGGATGCGTCGACAGAGGCGCCGCTTTCGGCAAGGCCGAGCGCGGCGACGAGATCGGTCCGCCGCGTTTGCAGTTCTGCCAGGTTCGCCCGCAAGGAAGTCATATATCCCGCGTAACGACAAGAGATTGAAAGAAACTTACCTGATCGGGGAGTTCCTGCGGTGAATGGTTCCCAAGACATTCCCCTTCCCGCCTACGGAAGGAGGATATGTCTTGAAGCGGCTTAACCCCTCAGACGCGCATCGGCATCAGCACATAGAGGGCCGGGCTGCGGTCGTCTTCGCGGATCAGGGTCGGGGCGGCGGCGTCGGCCAGGTGCAGTTCCACCAGGTCGCTGTCGATCTGGCCAAGAATGTCCAGCAGATAGCGGGCGTTGAAGCCGATGTCGAAACCCTCGCCCTGGAAGGCGCCGGGGACTTCCTCCGCCGCCGTGCCGTTTTCGGGGCTGGTGACGGACAGGGTGATCTTGTCGCGGTCCAGCGTCATCTTGACGGCGCGGGTCTTTTCCGTGGCGATGGTGGCGACGCGGTCCACGCCTTCCTCGAAGCTGCGCGGGTCGATCTTGAGCAGCTTGTCGTTGGCGGTCGGGATGACGCGGCTGTAATCGGGGAAGGTGCCGTCGATCAGCTTGCTGGTCAGGATCGCGCTGCCCAGGCCGAAGCGGATCTTGCTGGCGGACAGGCTGATCTGCACCGATCCATCGACCTCATCCAGCAGCTTGCGCAGTTCGCCGATGCACTTGCGGGGCACGATGATGCCGGGCATGCCGTCCGCGCCGTCGGGACGGGGCACGGTGACGCGGGCGAGGCGGTGGCCGTCGGTCGCGGCGGCCTTCAAAACGGGTTGGCCGTCATCCGACACATGGAAATAAATGCCGTTGAGATAATAGCGCGTCTCTTCGGTCGAGATGGCGAAGCGCGTCTTGTCGATGATCTGCTTGAGCGTTTCGGCGGGCAGTTCGAAGCTGGTCGGCAGGTCGCCTTCGGCGATCACCGGGAAGTCGTCGCGGGGAAGGGTCGACAGGTTGAAGCGGGCGCGGCCCGCCTGGATCAGCATCTTGCCCTCCGCCGCGTGGAGCGAGACCTGCGACCCCTCGGGCAGCTTGCGGGCGATGTCGAACAGGGTGTGGGCCGAAATGGTCGTCGCACCGGGCTGTTCGACCTGGGCGGAGACGCTTTCGACGATCTGGAGGTCGAGGTCGGTCGCCATCAGCTTGATCGCGCCGTCCGCGGACGCTTCGATCAGCACGTTGGACAGGATCGGAATCGTGTTGCGCCGCTCGACCACCGACTGGACGTGGCTGAGGCTCTTGAGCAGCGTTGCGCGTTCGATGGTGGCCTTCATGTCCCTGTTCTGTCCGTTTCTTTTCTTGCGAAAGCCCGGAGACAGTCGAATCCGGGCGACAATGATGGATGATCCTTCATAGCCGCTGTTGCGGCCCCTGCAAGCGCTGGGTGGCGCTTTGTTGCGGCGAGGGTTGCAAAAAGGAACGGCTTGCGCTTTGCCGGGGGAGTGAAAGCTTTGTGGCCCCTCGCTCTTTCCCTGCTGACCGTCGGCGGCGCCGCGCAGGCACGGGACTCGCTGGGCGTGTTCGAGGCGTGGGGGGCGTTTCGCGATCCGGCCCCTTCCCCATCCGGCGGCGGCCCGCGCTGCTATGCCATCGCCATGCCCGTAGCCGCGAAGTCGGAGGGCTTTGCGGCGGTCGGAAGCTGGCCGCGCCAGAGGGTGCGCGGGCAGGTGCATTTCCGATTGAGCCGGATGCGGGCGAATGACGCGGCGGTGATCCTGAATGTGGGGGATCGGCGGTTCACGCTGGTGGCGGGGCAGGTGGATGCCTGGGCGCCGGATATGCGGGCCGACGCGGCGATCGTCGCGGCGATGCGATCCGCGACCAGCATGAGCGTGCAGACGCGGGATGCGCGGGGGCGGGGTTTTGCGGATACCTATGCGTTGCGCGGGGCGGCTACGGCGATCGATGCTGCGGCTTTGGGGTGTGCAAGGATTCGGTAAGGCCTTCCCCCCTCCCCGTTCGCCCTGAGCTTGCCGAAGGGTTTTACTTTCTTTCGAGCGTTGAAGGTGAAGAGGAAGTAAAGCCCTTCGACAGGCTCAGGGCGAACGGGGGAGGTTTAGCGCCGCCCTTCCAAAATCCCCCGAAATCCGCTAAGGGCGCGGGCATGCAGTCAGTCGCCAATCCCCTGATGCCGATTCCCGGCGCTATCGATCCTGTGCCGGTGCCCCGCGCCGTGACGCCTCGCGAAGACGGGCGCGTCGACCTGATGGGGCTGTCGCGGCCGCAAATCGGGGGCGCGCTGGAAGAGGCCGGGCTGGACGTCAAGCAGGCGAAGCTGCGCTCGAAACAGTTGTTCCACTGGCTCTATCATCGCGGCGAGACCGATTTCGACGCCATGACCGACCTTGCCAAGCCGATGCGCGGCTGGATGGCGGAACGCTTCGTCGTGGGGCGGCCCGAAGTGGTCGAGGCGCAGGTGTCGAGCGACGGCACGCGCAAATGGCTGCTGCGGTCCGACGACGGGCAGGATTATGAGATGGTGTTCATCCCGGACGCGGACCGGGGAACGCTCTGCGTCTCCAGCCAGGTCGGGTGCACGCTCAACTGCCGTTTCTGCCATACCGGCACGATGCGGCTGGTGCGCAACCTGACGCCGGGCGAGATCGTCGGGCAGGTGATGCTGGCGCGGGATGCGCTGGGCGAGTGGCCCAAGGGGAGCATGGCGTCGGCCAATGACGATGAGGCGGACGACGCATCCCAGTACAGCACCGACGGGCGGATGCTGACCAACATCGTGATGATGGGCATGGGCGAGCCGCTCTATAATTTCGACCATGTGCGCGATGCGTTGAAGGTGGTGATGGACGGCGACGGGCTGGCCCTGTCGAAGCGGCGGATCACCCTGTCGACCTCCGGCGTGGTGCCGATGATGGCGCGGGCAGGGGCAGAGATTGGCGTCAATCTCGCGGTTTCGCTGCATGCCGTGACCAAGGATGTGCGCGACGAACTGGTGCCGCTGAACAAGAAATACGGCATCGAGGATCTGTTGCAGGCCTGCGCCGACTATCCGGGCGCGAACAATGCGCGGCGCATCACATTCGAATATGTGATGATCAAGGACAAGAATGACAGCGACGCGGATGCGCGGGAACTGGTGCGGCTGCTGCGCCAGTATAAGCTGCCCGCCAAGGTCAATCTGATCCCGTTCAATCCCTGGCCTGGCACGGACTATGAATGTTCGACGCCGGAGCGGATCAGGCGCTTTTCCGACATCGTGTTCGAGGGCGGGATCAGCGCGCCGGTGCGCACGCCCCGCGGGCGGGACATCATGGCGGCCTGCGGGCAGTTGAAGTCGGCCAGCGAGAAGAAGAGCCGGGCGGAACTGGACCGGCTGGCGGCGGAGAAGCAAGCGGCGCTGGGATAGAGCGGGGTCGAATAGGCGCGCCTATGTGGCGTGAGATGGAAACCCCGCCCGGAACGGCGGGGTTTTTCTTTTTTGGGGGCGAACGGAATGACGGACGATGAGATTGAGCGGATTGCGACGGGCTTTTGCGCGGGGACGCTGCCCAAGGAGGAATGGACGCACCGGGCGCATTTCTCGACGGCGCTGTGGCTGATGCTGCGGCGGCCGGACATCGTGCCGGAGCGCGACATGGCGGGAATGATCGCCGCCTATAATGAGAGCGTCGGCGGGGTGAACAGCGACACGTCCGGCTATCATGAGACGATCACCCTGGCTTCGCTGATGGCGGCGCGGGCGGTGCTGGCGGGGTTGCCGGGCGGGGCTTCGCCAGCGGAGGCCTTTGCGGCGCTGATGGAATCTCCGATGGCCGACAAGGATTGGCTGTTCGCCTACTGGTCGCGGGAGCGGCTGATGTCGGTGGAGGCGCGGCGCGCTTGGGTGGAACCGGATTTGAGGGCGCTACCCTGGGATTAGGTAGCGAAGAATTCAACATGAGCGGCAGGACTGGGTTCCTGCCTTCGCAGGAACAGGAAGCGCTACCGATCATCGAGACGACGGAAGCAGGGCATGGAAAAAGGGCGGCCCCAGCCGGGCCGCCCTTTCCCTGTTCCATCCGAGAGGGGATTAGAAACGGAAACCGATGCCGACGACGCCAGCGTCGCGGCCGCCAATGCCGTCTTCATACTCGCTGCGCTGATATTCAGCCGAGATGTAAGTGTTGCCAGTCACAGCAAATTCCAGGCCGCCACCATAGCGCACGCCTTCGAACGATCCACCCGAGTTGCTGTTCGACGCTTCAACGCGGGTATTGGCATAGCCCACCTTGCCGAAGGCCAGCACCTTCGGATTGAGGATATAGCCAAGACGCACCGAAGCGGAGAGATCGCGGCTAACTTCCACGCCGGCGCCCAGGCTGGTGGTGGAGTCGCTGAATGCCACTTCCGGACCAAAGGTTACGTTGGGCGTGATCGCAATGTCATAACCGGTGCTGGCGCCGTAAGCGAAGCCGTCGTTACCGTCGAACTTGTCATAACCCAGCGTCACGCCGGCGCGCGGGCCGGTGAAGGGCGCAGCGTCCTGGGCGAAAGCGGGAGCGGAAACGGCGGCAGCAGCAAGGGCTGCGAAAATCACAGTCTTCATAAAGTCCTCATGTCATCAGAAACGCACAGTCCAGGAACAGGACAGGCGTTTGTTCTCTTTTTACGGGATAGCGTTGCGTTATTTATTTCATCGCCATTTGGAATGCCGATTCTATTCGGTCTATCCTCCCGTCCTGCATGCAGCGATTGGTGTCGCTGACGACGCGCATATGTAACCTGATTGTTATTGTTGCAAGTTGGATATGAACTTTACGAACGCATGATGCTTTTTCGCAACAGTCTGACTTTGCATGAAAATGGGGCGCCTCCCCTTTCCGTTCCCATGGGCGCTTCGACGCGCTTATGGACCTGCAAGCTGGCTCCCATATGAACGAAATCATGAAAAAAGCTTCATGCGCACAGCATCTCCATCCTTTTGACGCTGTCGGCCCAAAAGGGTATCCATGGCCCATGGAACGCGCCCTGCCCCAGCGGAAAACGGTGCTGCGCCACCGGCTGCCGGTGCGGCTGTGGCATTGGCTGAACGCGCTGCTGCTCTATGTGCTGTTCACCAGCGGGCTGGGCATCTTCAACGCGCATCCCCGGCTCTATTGGGGGCAATATGGGGCGAATTACGACCATGCCTGGCTGGGGCTGGAGCGGTTCGGAAGCTGGATCACCCTGCCCGCGCATTATGACCTGGCGATGTCGCGGCACTGGCACCTGAGCGCCGCGCCGATCTTCGCCTTCGCGCTGCTTTTCTACATGCTCTGGAGCCTGTTCGGCGGGCATCTGGGGCGCGACCTTGCCTTCCGGCGCGGGGAACTGGCGCCGCGCCATGTGTGGCAGGACATCCGCGATCATGCCCGGCTGCGCTTTCCCGCGGGGGAAGCGGCGCTGCGCTATAATGTGCTGCAAAAGGCCAGCTATATCGCCGTGATCTTCGTCGCGCTGCCGCTCATGATCCTGACGGGCCTTGCCATGTCGCCGGGCATGAACGCGGCCTGGCCCTGGCTGGTCGACCTGTTCGGCGGCCGCCAGTCGGCGCGCTCGATCCATTTCATCGCGGCCTTCGCGCTGGCGGCCTTTTTCCTGGTGCATATGCTGATGGTGCTGCTCGCCGGACCCTTGAACGAAATCCGCTCGATGATCAGCGGGCGCTATCGCGTGCCGGAGGCGCGGCGTTGAGCCTGATCCTCAGCCGCCGCTCCCTGGTGCTGGGGGCCGCCGCGACGCTGGCGGGATGCGACCGGCTGGCGAAGAACGAGGCGGTACGGGACGCGCTGTTTTCCGCCGAGAATTTCCACAAATGGGCGCAGCGCGGCCTGATGGCCCGCGACGCGCTGGCGCGGGAATTCCGGCCCGACCAGATCTCCCCCTTCTTCCGCCCCAACGGCACGGCCAATCCAAACACGCCCGAATATAAGGCGCTGTGGCGCAACGGCTTTGCCGACTGGCGGCTGCACGTGTCGGGGCTGGTGGGACAGCCGCTTTCCCTCTCCCTAGCGCAGCTCCACGCCCTTCCCCATCGCGAGCAGATCACGCGCCACGACTGCGTCGAGGGGTGGAGCGCCATCGGCAAATGGCGCGGCGTGCCGCTGAAGCCTATCCTCGACGCGGCGCGGCTGCGGGACGGGGCGCGGTACATCGTCTTCCACTGCGCCGACGATATGGGCGGCGGGCGCGGCTATTATGAAAGCATCGACCTGGTGGACGCGTTCCACCCGCAGACCATCCTGGCCTTCGCGCTGAACGACGAACCCCTGCGCGTGGCGAACGGCGCGCCGCTCCGGCTGCGGGTGGAACGGCAACTGGGCTACAAGCAGGCGAAATATCTGATGAAGATCGAGGCGGTCGCAAGCCTGGAGGGCATAGGCGGCGGCAAGGGCGGCTATTGGGAGGACCGGGCCGGTTATGACTGGTATGCGGGCATTTGACGCCGACCGGATGACCTGACAGGGTAGCCCCATGAAATTGTTTGATCGCGTCATCAAGCGGCTGGTCACGCGGGGCCAGCTCAGCATCTATTATCATGACGGCAGGAAGATCACGGTTGGAACCCCTGAGCCGGGCTTTCCGTCGCTGGCGCTGAAATTCCACGACGCGCGGGTGCCGTTCGACATCGTCAAGGATCCGCGCCTGGGCATGGCGGAGGCGTTCATCGACGGGCGCGTCGCCATAGAGGGCGGCGGGATCATGGAACTGATCTCCCTCATCCGCATGAACAATGCGTGGGAGACGGGCAAGTCGATCAGCGACCTTGGCGCCATAAAGCGCGGGTTCAAGGCCGTCCGGCGCAAGCTGTGGGCCGCCAATCACCGGGCGCGGGCAAAGGCCAATGTGGCGCATCATTACGACCTGTCGGGCGCGCTATACGCCCTCTTCCTCGACCGGGACCGGCAATATAGCTGCGCCTATTTCCCCGATGCGGACAATGAGGCGGGGATCAGCCTGGAACAGGCGCAGGAGGACAAGAAGGCGCATATCGCCGCCAAGCTGCACCTGAAACCGGGCATGAAGGTGCTGGACATAGGCTGCGGCTGGGGCGGCATGGCGCTGTACCTGCACCGCACCTGCGGCGTGGACGTGACCGGCATCACCCTGTCGGAGGAGCAGCTCAAGGTCGCGCGGCAGCGGGCGCAGGATGCGGGCGTGGCCGACCATGTGCGCTTCGAACTGATCGACTATCGCGACATCGACGGCCCCTTCGACCGCATCGTTTCGGTCGGCATGTTCGAACATGTCGGGACCGGGGATTACCGCACCTTCTACAACAAGTGCCGCGAATTGCTGACGCCGGACGGGGTGATGCTGGTCCACACCATCGGCCGGGTCGACGGGCCGGGCATCACGGACGCCTTCACCCGGAAATATATCTTCCCCGGCGGCTATATCCCCGCCTTGTCGGAAATGATCCAGGGCAGCGAGGGCACGCGCCTGATGGTCACGGATGTAGAGGTGCTGCGCATCCATTACGGCCTCACCATCCGCCAATGGTACAAGCGGACGCTGGCGCACAAGGCGGACATCATCGCCCTGTACGACGAACGATTCTTCCGCTTATGGACCTTCTATCTGGCGGGCGCGGCCACCGTGTTCGAACATGGCGGCATGGTGAATTACCAGGTCCAATATGTTCGCGACCGCCGCAGCCTGCCGATCACCCGCGACTATATGCTGGAGGCGGAAAGCGCCCTTCGGGGCCGCTGATCCATCCATGAACATTGGCTGACGACGCCGTTCCCGGACGGTTCAGTAAGGCCGGAGCATCTTTCCTTCATGACCCCGGCGACGGGCGTGCATGCTGAGGAGAAACGGACATGAACATCTTGTGGAAGGGCGCTGCCGCCCTGGGCCTGGCGATCACCGCCATGGGGGCGAGCGCGGCCCCTGCACAGGCGCAATATTATGGCGGCTATGGCTATCGCGACGGGTATCGCGGCGATCGTTGGGACGACAGGCGTTGGGACGACAGGCGCTGGGACGACAGGCGCTGGGACGGGCGGCGCGACTGGCGGCATGACGACCGCCGCTATTGGCGCGGCGACCGGCGGTCCTGGCGCGGGCATTATCGCCAGCGTTGCTGGACCGAATGGCGCTACAATCATTATCGCGACCGGCGCGTGAAGGTGCGGGTGTGCAATTGACCTGACCTTCTGCCATGAAATCCCTCCCCATCCGCCGATGGGGAGGATTGGAAAGGCCCGCCCATTCCGTCGTCTATCGCGATTGCGCCCGGCAAGCGCTTGCGGCATTTTGACGGGATGACCGATCCCATGCCCGTCATCCAGAGCCTGCTGTCCGGCCTGCCCATCTTCCTGCTGCACCTCGCCTCCGCAACGCTGGCCTGGCTGGCGGCGCTGGCGCTTTACATGTGGATCACCCCGCATGACGAATTCGCGCTGATCCGGGCGGGCAACGGGGCCGCGGCGATCTCGCTGGGCGGGGCTGCGATCGGGCTGGCCGTGCCGTTGGGTTTCTGCCTGGCGGGATCAGTCAATGTCTGGGACATCATGATCTGGGGCAGCGTGACGCTGATCCTGCAACTCATCGCCTTTCGCGCGGTCGATTTCCTGCTCGGCGCGCTGCCGACCCGGATCGAGGCGGACGAACGGTCCGCCGCCATCTTCCTCGCCATGATGAAGGTCGCCATAGCCTGCCTCACCGCCGGCGCGGTCGCGGGTTGAGCCATGGCGGGCCGACGCTTCGGCTGTCTGCCCGGCCTGCTCGGCATCATCCTCGCCCTGCTGTGGATCAGCGAGGTCACCAAGCCTACGCCGCTGCATGTCGAGGCGTTCGACCCGCGCTCGCCGCGCCGGCCGATGCCGCAATGGAGCGATGAGAGCTTCGTCATCGAGGAACGGACGGAGGCCCCCGCCGACAGCATGGGCACGACCTTCGCCATCGACCGGGACGGCGCCTGGCTGACCGCCGAGCATGTCACCCATGGCTGCGCGCGGGTCGGCATAGAGCAGGGCGGCTTCGCCCGTCCCGTGTCGCGCCTGGTCGAAAGCCGGGAGGCCGATGCGGCGCTGGTGCGCGGCGGCGTGGCGAGCGACCACGCGCTGCCGCTGTCGGACCGCATGCCGCCGCCCGGATCGGTCGGCTATCATATGGGCTTTCCGGGCGGACAACCGACGCTGGTCATATCGGAACTGATCGGCGCCGCCCGCGCCCGACGTGGCGCTGGGCAGGATACGCAGCCCGTGCTCGCCTGGGCCGAACATGCGCGCATTCCGATGGGCGACGGCACTTTGTCGGGCATCAGCGGCGGGCCGGTCTTTGCCGAGGATGGCCATGTCGTCGGCGTCAACAGCGCCGCAACCGACCGGCGCGGGCGCATATTGACCACGGCCCCCGATGCCATGATGCGGCTGGTCGTCGCCAGCCGGGCGGCGGGGGAACGGCCGGTCGCCTACCCCTTCCTGGATCTGGCCGATGCACATGCCCGTTTCCAGTCCTGGCTGGCGCAGGGGGTTATCCGGCGCATCTTCTGCGATGTCGACGATGGACCGTAACGGTTGACGGCAGGTGGGCCTGGAGGCTAGGCCGCGCCCAGATTGACAGGATTTGGACCATCATGAGCGATACGCCCCCCGACCGCCTTTCCACCAACCCGAAGAGTCCCTTTTTCGACATGGACGTGCTCCAGCGGGGCATCGGCATCCGCTTCAAGGACCGCGTCCGCAACGATGTCGAGGAATATTGCATCTCCGAAGGCTGGATTCGCGTGGCGGCGGGCAAGACCCGCGACCGTCACGGCCAGCCGCTGACGATCAAGCTGTCCGGGCCGGTCGAGGCCTGGTTCGAGAATCCTGCCGAGGGCGCGGAGGAAGCGGCGGACAAGGCGGAATGATTTTCGCCTGCGCTGCCTGAAAAGGAACCGGGTTCCAGCCTTCGCAGGAACACCGGGATGCTTCAACGAAGGGCGGAGTCCCGCTTCACGTCCGCGATGATGTCGCGCAGCGAACGGGCCGAAGGCGTCGCATCGGCATAACCGATGGCGCGCAGGTCGAGCGCCAGGCGCGGCGGCGCGGCGGCGGCCCGGCGCGGTGAGGCGGCCTCCTCCTCCGGATCATCCTTGACGACGGTCATGCTGGCGAAGCGCGTGCTGACGCCCAGCGCCGGGTCTGGCCGGAACTCGCGCAATTGCGGCTTGTCGGGATAGATGAAGCCGAAGGTCGGGTTGCTGCGCGCGCCCATCTGGTTGGTCGGGCTGTGCCAGACGCGCACCGCGCTCCAGTCGCCTTCCTCGGACACGTCGACTGCCAGCACATCCTCCTCGATCGCGCCGGGCGCCGACCAGTTGGCATGCCGGATCAGCACGCGCCGGTCGTCCAGCACCCTGCTGACCACTGCGACATGGCCCAGCACCATCGGGCCGACGGGACGGAAGGCCAGCACCGCGCCCCTGCGGGGCGCATGGCCGCGCTTATAATGATTTTCCGCCTGGTCCCACCAGGTCAGCGCGTCGCCATAGATCCGGACGCCGGACACGGTGCGCGCATAGGGCACGCATTGCAGCACGGTCGCGCCCAGCACGGGCGTCGTCGCCAAGCCCGCCAGCAGCAAGGCTGCCCAGCGCATCATTCCCACTTTCATGCGACCCCAAAAGTCTCAGAATCGCCCCACCGCCAAGGAAACTAGGCGGCAGCCCTTAGGAAATGGTTAAAATGTCAGAAAGCACCACGGGCGGCCTCGGCGCCCGCGGTCGCGCGATCCGCCATGGCGATCTGCACCGGAGCCTCGCCCGCCTTGTGCGCGTAGATGAAGCCCTTGGCCGGGTTCGGGCGAAGGCCCAGGTCGCCGATCGGGCCATACCAGACGCGCACGTCGGTCCAGTCATTGTTCGGGGACACGTCGATGGCGCGGACGTTGCGCTCTATGCCGCCGCGATAGGACCAGTTGGCATGGGTCAGCAGCACCTCGCGCTCGCTGACCACCTTGCTGACCATGGCGACATGGCCGACCGGCATGGAACGGCTGGCAGAGAAGGCAAGGACGGCGCCGACGCGGGGTTCATGGCCGCGCTCATAGCGGCCCTCGGCCTGGCTCCACCAGCTATTGGCGTTGCCGTAAAGCTCGATGCCGGAAACCTGCCGGGCGAAGGGCACGCATTGCAGGACGCCGGCGGCGGCCGGGGTCGTGATCAGGGCGCCGAGTGCAAGCGTTGCCGCTGCGACAATAGCGCGAAAACCACCGATCATAGGAATGCGACCCCCGATTATTGGAACGACTTAACCCCGTGAGACGCTTTAGGGCAGACGCCGGACGGGATGAAAAGCAACCAGCGACGAGTCGTTGTTGCAGCGCGTCAATCTGCGGAACGAAAGACCTGGCCGGCCGTTACGCCGAACCGGCTAGCCAGGGGCAAGTCGTTGAAAAGTCCTGGTTCCGTTCCCGTCATCCAGACCTGGCCGCCGGTTTCGCGCAGCCGGTCGAACAGCGCGGCCCGCCGCGACGGATCGAGATGCGCCGCCACTTCGTCGAGCAACAGCACCGGCGGCTGGCCGCGATGGGCCGAAACCAGCGCCGCATGGGCGAGCAGGATGGAGAGCAGCAAGGCCTTCTGCTCGCCTGTCGAGCAAAGCGCGGCAGGCTGCGCCTTGGCGGCGTGGACGACGGCCAGATCCTGCCGGTGCGGGCCGGACAAGGTGCGCCCGGCGGCGGCGTCGCGGCGGCGCTCGCGGGACAGGCGGAACCCCAGGGGTTCCTCGCCCTCCCCTTCCCCCTCTATCGCCAGCAGCGGACGGGCGAAGGGATGGTCGGGCTGGTCCTCCAGCGCGGCCTGCAAGCGGCCCACCAGATCGAGGCGGGCAGCGGCAAGGGCCGCGCCATGCTCGTCCATCTGCGTTTCCAGCGCGCTCAGCCAGGAAGGATCGGCGGCGGACAGATCGTTCAGCAGCCGGTTGCGCGCCCGCATCGCCGCCTCATAGCGGGCGCTGTGCGTGGCATGGCCGGGGTGAAGCGCCAGCGTCAGCCGGTCCAGGAAACGCCGTCGCCCGCCGGGGCTGTCCGTGAACAGCCGGTCCATGGCGGGGGTGAGCCAGACAATGGACAGATGATCCGCCAGCGCGTTGGCGGAGGAGGCGACGCCGCCGATCCGCACCTGTCGCCGGTCGGGGGCGGAGGCGAGGACGCCGGTCCCCAGCATCACTCCATCCACCTCCGCCGCTATGCCGAAGCCGCCCGCGCCGTCCTGGCGCGCCATGTCGCGCAGGGCCGCTCCGCGCAGGCCGCGTCCCGGCGCCAGCATCGACACGGCTTCCAATATGTTGGTCTTGCCCGCGCCATTATCGCCGGTCAGCACGATGAAGCTGTGATCGGGCATGATCAGCGCATCCGCATGGTTGCGGAAATCGCTCAAGGTAAGACGGCCGATCATGAGGCGGCTCTAACCAGTGCGGCGGCTTTGGGGAAGGGTGGAGTAAGAAGCATGGAGTGAACAGCCGATGGTCCCGCGAAGGCGGCGGGACGAGCAGCGTCTGGGAATTCTGAATGCCGGGAGATGGCCAACTTCAGCCACGCCCATCCCCGCCAGAACGAAAAACGGCGCCTCAAACGGGCGCCGCCTCCCTATCTCATTGAGCGCCGTTCAGCGCTTTTCGACCGGCACATAGTCGCGCTGCGCCGGGCCGGTGTAGAGCTGGCGCGGGCGACCGATCTTCTGCGCGGGGTCGGAGATCATCTCGTTCCACTGCGCGACCCAGCCGACGGTGCGGGCGAGCGCGAACAGCACGGTGAACATCTCGGTCGGGAAGCCGATGGCCGACAGGATCACGCCCGAATAGAAGTCGACGTTCGGATAGAGCTTCTTCTCGATGAAATAAGGATCGTTGAGCGCGATCTGCTCCAGTTCCTTCGCCACGTCGAAGATCGGGTCGTTGACGCCCAGCTTCTCCAGCACGTCCTTCGCGGTCTTCTGCATGACGGTCGCGCGCGGGTCGTAATTCTTGTAGACGCGGTGACCAAAGCCCATCAGGCGGAACGGATCGTCCTTGTTCTTGGCACGGGCGATATATTCCGGAATGCGGTCGACGGTGCCGATTTCGCGCAGCATGTTGAGCGCCGCTTCGTTCGCGCCGCCATGCGCCGGGCCCCAGAGGCAGGCGATGCCCGCCGCGATGCAGGCGAAGGGGTTGGCGCCCGACGAACCGGCCAGGCGCACAGTGGAGGTCGACGCATTCTGCTCATGGTCGGCATGCAGCGTGAAGATCTTGTCCATCGCGTCGACCACGACCGGATCGATGACATATTCCTCCGCCGGGACGGAGAAGGTCATGTTCAGGAAGTTGGCGGTGTAGCTGAGGTCGTTGCGCGGATAGACGAAGGGCTGGCCGACCGAATATTTGTAAGCCATCGCCGCGATCGTCGGCATCTTCGCGATCAGGCGGTGGCTGGCGATCTTGCGCTGTTCCGGATCGTTGATGTCGGTCGAATCATGGTAGAAGGCCGACAGCGCGCCGACCACGCCGCACATGATCGCCATCGGGTGCGCGTCGCGGCGGAAACCACGATAGAAGGTGGTGAGTTGTTCATGCACCATGGTGTGGCGCGTGATGGTGCGGGTGAAATCCTCCAGTTCCTTCTTCGACGGCAGTTCGCCGTTGAGGAGCAGGTAGCTGACCTCCATGAAGCTGGACTGTTCGGCAAGCTGGTCGATGGGATAGCCCCGGTGCAGCAATATGCCCTTGTCGCCGTCGATATAGGTCAGGCCCGAATCGCAGCTCGCGGTAGAGGTGAAGCCGGGATCGTAGGTGAACATGCCGGTGTTGGCGTAGAGCTTGCGGACGTCGATGACCTGCGGGCCGACCGTGCCGTTCAGAATGGCATAGTCTTTCGCGTCGCCCCCGACGCTCAAAATGGCATTGTTATCCGACATGGTGTTCTCCTGATACTTCAATTGCCCGATGCGTGCCTCACAGCGGACAATCGTTCCAAGCTCTCCGCCTTCCCCAGAAGGAAAAGGACGTCGAAAATTCCCGGCGAAACCGTGCGACCGGTCAACGCCGCGCGCAAAGGCTGCGCGACCTTTCCAAGCCCGAGGCCGGCATCCTCCGCCACGCGGCGTATCGCTTCCTCGATCGCTTCGACCGTCCAGGACTGGACGGGTGCAAGAGCGTCGGCCGTCTTCCCCAGCAGCGCGCGCGCGGAGTCGTCTAGCAGAGCCAGGGCCTTCTCGTCAAAATCGAGCGGGCAATTTTTGAACAGGAATTCCGCGCCCTCGGCAATTTCATTAAGCGTCCTGGCGCGGGGCTTGAGCGACGGCATGGCTGCGGCCAGCAGTTCCTGCCCGCCCTCAGGCAAGGCGATGCCCAGCCGGGCCGCGACCCTTGGCGCGACCAATGCCGCCAGTCGAGCATCGTCGGCTTCGCGCAGATAATGGCCGTTCAAATTTTCCAGCTTCTTGATGTCGAAGCGCGAGGGCGAACGGCCGACGCCTGCAATGTCGAACAGTTCCACGGCCCGTTCGCGGGAGATGATCTCCTCATCGCCATGGCCCCAGCCCAGGCGCAGCAGATAGTTGAGCACCGCTTCGGGCAGCATGCCCATTTCGTCGCGATAGGCGTCCACGCCCAGCGCGCCGTGCCGCTTCGACAGCTTGGCCCCGTCGGACCCGTGGATCAGCGGGATATGGGCATAGACGGGTTCTTCCCAACCCATCGCCCTTATGATGCCTAGTTGGCGGAAGGCGTTGTTGAGATGGTCGTCGCCGCGAATGACATGCGTGACGCCCATGTCATGATCGTCGACCACCACGGCCAGCATATAGGTGGGCGTGCCGTCGGAACGCAGCAGGATCATGTCGTCCAGTTCCGCATTCTGCACGACGACGCGCCCCTGCACGGCGTCCTCGATCACCGTCTCGCCCTCGCGCGGCGCCTTCAGGCGGATGACGAAGGGCGCGCCTTCGGGAGCCTCCGACGGATCGCGGTCGCGCCAGCGCCCGTCATAGCGCATAGGCTGCTTGGCGGCGCGCTGCTGTTCGCGCAGTTCCGCCAGTTCCTCCGGCGTCGCATAGCAGCGATAGGCATGGCCGCCCGCGAGCAACTGGTTCGCCACCTCGGCATGGCGCGGCGTCCGCTCGAACTGGAAGACCGCCGGCTCGTCGCCGCCCAGGCCCAGCCATTCCAGCCCGTCGAATATGGCGGCGACCGCCTCTTCCGTGGAGCGGGCCCGGTCGGTATCCTCGATCCGCAGCAGGAACCTGCCGCCATGATGGCGCGCGAACAGCCAGTTGAAAAGCGCGGTGCGCGCCCCGCCGATGTGAAGAAAACCAGTGGGCGACGGCGCAAAACGGGTTACTACCTGCTTGTTCGAACCTGTAGCACTCACCGCTTCATTCCCTGACATTCGCCCGATTAGCCACCCGACACATCCATGATCGCGACGCCCCCTAGCATGGCTTTCGAGCCACGACAAACCTCCGTTGTCACTTCTGTGCGGGGGAAAGCGGCGCGGATTGGGCGCGGGCTGGAGCTTTGGCTGGAGGAGGAGCGCGAACGCCTGCCCTTATGGGTTCCGGTCGCGCTGGCGATCGGCATAGCGGCCTGGTTCGTTCTTCCTAATCGCCTGGAATGGCTGGCCTTTTGTTGCGCGATGCTGGCGGCGGCCTGCGGCGCGCTGCTCTTGCCGCCAGGCGGGCGGATGCGCCGGGCGATCATCGCCGGGGGACTTCTGGCCTGCGCGGGATGTCTGCTGGTCTGGGGGAAATCGATGATGCTGGGATCGCCGCCCCTTGCCCGCCCCACCTTCGTCGCGCTGAAGGGAGAGGTCCGGTCGGTCGAAAGGCTGCCCGCGCAACGCATGAGTCGCGTGCTGGTCCGGCCGATCGGCATGCCCGCCCTGCCCTCGCTGGTGCGCGTCAATCTTGACGATGCGTCGATGCCGGCGGGGGTCGGAGAGGGCGCCATTATCGCTTTCCGCACAAGGTTGATGCCGCCCGCGCCGCCCAGCCTGCCGGGCGGCTACGATTTTGCGCGCCGCGCCTATTTCGAGGGCATCGGCGCGACCGGGCGCGCGCTGCCGCCGGTCGCGGTCCTGCGGCCCGCCACGGCCGCCCCCCGATTGAGGGCGCGCCTGTTCGAGCATGTTCTGGAGCGCGTTCCGGGCAAGGGCGCCGGCATCGCCGCTGCCCTGGCCACGGGCGATCAGGGCGCGATCGCGCAAGCGGATGCTGAGGCGATGCGGCGCAGCGGCCTTGCGCACCTGCTGTCGATCAGCGGCCTGCATGTGACGGCCCTGATCGCTGCGGTGATCTTCCTGCTGATGCGGATGATGGCGCTCAGCCGACGGGCGGCGCTCGACCGGCCGCTGATGCTGGTCGCCGCGGGCGGAGGAGCACTGGCGGGCATCGGCTATACGTTGCTGACCGGGGCCGAAGTGCCGACCGTGCGCTCCTGCATCGCTGCCTTGCTGGTGCTGGGCGGGATGGCGATGGGGCGCGACGCGATCACCCTCAGGCTGGTGGCGGCAGGGGCGCTGGTGGTGCTGGTTCTCTGGCCCGAAGCCTTGGTAGGGCCGAGTTTCCAGATGAGCTTCGCGGCGGTGATCGCCCTGGTGTCGCTGGGCGAGCATCCGGCCTTCCGTACCTTCGTGGCTGCGCGTGACGAGGGGATGTGGCGCCGGATCGGGCGCAATCTGGCGGGCATGCTGGCGACGGGGCTGGCCGTGGAACTGGTGCTGGCGCCGATTGCGCTGTTCCATTTCCACAAGGCGGGAATGCTGGGATCGGTCGCCAATCTGGTGGCGATACCGCTCACCACCCTGGTCGTCATGCCGCTGGAGGCGATGGCCTTGCTGTTCGACCTGGGCGGATGGGGCGCGCCCTTCTGGTGGCTCACGGCGCGGGCACTCGACCTGCTGTTGCTGGTCGCTCATGGCGTGGCGTCCAGCCCCTGGGCGGTGGTGCTGGCCCCTGCCCAATCGGGCACGGTGTTCGGCCTGATCCTGATGGGAATGCTCTGGTGCCTGCTATGGCGAAGCGGGTGGCGCTGGGCGGGCCTGATGCCGGTGTCCGCGGGCATGACGATGATCCTGGCCAGCCCGATGCCCGCCATATTGATCAGCGGCGATGGCCGCCATGTCGCGCTGCGCACCGCCGATGGCGGCATGGCGATGCTGCGCGCCCGCGCTGGCGGATATGCCCGCGACGTCATGGTGGAAAGCGCGGGTCATGACGGCACCTTGCAGGCATTGACGACGCTGCCCCAGGCGCGCTGTTCTCCCGATCTCTGCGCCGTTCGCCTGAGAGGTGGACGCCGGTACTGGAACCTGCTGCTGACGCGGAGCAGCGTGAAGATCGACAATGCGGTACTGGCGCGGGACTGCGCCCATGCGGACATCGTCGTCAGCGACCGTCGCCTGCCGGGCGCCTGTCGCCCCCGCTGGCTGAAGGCGGATCGACGGTTCCTCGCCCGGACGGGCGGCCTGGCCATCGATCTGGACCATGGCGCCATGCGCGGCGCGAAGGCATGGAATGACGAGCACCCGTGGATCGCGCGACCCTCCGGTCGGCCGCGCGGATACAGGGGCGGTCAGTTATAGCGGCGCAGCAACCCGGCCAGCTTGCCCTGGATGCGGACCTGCCGCGGATCGTAGATTTGCGGCTCATAGGCGCTGTTTGCGGGATCGAGCCGAACCTTCGGCCCTTCCCGCCGGAAATATTTGAGCGTCGCTTCATTTTCGTCGATCAGCGCGACGACGATCTGCCCCTCCCGCGCAACGTCGGTGCGTTGGATCAGCGCGAAATCGCCGTCGAGTATGCCTGCCTCGACCATCGAATCCCCAGCCACCTCCAACGCATAATGATCTCCGGTGCCCAGCAGCGCGGCGGGGACTGAAAGCATGTTCTGCCCCTCCAGCGCCTCGATCGGCACGCCGGCCGCGATGCGGCCATGCAGCGGAATCTCCAATATGTCGTTGGCGGCGACCGGCGGCTGGCTCAACGCCGGACCGCTCGTCAGCGGCGCCTTGGCCGGCACGACCAGCTTGGGCGCGCGATGCATGGCGTCGGGCAGCTTGAGCACCTCCAGGGCGCGGGCGCGATTGGGCAGCCGGCGGATGAAGCCTCGCTCCTCCAGCGCGTTGATCAGGCGGTGGATGCCGGATTTGGACCGCAGGTCCAGCGCTTCCTTCATCTCCTCGAAAGAGGGAGACACGCCCCCCTCCTCCAGCCGGGTCTGAATGAAGCTCAGCAATTCCTGTTGCTTGGGTGTCAACATCTCGCCTTGCCCTCCTTGGAACGGATGGAGAACGCATAGGAAACGGAACGGGGCAAGTCAAGCGCCTAACCGTTGGCCGCGTTTACGGGAACGCGGGAGGCCACGGGCCGTTTAAAGCCTGCCTTCCCCGATGAAGGTGAATAGGAGAGAAACATGGCCAACCAGAACAATCAGGGCGGCGATCAACGTCGCGACCAGCAGGGCGGCGACCGCTCCCGCCAGGGTGGACGCCAGCAGCAGCAGGAAAACCGGCAAGGCCAGATGGGCGACGAGCGCCGTCAGGACAAGTCGCCCGGCAAGCAGCAGCGCTGAACGGGTAAGGCGGCGTTCCGGCGCGGCCGATTGTCGCCGCCATCCATCAGGACTGCACGGGAAGGGGGTCGCCTGGGCGGCCCCTTTCCTTATGCGAGGGGGAGGACCGTGACGGGATCGCCGGCGGCTGCCGGGGCCGAACCGGCGGGGCGCAGGATAAGGCAGTCCGCCATGGCCAGTGCGGCGGTGGCGGCGCTGTCCTGCGACGTCACGGAAACAATGCCGGCTTCGGTGCGGAAGGCGCGTAGATAATCGTCCCGTTCCCCCGTGGCGGGCAGCGGGGCGGCGAGCGTTGCGGGCGCGGTGCGCGGCAGGGGCGACGCCGCGCCCATCATATGGCGGACAAGCGGAAGCAGGAACAGGGTCGCCGTCACGAAGGCGGACACCGGATTGCCGGGCAGGCCCAGGAAGACGGCGGAACCCAATGTCCCCGCCATCAGCGGCTTGCCAGGCCGCATGCGGATCTTCCAGAAATCGAGCGAGCCGCCCGCCTGGACGAAGGCCGGGCGGACGAAGTCGTGATCGCCCACCGACGCGCCGCCGGTCGAAAGAATGATGTCGGCTTCGCCGGCGCGGACGAAGGCCCGGACCGTGCCCGGCAGATCGTCGGGCACGATGCCCAGGTCGACGATGTCGCAGGAGAGGCCGGAGAGCATTGCCGCCAGCATGGGCGCGTTGGATGAGGGAAGCTGGCCCGGCTGCGTCGGCATGCCGGGCGGCACGAGTTCGTTGCCGGTGGAGAGCAGCGCGACCCGCGCCCGGCGCGAGACGGGCAACGCAGCATGGCCGCCAAGCACGGCCAGCGCGATCTGCGCGGGGCCAAGCGCGCCGCCGGCCTTCAGCAAAAGGCCGCCCTTGCGGAAATCGGAACCGGCCGGGCGGACATGGCGGCCGGTCGCCAGCGCCTCGTCCAATCCGCGCAGCACATCGCCTTGGCGCGCGGCGTTTTCCTGGATCAGGATGCTGTCCGCGCCCTGGGGCAAGGGCGCGCCGGTGAAGATGCGGCAGGCCTGGCCGGGTTCGAGCAGCGGCGGCGGCGGCCCGCCGGCCGCGCTTTCGGCAGCGACCTGCCACGGCCCCGGCCATTCGGCGGCGCGAACGGCATAGCCGTCCATGGCGGAAAGGTCGGCCCAGGGCTGGTCGCGCAGCGCGACGACATCCTCCGTCAGCCAGCGTCCAGCGCAGGCGGGAACGGCCACATGCTCCGCCGGCAGCGGCGTCGCCAGCGCCATCAGGCGGCTTTGCGCCTCCGCGACCGGAAGCAGGCTCATGATGCCGGTCCGTCTCCGGCCGTCCAGTCGCCGGACTTGCCGCCGCTCTTGGCCAGCAGGCGCACCTCGCCGATCACCATGCCCTTGTCCAGCGCCTTGGCCATGTCATAGACCGTCAGCAACGCGACCGACGCGGCGGTCAGCGCCTCCATCTCCACGCCGGTCTGGCCGGCCGTCTTCGCGGTCGCCGTCACGGACACGCCGCTGCCGTCCAGATTGAGGTCGATGCTGACGGAGCTGAGCGGGATCGGGTGGCAGAGCGGGATGAGGTCGGCAGTCCTCTTCGCCGCCATGATGCCGGCCACGCGGGCTACGGCCAGCACGTCGCCCTTCTTCACCAATCCCTGCGCGATCGCCGCCGCGGCTTCGGGGGTCATGCTGATGCGCCCGCCCGCAACGGCCTTGCGCGTCGTCATCGCCTTGGCGGAGACGTCGACCATATGGGCCGATCCCTCCTCGTCCAGATGGGTGAGCTTGCTCATCGGCCCGTGAGCAGCTTGCGCGTGGCGGCTTCGACGTCCGCCTGCCTCATCAGCGTTTCCCCGACCAGGAAGCAGTGCACGCCATGGTCAGACATGGCGATCAGGTCGTCATGGCCGCCGATGCCGCTTTCCGCGACGAAGGTGCAGCCCTCCGGCGCCTGCCCCACCAGTTCGTAGGTGCGGGCGAAATCGACGGTGAAGTCGCGCAGGTCGCGATTGTTGACGCCGATCAGGCGGGAACGCAGCTTCATCGCCCGCTCCAGTTCCTGCGCGTCATGCACTTCGACCAGCGCATCCATGCCCAGGCCAAGGGCGGCGTCCTCTATCTCCGCCATCTGGTTGTCGTCCAGCGCGGCGACGATGATCAGGATCGCGTCGGCGCCGAACGACCGGCTTTCCAGCACCTGCCAGGGATCGACCATGAAATCCTTGCGCAGCACCGGCAGGGCGCAGGCGGACCGGGCGGCGACCAGATAATCGTCATGCCCCTGGAAATAGGGTTCGTCGGTCAGAACCGACAGGCAGGCCGCGCCCCCCGCCGCATAGGCGCGGGCATGGGCGGGCGGATCGAAATCGGGGCGGATCAGGCCCTTGGACGGGCTGGCCTTCTTGACCTCCGCGATCAGGCCGAAGCCGGAGCGGGCGGCATCGTCCAGCGCCTTGCGGAAGCCGCGCGGCGGCGTCTGTGCGGCGGCGCGGGCGTGGAGCGAGGATATGGGCGTGGCGGCCTTGCGCCGGGCGACCTCATCCCGCTTCACGTCGCAGATTTCGATCAGCTTGTTGGTCATTTGAAAGCTATCCAGCAATTGAGCAACGCGTTGGCAAGGCCCCGGTCGATGGTTTCGGCGGCTTCCTCCACGCCCTCGCGGAAATCGGACACGGCGTCCGCGACGACGAGGGCGGCGGCGGCGTTCAGCAGCACCGCGTCACGATAGGGCCCGGTTTCGCCCTGCAACAGGGCGCGCAGGGCGGCGGCGTTATGGGCGGGGTCGCCGCCCCTGATGGCCTCGACCGGATGGGTGGAAAGGCCGAGTTCAGCGGCAGTCAGGCGACGCATCGCGACCAGGCCGCCGCCTTTCACCTCCGCCAGCGCGTTGCCGCCGGCCAGCGACAGTTCGTCCAGCCCTTCGTCGCCCGAAACGATCATCGCATGGTCGACGCCCAGTTCCGCCAGCGCCTCCGCATAGATGGGGACATAGTCCGGGCGGGCGATGCCGACCAGTTGGCGGCGCACCCCGGCCGGATTGGCGAGCGGCCCCATCAGGTTGAAGATGGTGCGTTCCCCTATCGCCCGGCGAATGGGGCCGAGCCGCCTGAGCGCGGGATGATGGTTCTGCGCGAACAGGAAGCAGATGCCGAGATCGGCCAGCGTCGCTTCGGCTGTCGCGGCGGCGCGGTCCAGGTCCAGGCCGAGCGCTTCCAGCGTGTCGGCGGCGCCGGCCTTGGAGGAGGCGGCGCGATTGCCGTGCTTGGCCACCGGAACGCCCGCGGCCGCGACCACCAGCGACACGGCGGTCGAGACATTGAGCGTATGGTGCCCGTCCCCGCCCGTGCCGCAGACATCGATCGTGCCCGCCGGAGCCGTGACCGGGATCATGCGATGGCGCATGGCGCGGGCGGCGGCGGCGATCTCCGTCGCCGTCTCGCCCCGTCGGGCCATGGCGACGAGGAAGCCGGCGATCTCCTCTTCCGGCAGGTCGGCATCGAACAGCAGGTCGAAGGCCGTTGCGGCCTGTTGCGCGTCGAGGGGCAGGGTTGGATCGGGCAGGCGGGTCATCGTCGCTGCCTTAATCATGGGACGGCGCCGGAGTCGAGATGGGATGCGCGAAAGTCGCTGCGGCCTTGGAGGTATGAGGACCGCTGGCGAGGCCGAAAAGGAAAGCGGTTCAGCCCGTCACGCGTTCCCGAACCGGAATGCCCGCGATCCGCATGAAGTTCGCCAGCATGTCATGGCCATGTTCGGTGGCGATGCTTTCCGGGTGGAACTGAACCGAATGGATCGGCAGGTCGCGATGCCGGAAACCCATGACGGAGCCGTCCTCGCTGGTGGCGTTGACGATCAGCGTTTCGGGAATCTCCTCCACGATCAGCGAATGATAGCGGGTGGCGGTGAAGGGCGAAGGCAGCCCCTGGAACAGGCCGCTGCCGTCATGGGTGACGGGGGAGGTCTTGCCGTGCATCAGGCCGCCGCGCACCACCCTGCCGCCGAAATGCTGGCCGATCGACTGATGGCCCAGGCATACGCCCAGCAGCGGCGCGCCCGCATCGGCGCAGGCGGCGACCAGATCGAGGCTGACCCCCGCCTCATTGGGGGTGCACGGGCCGGGAGACAGCAGGAAAGCCTGCGCGCCGGTGGAGAGCGCCTGCCCGGCGGAGATGGCGTCGTTGCGGACGACGTCCACCTGCGCGCCCAGTTCCATGAGATAATGGACGAGGTTCCAGGTGAAGCTGTCATAATTGTCGATGACGAGGATCATCGGGCGGCTTTAGCGAAGGATCGCGGTCGGGGAAAGGGCCGGGATCGCGTCGAGCGCGGCGCGCTGAGGCCTTGCGGGCATTGGGGGCCATGAAAGCCCAGTTCAAGCGGGAGGGCGGGACTGGGCTCCTGCCTTCGCAGGAGCACGATGGCTTGGGCAGGCGTCCCGCCGCGTCGGGCGTAGCCCGCGCGCATGGGAGGCCTGTTCCGCCGGGCCATCCTGCGATAGCATCGCCCGATGCGCGTCCTCACCGCCCTTCTCCCCCTTGCCGCGTTTCTGGCCGGGCCGGCCTGGGCGCAAGCCGGCGAACGGGCGGGGCACTATTATCTGCGCGGCGTGATGGAGACGGGGTCCGAACTGATGCTGCATCCGGACGGCCGCTTCCAATGGTATCTGGTCTATGGCGCGCTCGACCTGTTCGCGGAGGGGCGGTGGGCCGAGAGGGACGGCGCCGTCATCCTTACCTCCGAAAAGACCAGGGACGTGCCCGAACCCGGCTTTCGCACGCTCGTCCTGACGATCCAGGACAGGTCGCTCGTCCCGCCCGACGGGCGCGGCGCCTATGTGCGGCCCACCGACGACAAGGACTGAACCCTCGGCTCGATGTCGTCGCTCCTTTCAGCGAACCGCCGCCTCCAGCAGCCGGATCGTTCCCGCGTCGGCGTCGATCTCCGCCCGGCAGCCGACCGGCAGGCTGAACTGGCTGGCGACATGGCCGAACAGCGCGCCCTGGAAAGCCGGCACGCCCAGCGGCGCGAGATGCTGCTGCAACACCTCCGCCAGGGTGAACCCGCCATAGGAGGCGCCGCTGGGGCCGCAATCGGTGCATTGCCCGAACGCCACGCCCGCCACCCTGCCCAGCACGCCGGCGAGCGCCAATTGGGTCAGCATCCGGTCGATTCGATAGGGCTGCTCGCTCACATCCTCGATGAACAGGATCGCGCCGTCGAAATCCGGCAGCCAGGGCGTTCCCATCAGCGTCGAGAGCACGGTCAGGTTCCCGCCCAGCAGCCGCCCGCTCGCCTTCCCGCCCCGGAAGGTCAGGATGCGCCCGCTGCGTTGCACCAGCCGGTCCTCATGCCCCTCCGGATTGGCCATCAGCGGCGTCGCCCCTTCGAAGGCGACGGCGCGGAAGGCGTCCCAGGAAAAGCGCGGCCAACTGCTCGCCGCATTGGGGCCGTGGATGGTGACGAAACCCGCCCGCGCCGCGAAGGCCAGATGCAGCGCGGTAATGTCGGAAAATCCGACCAGCAGCTTGGGATTGGCCCTGATCTTCGCGAAGTCGAGATAGGGCAGGATGCGCGCGCAGCCCCATCCGCCCCGGGTGGCGAACACCGCCCGCACCTCCGGATCGGCGAACATCGCGTTGACGTCGGCCGCCCTGTCGGCATCGGTCCCGGCCAGATAGCCGTGACGTTCGACCAGATGCCGGGCGGGCTTGGGCGCCAGCCCCATGGCGACGATCGTTTCCTTGACCAGATCGAGGTCGAAGGCATCGTCGGTGAAGCCCGCCGGCTCGATCAGGCCCACCTTGTCTCCGGGGCGCAGCCGGGGCGGCTTCACCACCCCGGCGGGGGACGCGGCCAGGGCCTTGGGAGCCGTCATCGCGGCGCCCAGAGTGGCCATCAATGCCCGGCGGTCCAGCCTCAAAAGCCGCTTCCATTCCTGCGGCGATAGCTGCCCCCGACCCATTGCATGTCGATGTCGGGATAATGCGCATCCCCCAGCGGAACGCGCCCCACCGCCAGGAAAACGCAATCCTCGCCGCTTTCGTTCACCAGATGATGGCCGTTGGGATCGCCCTTCGGAAAGGATGCCATGTCCCCGGCATGCAGCGGCGTGCGCCCTCCTTCCTCGACCAGCACCGCCTCGCCGCTCAGCATGACGACGAACTCGTCCTCATCCTCATGCCAGTGCCGTTGGGAGGATGCCGCGCCGGGCTTCAGAACCACATGGCTGACGCCGAAATCCGAAAGGCCGGTCGCCGGCCCCAGCCTGCGCACCCATCGCCCCGCCACCGCGCCCGCATGTTCAGGCGGATAGCCTGTCCGATTGGTCTGTTCGATGGCCGCAAGGTCGACCTTGGGCATGACATGTCCTCCTGCCGGCAGCGCCGCCGGCGCTTCCGCCGGCTTCAAAAATGCGCCCTGTTCTCCACCGCATTTTGCGCGCCGCGCCTGTTTCAGCCGGCTTCAAAATGCTCTAACGCAACCGCATGAGCAAGACCAGCACCGATGCCAACCCAATCGACATAGCCGAGAAGCTGATCGCCTGTCCCTCCGTCACGCCCGCCACGGGGGAGGTTTTCGCCGTGCTGGAGGCGATGCTGAAACCGCTGGGCTTCACCGTCGACCGCTTCCTGGCCGGTGAGGCGCCGGACGGCCCGGTGGAAAATCTGCTGGCATGGCGGACGACCGGGCCGGGCAGGCATTTCGCCTTTGCCGGGCATCTGGACGTGGTCCCGCCGGGCAATGGCTGGGCGAGCGATCCCTTCCGGCCGGAGATTCGCGGCGAGCTGCTCTACGGGCGCGGAGCCGTCGACATGAAGGGCGCCATCGCCGCCTATGTCGCGGCCCTGCACGACCTGCCCGAAGACCTGCCCGGCACGATCAGCCTGATCATCACCGGCGATGAGGAAGGCGCGGCCGTCCATGGCACGCTGGCCCTGATGGAGCGGATGGCCGCGCACGGCCTGCGTCCTGACCTCTGCATGGTGGGCGAGCCAACCTCCTCGCGGCGGCTGGGCGACGTCATCAAGATCGGCCGGCGCGGATCGGTCAACATGTGGATCCATGTCGACGGCGTGCAGGGCCATGTCGCCTATCCGCATCTGGCCGACAATCCGATCCCGCGCCTGATCCGCATCCTTTCCGCCATCGACGCGCTGGTGCTGGACGAGGGCAATGACTGGTTCCAGGCGAGCAATATCGAGATCACCAACCTGGACGTCGGCAATCCGACGACCAACGTGATCCCCGCCGCCGCGCAGGCGCGCATCTCGATCCGCTTCAACAATGAACATGGCGGCGCGGAGCTGGTCGACCGCATCGCCGCCATCGCCGCGGCCGAAGGGGGCAGGGTGGAAGCGAAGATCAGCGGCGAACCCTTCCTGACGGAGCCGGGCATGCTGTCGGACATGGTCGCGGGCGCGATCCGCGACGTGACGGGGGTGGAGGCGGAACTGTCGACCACCGGCGGAACGTCCGACGCGCGCTTCCTCTCGCGCCTGTGCCCGGTGGTGGAATTCGGCCTCAACAACGCGACCATGCACAAGCTGGACGAGGCGGTAGCGCTGGCCGACCTGCGCGACCTCGCCGAAATCTATCGGCTGGTTACGGCGAAGGCCCTGGCGAGCTAGTCTAACCAGCGTGGACAATTCAAGACTTGTCGGACTGAGTGATTTGGGTGGGGAGCGGACGTTCCCCTATTCGTCACCCCTCCCCCCTGTTCGTCACCCCGGACTTGATCCGGGGTCCCGCTGCCTTGGACGAGGCGGGCGCTCAGACAAGAAAGCGGGACCCCGGATCAAGTCCGGGGTGACGGAAAACCCATTTCCCGACATTTCGAGTTTGTCCACGCTGCCCAGGACCCATCGACATTCATTTCAGGGTGAGCGGGAAGCGAATAGGCCGCCGCCTCAGACGGAGCGTTGCCTGGCCAGCGGCGCGGGCGCGGCGAAGCGGGCGAGATAATCCTCCTCGCCCATCGGCCGCGCCAGATGATAGCCCTGGAACAGCGTGCAGCCGATCACGCGCAGCATTTCCATCTGCGCCTCGGTCTCCACCCCCTCGACCACCACTTCCATGCCCAATCCCTGGATCAGCCCGACGACGGCGCTGCAAATCGTGCGGGCTTCGGCCGAAACGGCGATGTCGCGGACCAGCGAACGGTCGATCTTCACCCGGTCGACCGGCAATTCGCGCAGTCGCGAGAGGTTGGAATAGCCGGTTCCGAAATCGTCGATGGCGATGCGCACGCCGTCCCGCCGCAGGGCGCGGATCTGGTCCAGAGTCCGCGCCTTCATCTCCATTGCCAGCGATTCGGTGATCTCCAGTTCCAGCATGATCGCCGGCGCCCGATGCGCGTCTATCGCATGACGCAGGCGCATGAAGAAATCGGCCTGCCCCAGTTCGCGGGAGGATATGTTGATCGCGATCCGCTGCCTGACACCGGCCTGCGACCAGCGCGCCGCCGTCTCGCACACCCGGCCCATGACCCAGTCGCCCAGCGCCACGATGGCGCCGCTTTCCTCCGCGATGGGCACGAAGGAGCCGGGCATCACCAGCTCGCGTTCCGGATGCGCCCAGCGGATCAGCGCCTCGGCGCCGATGACCCGGCCGCTGCCGATCTCGATCTGCGGCTGGAATTCCAGCAGGAACTCCTCCCGTTGCAGGCCCAGCAGCAGGTCGCGCTCCAGCTCGGCGCGGTCGGCGGCTTCCAGCGCCAGTTCGGTGGTGAACATCTCGGCCCGGTTACGGCCCTGATGCTTGGCATGATACATGGCGATGTCCGCCGACCGCAGCAGCGCGGACAGCGTGTCGCCATGTTCAGGATAACAGGCGACGCCGATCGACGCGCCCAGGTCGACATGCTGGCTGCCCAGGTCGAAGCGCTCGCGCAGCGCGAACTGGATGGCGCGGGCGATCCGCCCGGCGCTGTCCATGTCCGACAAGCTGGGGACGAACAGGGTGAATTCATCGCCCGCCAGGCGACCGATCAGGCAATCGCCCGCGCCCGCGCTGGCCTGCGCCATGGCGACTTCCCGCAGCCGGCCGGCGACGCGCGCCAGCAACTGGTCGCCCGCCGCATGGCCCAGCGTGTCGTTGACGCCCTTGAACCCGTCCAGGTCGATGAAGAACAGGGCGGCAAGCCCCTCCTCGCTGCGTTCCGCCAGCAGCCGTTCGACCTGCCGGCAAAAGCTGATGCGGTTGGCGAGGCCCGTCACCGGATCGAACAGGGCCAGCGCCTGCACATGGTCCAGATTGGTGCGCACCTGGCTGAACAGGCTTTCCATCGCCACCGACAGATCGGGCAGTTCCTGGCCGATGTCGCGGGGCACGGCGGATTGCAGGTCGCCATGCGCCGCCGCCAGCAGGCGTTCGGTCGCGCCGTCGATGGCGCTTGCGGTCGTGGCCACGGTCCGGCGGGCGGACGCCCAGCTCAGCGTACCGCACAGGATCGCGATGATGAGGGATCGGCCGACGCCGTCCATGTCCGTGGCCTGCCCCTGGCCCAGGACCAGCGACAGGATGAACACCAGCGCCCCCGCGGCACAGGCGAAGGCGGTGGCGCGGCTCGTCAATGTCACGCCCTGCATGTGCCTCCCTGCCCAGCCAGCCCGAGGTTTGGACTGGATCATCGGGATATGAAGGACAGTGGTTAAGAAAAGGTCAGTGGATCCGTCCGAAAGGCTTATTTTTTGCGCCGCAGGATGACGTAGAGCGCCCCGTCGCCGCCATGGCGCTGATGCGCGATCCGCACGCTGGCGATGCGATCGGCATAGCTGCTGGTTTCCAGCCAGTGGCCGATCTCGCCGCGAATGGCGCCGCGGCGCGGACCGCCGCCTGCCGACGGGCTTTTCGGCGGTTTCCCCGTGACGATCAGCATGATGCGGACGTCCCTTGCCCAGGCCGAGGCCAGCGCCTGGTTAAGCCGGGCATGGGCTGCCGACAGGCTGTGGCCGTGCAGGTCTATGGTCATGTCGGGCGTCAGATTTCCGCTACGGATTCTGCGCTCCCAACCTGAATCCAGGGTGGCCGCGGGCGTGCGCGGCTGGGCCGTCGCGACCGTCCGGGCGGAGGGAACCGTTAACCCTGTCTTCTCCTTGGCGGGAACCGGAACCGTGGGGATGGCGGAGACGCGCGCGCCCGGCCTCAGCGGCCTGATCGAGCGGGTCAGCGCCGTCCAGAGCGCCTGTTCATCGGAGGTGAGACTGCGCCGAGGCATCGCCGCATGACGTCAGGGCTGCTGGCCGAGGCGCGCCGCCGATCCGATCGGCAGCAGGACGAGCGCGCTGCCCCGCGCCGACATGCCGCCCGCGACGCTGCGCGCATTGCTGCCCGCGCCCCAGAAGCTGTCGAAGCGATTGGCGCCCTTGATCGCACCGCCGGTATCCTGCGCTATCCATATGCCGTTGGGTTCCGCCCGGTCGAGCGAAAGCAGCACCGGCGCGCCCAGCGGCACATAGCGGGGATCGGCGGCCACCGTGGCTTCGGGCGTCACCGCGACTCCCATCGCCCCAAGGGGGCCGGCGCCGGTCAGTTCGCGGAAGAAGACGAAGCTCTTGTTCTCGTTCATGATCGCCGCGCCCTCGGCCGGATGGGCGCGCAGATATTGCATGATGTCCTGCATCGACCCGGCCTGGATCAGGCCGCGATCCTTCATCAGCTTGCCGATGCCGGTATAATCGAGCCCATTCTGGCCGTCATAGCCGATCCGCATGACCCCTCCATCGGGCAGCAGTAGCCGTCCGCTGCCCTGCACCTGAAGGAAGAAGAATTCCACCGGATCGGCGGCCCATGCCAGTTCCAGCCCCCTGCCGGCGAGCGACCCCGAAACGATCTGCGACCTTTCGTCGAAGGGCACCAGATTGGTGCCGTCGACCTTGCCGCGAATGGTCTTGCCCTTCAGGCTGTCGCTGAACTGGCCCAGATTGACGTCGATCAGATTGGGCGGGCGGCGGTAGATCGGCACGTCATAGCCAGGCTGCCGCATGCGTGACCCAGCGATCTCCGGCTCATAATAGCCGGTGACGAAGGCCTTTCCATCGCCCACCTGCACCGCCTCGAAATAGCGGGCGAAAAATTCGCCGGCCGAAGCTTCCGGCCAGCTCGACGCGGCGGCGCAGGCGCTGTTCCAGTCCGAACCGCGCGTCAGTCCGCTCTGGTCGTTCCGCCGCATCAGCGAAGGGCAGGACAGGCGAAAGGCCTGCAACGCCTTGCGCGAACGATCGCCGGACGGAATGAGGTCGGCAATGGCCGGGCCGGGCGTGACGCCGGCGCTAACAGCATTGGCCGTGTCCGTCGGCGCGGCCGCGGGGGGCGTGACCGGCACGGGCGGACGAGGGGTGGCGGGAACGGGACGGGTTGCGGTCTCTCCACCGCCGCGAGGCGGCCGGGCCGGCGCAGGCCCGCCCGCGCCGGGCGGGATCACGCCGCCCGCGCAAGCCGACAGCAGCAGCGCCGCGGCCAGCGCCCCCCACGACTGACGCAGGGTCATGCCGCCTCATCGGTCTCGCTGAGCTTCCAGTTGGGATCGGTGCTGCGCAGGTCGCGCGTGAACGTCCAGATGTCGTTGGTGCCGACGGCGTCGGTCAGCGAGCCGGCAACCACATTGCCGTCGCGGTCGCGGGTGACGGCGGCGATGTCCGCTTCGAAGCGCAGCGAAATCTCCGCCATGCGTCCGGTGACGCCCGCGTCGACGATCTGCACCTTTTCGATGCGGACAAGGCGGTTGTCGAGGACATGGCCCTCCGCCTCCCGCGCCGCGATCGCTTCCTCGAAGGAGGCCAGCACATCGGCGTCGCACAGCCATTCCAGTTCCTGCCGGTCGCCGCGCCAGAACGCCTCCAGCACCATCTTGTAGGCGGCCTTGGCGCCTTCCACGAACTGGGGCACGTCGAAGCTGCGGTCCGCCGCGATCAGCGCGCGCACGCCCGCTTCGCCGCCGGGCGCGATCAGCCCTTCGGACAGCCGGACCGAATCGCCCGCCATTTCCGGAACCGGGCGCGGCTGCACGATCGTCACCTTGGCGCGTTCCTCCGCCGGGCGAAGCGCGGGCTCCTGCTCATGCCCGGTCCGCTTGCCGAGCACCGAATAAAGCCGCAACGCCAGAAAACCGGCAATCATGGCGAGGATAACGATCACATACACGGGGTCAGGCACCCTTTGGACTGAATCTGAAACTGTAACGCAACCAACATAGGCATGTTTCCGCGCATATTCAAATGGCCGCTGTTCAAGTGCCGCATTGCCCCCTCCCGCCGCCCCTGCTAAGCGCGCGGATCGACAGGCGCGGACATTCCGCCCCCAGCAAACCTTAAGAACCAGGGAAATCAGATGGCCGAGGAAGCCGATACCGTTCAGACCACCGGCAATGGCGCCGACAACGGCCCGCAGATCGCGCTGATCAGCCAATATGTGAAGGACATGTCCTTCGAAAATCCGAACGCGCCCGCCGTATACCAGTGGCAGGACCAGCCGCAGATCGACGTGCAGTTCAACATCGGCGCCGACAAGGTGGGCGAGGAAGTGGTCGAGGTATCGCTGAAGATCGAGGTCAAGGCGACCGCGCCGCAGGGCACCGCCTTCGCCGTCGAACTGGTCTATGCCGCGATCTTCGGCATGCGCAACGTGCCGGAGGACCAGATGCAGCCCTTCATGCTGGCGGAAGCGCCGCGCCTCATCTTCCCCTTCGCCCGCCGCGTGCTGGCCGACGCGATCCGCGATGGCGGCTTCCCGCCGCTGCTGCTCGATCCCATCGATTTCGGGGGGCTTTACATCCAGCAGGCCGAGGCGATGGCGCAGACCGCGGGCGAACCGGCAGGGCACGCCTGAGTCTGGGAATGATCCATCCCCCCGTTCGGGCTGAGCTTGTCGAAGCCCTCCACTTTCTTCCGATCAAGAAGAAGTGCAGCCCTTCGACAAGCTCAGGGCGAACGGGAGGAGAGGTCTTGCCATGAAGCTCGCCAAGGCCCTCGGTTCCGTCGGCGGGCTGACGCTCGCCAGCCGGATACTCGCGCTGGTGCGCGATTCGCTGGCGGCGCGCTATGTCGGGGCGGGCTTCGCGTCGGACGCCTTCAACGGGGTCGCCTTCCGCCTGCCCAACATGTTCCGCGCCCTCTTTGCCGAGGGCGCCTTTTCCGCCGCCTTCATCCCGATGTTCAACCGCAAGGCGGCGGGACCGGGCGGGGTCGCGGAAGGCTATCATTTCGCCGAGCGCGCCCTTGCCGTGCTATTGCCGGTGCTGGTCGTCTTCACCGCGCTCCTGATCGCGGCGGCGTGGCCGATCACCTGGGCACTCTCCGGCGGCTTCTCCCGCCAGAATCCTACGCCGGAGCAGTTCGCCTTCGCGGTCATGCTTTCGCGCATCACCCTGCCCTATCTGGCACTGATCAGCCTGGCGTCGCTGCTGGGCGGGATATTGAATTCGCTCGACAAATTCTGGGTGAATGCGGCCGCGCCGATCCTGCTCAACGTGGCGATGATCGCGGGGCTGTGGCTGTTCCATGGCGCCGACGAATATGAAACGGCGCGGGTGCAGGCGATTTCCGTCACGGTCGGCGGCGCGCTGCAACTGCTCTGGCTGATCTGGGCCTGCCGCCGGGCGGGCGTGTCGATGAAGCTCAAGCGCCCGCGCTTCGATGCCGATGTGAAGGAATTGCTGCGGCTGATCGTCCCGGCGGCGGCGGGGGCCGGGGCTTCGCAGATCAACTTGCTGATCTCGACCGCTCTGTCGGGCTGGCTGCTCGCCTCCGGTTCGATCACCTATATCTATTATGCAGACCGGCTGAACCAGTTGCCGCTGGGGCTGATCGGCATCGGCCTGGGCACCATATTGCTGCCGACCATTTCGCGCCTGCTTTCCACGGGGCAGGACAGGCAAGCGATGGACACGCAGAACCGGGGCATCGAACTGGCGCTGTTCCTGACGCTGCCCGCGACCGTCGCCTTCATCACCGTGGCGGAACCGATCGTGCGGGGCCTTTTCCAATATGGGCGCTTCACCGTCGAGGATGCGGAGCGTTGCGGATGGGCGCTGTCGGCCTTTTCCATCGGCCTGCCATCCTATGTGCTCGTGAAGGTGTTGACGCCCGGCTATTATGCGCGGGGCGATACGAAGACGCCGGTGCGCTATGCGATGCTGTCGATCCTCATCAACATCATCGGCAATATCGTGCTGATCCCGCTGCTGGGCCATGTCGGGCCGCCGCTGGCGACGGCGCTCTCCTCCACCGTCAATGTGGCGATGCTCTATTTGACATTGGTGAAGCGCGGGCATTTCGCCGCCGACGCGCAATTGCGGCGGCGCCTGCCCCGGCTGGCGGTGGCTGCGGCCGCGATGGGCGGCGTGCTTTATGCGGGCGAGGGAGTGCTCGATCCGTGGCTCGGCGGGGCGATGGTCCAGCGCTATGTCGCGCTCGCCCTGCTTGTCGGCGCGGGGATCGCGCTGTACGGGGTGGCCTGTTTCGTCACGGGCGCCTATCGGCTGTCCGACCTCAAGGCGCTGATGCGGCGCAAAAGTGCAACCAAGACAGAGAACGGATAGAAGAATGCGCGTCCTTTCCGGCATCCAGCCGACCGGCAATCTGCACCTGGGCAATTATCTGGGCGCGATCCGCAACTGGGTGCGGATGCAGGATGAGATGGACAGCCAGAGCCAGTGCTTCTTCTTCCTGGCCGACATGCATTCGATCACCGTGCATGAGGGGCGCGAACAGCGCATCCGCAATGTCCGCTACATGGCCGCCGCGCTGGTGGCCGCCGGGATCGACCCGGACCGTTCCGTCCTGTTCAACCAGGCGCGGGTGCCCGCCCATGCGGAACTGTGCTGGCTGCTGAACGGCACGGCGCGGATCGGCTGGCTCAATCGCATGACCCAGTTCAAGGATAAGGTCGGCAAGGATCGCGAGGGGGCGTCCATCGGCCTGTTCGTCTATCCGGTGCTCCAGGCGGCGGACATCCTGGTCTACAACGCCACCCATGTGCCGGTGGGCGAGGATCAGAAGCAGCATCTGGAACTGGCCCGCGACATCGCGACCAAGTTCAACACCGATTTCGGCGTGGAATTGTTCACCCTGCCCGACCCGATCATCCCGAAGGAATCGGCGCGCATCATGTCGTTGCGCGACGGCACAGCGAAAATGTCCAAGTCCGACCCGTCCGACATGAGCCGCATCAACCTGACCGACGATGACGACGCGATCATGCAGAAGGTGAAGAAGGCGAAGACCGATCCCGAACCGCTGCCCGAAAGCGCAGAGGGGCTGGCCGGGCGTCCGGAGGCGAATAATCTGGTCGGCATCTATGCGACGCTGGCGGGCAGGACCGCCGACGCCGTCTGCGCAGAGTTCGCGGGCAAGGGCTTCGGCGCGTTCAAGCCGGCCTTGGGCGAACTGCTGGTGGAAACGCTCCGCCCGATCCGCACGCGGTTCATGGAATTGCGCACCGACGACGCGGCGCTGGACGCCATCTTGGAAAAGGGAGCGGCCAAGGCGTCTGCCGCTGCCGAGCCCACGCTCCGCGCGGCCTATGACGCGATGGGCCTGATGCGCTGATGCCGCGGCGGCCGTCGAAGCGGCGGCCGTTTCCGGTCTGACGGAATGATCCGTGCCGCGCCGTCATAGGGATGGCAGGACATGGTTTGCGCCCGTTCGCCCGTTACGCGCGTTCAAACGATGTTCAGTTGCGTTTTGTTAAGGCAGGACGCAAGATGTTTGGCAGGCTTGGTGCCTGGTACAGGACGCAAGAAAAATGACCCGTTTCAAAAAGATCGGCTTGCTCGCGGCGCCCGCCCTGGCGCTCGCGGCGCTTTCAGGCTGCGCGACGTCGTTCAAGGCGGACGTCGCCCGCTTTCAGCAGCTTCCGGCCCCCGCCGGCCAGAGCTTCACCATCGTCGCGGACGATCCGCGCCTGGCAGGCGGCCTTGAATTTTCGCATTATGCCGACCTTGTCGGCCAGCGGCTGACCCAGACCGGCTATGTCGCGGCCGGCGATCCGGCGCGGGCGGACCTGATCGTGCGCGTGGCCTATGGCGTCGACAATGGGCGGGAAAAGGTGCGCTCGACCGGCTTCGGCGCGCCGGACCCGTTCTTCTACGGCGGATGGGGCTGGCGCGGCCGCTGGGGCCGCCCCTGGGGCTATGGCTTCTATGATCCGTGGCTGTTCGGTCCGGGCGGCTATAATGACGTGACCAGCTATACCGTCTACACCGGCGACCTCAGCATGAAGATCGACCGCGCCGCCGACAATCGCCGCCTGTTCGAGGGCAAGGCGCAGGCCCAGTCGCTGTCCAACAAGCTGACCTATCTGGTGCCGAACCTGATCGACGCGATGTTCACCGGCTTCCCCGGCCAGAATGGGGAAAATGTGAAGATCACGCTGCCGCCCGAAAAGAAGGGTTGAGCGGTTTTTCAGGCGGGCGGCTTATGGCCATGCCCAATTACCCGGCGGTCGAGGATCGCCGGGTTTTTTATGGGGCTGTGGGGTTTTTGGCCACTAGCGGACCTCAGAAAACCGTTCGGGCTGAGCCTGTCGAAGCCCTTCACTTTTCTTTTAAATCACGCATCCGAAGAAGAAGTAAGGCCCTTCGACAAGCTCAGGGCGAACGGGGAGAGAAAGCGAACTGTCGCCTTCCATCTATAGGGCGATCAGGGGATACGCCGCGCCGTCAGTATCTTCACCGGCTCTTCCAGCATCTGCCCCTTCATCACGCCCTCGCCCGCCGTGGGCGATTTGGGCGCGGCGAGGATCGTCTTCACCGCGTCCAGCCCCTCCACCACATGGGCGAAGACGGCGAAGCCCTGATTGTCGCCCGGCGCTTCGGGATGCGCGTCCATGCCCGGCATCTTGCCTAGCACGATGAAGAAATCGCCGGTGGCGCTGCCGGGCGCATAGCGGGCCATGGAAAGCGCGCCGTCATCATGGGTGAGGCCGGTCTGGCTGGTCGGTTCATGCTTGATCGGCGGCAATATGCGCTTTGGGTCGTTCTGCGCCCCGCCCTGCACGAAACCATAATCGCCCGTGCCGACGCCGCGATAGAATGATGTGCCGTCCAGCCGCTTCTGATCGACATAGCGCAGGAAATTGGCGGCGGTGACGGGCGCCTGGGCGAGATGCACGGCCACCACTATCCGCCCGCTGCCGGTTTCCAGCGCGACCTTCACATCGGCGGGCGGCGGAACCGGGGCCGTCTGGGCGGAAGCGGGGGTGAAGGCGATGAAAGCGGCAAGGAAAAGGGCAAGCTGTCGGATCATGGGCAAAGCCTAATCCAAAGCCACCCGGCTGTCAGCCTTCCAACTGGCGCTGCAGGGCGCGAATGTCGGCGTCCATGTCCGGATTGCTCTGACGCAGTTCCTCGATCGTGCGCACGGCGTGGATCACGGTGCTATGGTCGCGTCCGCCGAAGATGCGGCCGATTTCGGGCAGGGAACGCGGCGTCATCTTCTTGGCGAGGTACATCGCCACCTGACGGGGACGCGCCACCGCCCGCGCCCGGCGCTTGGAACGCATTTCCGCCGCGTCGATCTTGTAATGCGCGGCACAGGCCTTCTGTATCTCGTCCACGGTGATGCGGCGGGCATTGGCGCGCACCGCATCCGCCAGCATCGCCTGCGCGAATTCCAGGTCGATGGAGCGGCCAGTAAGCTGGCCGTAAGCGATCAGCTTGTTGAACGCGCCCTCCAGTTCGCGCACATTGGAACGGATCGAGCGGGCAAGGAAATCCACCACGGCGTCGGGCACCGGCGGATCGCCGGCGATGGCGCGCTTCGCCTCCAGGATCGCGAGGCGCAGGTCCAGTCCGGCAGGACGGATGTCGGCCACCAGCCCGCCAGCCAGGCGCGAGAGGATGCGCGCATCAATCGCGTCCAGCATCTGCGGCGCGCGGTCGGCGGTCACGACGATGCGGGCGCCCGAATCGATCAGGTCGTTGATCGTGTGCAGGAACTCCTCCTGCGTCGATCCCTTGCCGGCGATGAACTGGATGTCGTCGATCAGCAGCAGCCGCGCCGCCCGCAACCGCGCCTTGAACATCATGGTTTCATTGGCGCGCATCGCGTTCACGAATTCCATCATGAACCGCTCGGCCGACATATAGAGGACCGGGGCCGAAGGCGAATGGCTGGAAAAGAGCCGGGCGATGGCGTGGAGAAGGTGCGTCTTGCCCTGGCCGGTGCCGCCATGGATGAAGAGGGGGCTGAAGCGCGGCTGGGCTTCCCCGGCCATGGCCTGGGCCGCCGAAAAGGCGAGATGATTGGTCTCGCCCGTCACGAACCCGTCGAAGCCATGGCGCGGCTGGAAATTGGAAGCGGGTGGCAGGTCGGCGGCGCCGTCGTCGGCAACGGTCTCCTCCGCCTGGTGCAATTCCAGAATGCGGGGTCCGACCGCATTGGGGGCACGCAGCAGGCGCAGCTCCCGCACGCCCGCTCCCGCGCAGCGCCACGCCATCCGCAGGCGGTCGCCGAACTGGCCCGACACGAAATTGGCCGTGAAGTCGGAAGCGAACAGCAGGTCGAGCGTCTGCGATTCGGGGCAATAGTCGCCCAGTTGCGCGGCCTTCAGCCACTGGTCGAACATGCGCGCGCCGATATCGCGGCGCAGGCCGGCGCGAATGGTCGCCCAGGCAGTCTCCAGGCGCGCATTCTGCTGCGTGTCGAGACCGCTCAAACTTCCAATCACTGCCGCAATATCCTTCATAAACAGTCGACCCCCATCAACTGCACCCCCATAGGCAGGGGCGATGCGACACAGAGACCCGTTCCGGAAAAGCCCCGCCTTTCCGAACGCCTTGCATCAACCAACCTTCTGATGACCGCCGGAAATTCGATTCGAGTGGCGGCCGGAGGATCAAAATAGACAGGCCTGCTTCATCGGATCAAGGGCGCTGCCTGTCAAAAATGTTAAATAAACCCGTTGACTCGGCAAACTCCGCAGAAAAGGCCGGTTTGATAAATTATCACCATTTTTCAGTTACTTATAAGCTTGCCCAAGCAGGCCCCGCGCTCGAATCGAAGGAGAATCGCGGGAAACCGGGGCTTCCTCCAAAATGACCCTTTGGTGAACAGAATATGAAAAAGCCCGCCCTGCATGATTGCGGGGCGGGCCTGTCCTGACTGACGAGCTTAAAAAAGCGGCTGCGTCTCAGCCGAGAGCGCTGACGCGCTTCGTCAGACGGCCGAACTTGCGGGCCGCAGTGTTCTTGTGCAGCACGCCGCGGGCCACGCCGCGAGCGAGTTCCGGCTGGACCGACTGAAGCGCCGTGGTCGCGGCAGCCTTGTCGCCGGCGGCGAGGGCGGTTTCGACCTTCTTCACCAGGGTGCGAATCCGGCTGATGCGGGCGCCGTTGATCTCGGCGCGGCGGGCGTTGCGGCGGATGCGCTTCTTGGCTTGCGGCGTATTGGCCATTTATTGTCCTCGGTTCTCGTCAAATCTCGTGAAGGAGCCCGTCGGAATCGCCAACCAGCTCTCGTGAAGGTGCGCCCCTTACAGGGGAACCGGGGTTGCGTCAACCGCCGAGCGCCCCGCTATTTCTGGCATTTCGGGCAGAAAAAGGTCGATCTGCCCCCGTCCACGCGGCGCCTGATGGGCGTGCCGCAGACGCAGGGCTCCCCTTCGCGGCCATAGACCCGCCATTGCTTGGAGAAATAGCCCAGTTCCCCGTCGGGCCGCGCATAGTCGCGCAGGGTGGAGCCGCCCGCGGCGATGGCGGCGGCCAGCACCTCCCGAATCGCGTCGACCAGCAGGACGAGACGCGCCCGGCCGACCCGGCCCGCTTCGCGCGTCGGGGCGATGCCCGCCATGTTCAGCGCCTCGCAGACATAGATATTGCCCAGTCCCGCGACGATGCGCTGGTCGAGCAGCGCGGCCTTGATCGACGTCGCCTTGCCCTTGAGCGCGGCGGTCAGGCTATCGGGGGTGAAATCCGGCCCCAGCGGTTCCGGTCCCATGCGGGTGAAGGGATTATAGGCTTCCCGCGCCTCGCTGCGAACCAGGTCGAGCGAGCCGAAGCGGCGCGGGTCGTTCAGCGCAAGCAGCCGCCCTCCCCCCGTCCCGATCAGCAGATGATCATGCGCCCCGATCTCCGCCGGATCGATTCGCCAGCGGCCCGACATGCCAAGGTGGAAGATCAGCGTGTCGCCGCGATCGGTGTCGATCAGGCCATATTTGGCGCGGCGCGACAGGCCGGTGACGGTGGCGCCGGTCAGCCGCTGGCGCAGGTCGACGGGTATCGGGAAGCGCAGGTCGGCGCGCCGCGGCTCCACCCGCGTCAGGAGCGAGCCTTGCAGGACGGAGCGCAGGCCCGCCACGGTGGTTTCGACTTCGGGAAGTTCGGGCATGGCCCTCTATGTAATGCGCCGGACGGCCCGGCAACAGGCGACTTGGCGCATGCGGCGGGCCATGGACATTTTACCCGATCTCAGATGTTTCCTCTGCCCGGAAAAATGCTCTAGAGCGTGCGGCCATGAGTGAAACCGCTTCCTTTGGCTATCGCGATGTCGAAGCCGCCGAAAAGCAGGGGATGGTCCGCGCCGTCTTCTCCAACGTCGCGTCCAGATATGATCTGATGAACGACGCCATGTCGGGCGGCGCGCATCGGCTGTGGAAGGACCAGTTCGTCAACCGGGTGAAGCCGCGCCGGGACGAGCGGATACTGGACATGGCGGGCGGCACAGGGGACATCGCCTTCCGCCTGCATCGCCATGGCGCCCAGGTGACCGTGTCCGACATCAACCCCGAAATGCTGACCGTGGGCGTCGAGCGGGCGAAGAAGAAGGGGCTGGAGGGCCTCATCTGGTCGGAACAGAATGCGGAGGAGCTGAGCTTCGCGGACCGGGCGTTCGACGCCTATACGATCGCCTTCGGCATCCGCAACGTGACCCATGTCGACAGGGCGCTGCGCGAGGCGCATCGGGTGCTGAAGTTCGGCGGGCGATTCTTCTGCCTGGAATTTTCCACCACGACATGGCCGGGCTTTTCCGACGTCTATGACGTCTATTCGCACCGGCTGGTGCCCCGGCTCGGCAAGCTGCTGGCCGATGATGAGGACAGCTATCGCTATCTGGTCGAATCGATCCGCCGCTTCCCCCCCATGCCGGAGTTCGAGCGGATGATCCGCGACTCCGGCTTCGTGCAGACGAAGGTGGAGCCGATCCTCGGCGGACTGGTGGCGATCCATAGCGGGTGGAAAATCTGATGGGGCGCCCGTCACGTCCTTCTCCCGCAGGGGAAGGGCATAAATAGCGATGCCTTCCCACCTCACGCATATCTGGCGGCTGCTGAAATGGGGCCGCACCCTGGCGCGGCATGGCGCGCTGACCGGGATCGAGCGCGATCCGCTGACGCCGACGCCGGTGCGGCGGCTGGTGCGGGTGGCGCGGCTGGGCGCGCGGGTGCCCCGGCAGCCGCGCTATGCCGACGCCTTCCAGTCGATCGGCCCGGCGGCGATCAAGCTGGGCCAGACGCTGGCGACGCGCCCCGACCTGGTGGGGGAGGATGCGGCGAACGACCTGCTGCGCCTGCAGGACGCCCTGCCCCCCGTGCCGTTCGCCACCATCCGGGCGCAGATGGAGCAGAGCTTCGGGCGGCCATTGGAAACGCTCTACAGCCGCTTCGACGAGGCGCCGGTGGGAGCCGCATCCATCGCGCAGGTGCACCGCGCCGTGACGACGGACGGGCGCGACGTCGCGGTGAAGGTGATCCGTCCCGGCGTCATCGACCAGTTCAACCGCGACATCCAGACCTATGAATGGGCCGCCGCCCATGTCGAGATGCTGGGCGGCGAAGTGGCCCGCCTCCGTCCCCGCCTCGTCATCGCGAACATGAAGCGCTGGACGGCGCGGGAACTGGACCTGCGGCGCGAAGCGGCATCGGCTTCGGAACTGGGCGAGGCGATGGAGGCCATGCCCGGCTATCGCGTGCCTGCCATCGATTGGGACCGCACGACCGGCAAGGTCATGACGATGGAGTGGATCGACGGGGTCAAGATCTCCGACCGGGACGCGCTGATCGCCGCCGGCCATGATGTGAAGGAGATCGCGGCAAGGCTGGTCAACGCCTTCCTGCGCCAGGCGATCGCCGAAGGCTTCTTCCATGCCGACATGCATCAGGGCAATCTGTTCGTCACCGCCAATGGCGACATCGTCGCGATCGATTTCGGCATCATGGGCCGGATCGACCGGCGGGCGCGGATGTGGCTCGCGGAGATCCTCTACGGCCTCATCACCGGCAATTACCGCCGCGTGGCGGAAATCCATTTCGAGGCGCAATATGTGCCGGGCCATCACAATGTCGAGGAGTTCGCGACCGCGCTCAGAGCCGTGGGCGAACCGATGCGGGGCAAGCCGGTGCGCGAACTGTCGGTCGGCGGCATGCTGGACGGCCTGTTCGCCATCACCCGCGATTTCGACATGCAGACCCAGCCGCATCTGCTGCTGCTGCAGAAGACGATGGTGATGGTGGAGGGCGTCGCGACCGCGCTCGACCCTGACATCAACCTGTGGGAGACGAGCGGCCCCTATGTGAAGGAATGGCTGCGCGCCGAACTGGGGCCGGAGGCGAAGGCCGCCGACGCGCTGATCGAGAATGTCCGGATCTTGCAGCGCCTGCCGGGCCTCGTGAAGCGGATCGAGGAGGCCTTTCCGGAAAAGGGCGGCGCCCCCCCGCCGCCGCCCCTGACGGAGGTCAGGCTGATCCGGGTGGGCAGCGGCTGGCGCTACATGCTGGTGGCGCTGCTGGCTGGCCTGGCGGGGGCTGGCGCAATGGCGGCGGCTACGACCTTTCTATAGAGGGGCGCTTCGGCCAGTTGCGGTCATCCGTTTTCCGTCACCCCGGACTTGATCCGGGGTCCCGCTGTCTTGGGCTGGGCGCTAGTTTACAAGAAAAGCGGGACCCCGGATCAAGTCCGGGGTGACGAATAGGGGAAAGGTCCGCTTCCCACCCCAACTCAGCCATTGGGTACGATCAGATATTTCTCCCCCGTCCGGCGGGCGCTATATGTCAGCACCGCGTCGCGGCTCAGCGCTTCCTTGAGGGAGATGCGCGCCTTGTAATGGCTGGCGAAGGTGGTCGTCAGGCCATCGCGCACCCGCTGGCGCAGGCGCTCGGCGGTTTCGGTGCTCGCCTTTTGCAGGAAGGAGAAAAGCAGCCAGCCGCCGATATTCCAGCCAAAGCCGAAGCTGCGCGTCAGGATGGTCGGCGACATGTCCAGCGCGCCGTAGATATAGGCCTGCTTCAATATGTCCGAGCCATAGCGGCTATAGGGCGCGTTCTTGCTCACCACCTGCTCCATGGCGTTGAGAATCTGGCTGACCAGATGGCCGCCGCCGATCGCGTCGAAGGCGATGGTGGCGCCGGTGGCAGCGACCGCATCCTGAAGCCGGGCGACGAAGTCCTCCTTCGAACTGTCCAGCACATATTCGGCGCCCATGTCCTGGAGGATCGCCACCTGCGCTTCATTGCGGACGATGTTGACCAGCGGAATGCCGTCCTCCTGGCAAATGCGCACCAGCATCTGGCCCAGATTGGAGGCGGCGGCGGTGTGCACTATCGCCCTGTGCCCTTCACGCGTCATGGTTTCGACGAAGCCCAGCGCCGTCAGCGGGTTGACGAAGGCCGACGCCCCCTGCTCCGCCGTGACATCGTCCGGCAGGGCCATGCAGCCTGCGGCGCCAAGCAGGCGGTATTCCGCGAACATGCCGCCCCCGATCATCGCGACCCGCTTGCCCAGCAATGCCTGGGCTTCCGGCGCCTCGCCCGCGGCCATGACGGTGCCGGCGGCTTCATTGCCGATGGTCATGGGCTGGCCGACGCGCCCCGCCAGCGCTCGGCGCGCCGGATCGGACATGCGGGCAACGATCCGGCCCTCCGCATAATCGGCATTCGCCAGATCGGCGGCAGCGAACAGCAGACCCAGGTCGGAAGGATTGATCGGCGCGGCTTCCACCCGGACCAGCACTTCGTCGCCCTTGGGCGCGGGGAGCGTTTCTTCCGCCAGTTCGACGGTCAGGCGACCGTCTTCATGCAGGGTCGAGAGCAGCTTGAGGCCGTGGGTGTCGCTCATGAAATTTCCTTTCAAGCAGAGGGGCGGTCGCTGTAAAATGCGGGAAACAGCGCCTTGAGGGCCGTCAGCTTGGGTATGTCCCATCGCTGGACATAGGGGTGGCGGGGGTTTTTCCTCAGGAAGTCCTGATGATAGTCGTCCGCATCCTGGAAGCCGGTGAAGCGTTCGATGCGGGTGACGATGGGGTCGCGCCAGAGGCCCGATTGGCCAAGCTGGACGAGATAGGCCCTGGCGGCCCGTTCCTGCTCCGCGTTCAGGGGGAACAGCGCGCTGCGATATTGCGTGCCGTGATCCGGACCCTGATAGTCGAGCGTGGTCGGATCGGCGATCACCGAGAAGAAGATGCGCAGCAACGTGCCGTAGCTGACCTGCCTGGGGTCGTAGGTGACGCGGACGGATTCGGCAAAGCCGGTATCGCCCTCGCTCACCTGTTCGTAATCCACCCTGCGGCCACGCGGGCCGCCCGCGAAGCCGGACACGGCGAGACGCACGCCCTTCACATGCGAAAAGACGCCTTCGACGCCCCAATAGCAGCCGCCCGCGAAAATGGCGGTTTCGAGCTTTCGGGCCGGGGCGGCGTCAACCGCCGGAACCGGCGCGAGCACCGCCCGTTCCGCGCGCAAGGGGGAAGCGACGGCCAAAGCCGCCAGAAAGGCGAGGGCGATGCCGTCAGCGCGCCGCATTGTCCACAATCGGAGCCGGGGCCGACGCCGCCATGGCCTGGCCGGTCAGCGGCGGCGCGTCGCTGTTCGGCTGAAGCACGAAGACGCCGATCGCGCCGATCGCGAACCCGCCCAGAAAGCGCAGGAACAGGTCGGATTTCAAGAAGGCCAACATGGCGTTCTTCCTTTCGGTCGTCTCGGCCGCCGCAAGGGGCGGCCATGAATGTCGCGCGGCTTAGTCCCGGATGAACGCTGCGCCAGGGCAGTTTCGACCAACGCCCGATGCGGAACGATGGATGTCGGACCAAGCCAGTTTCGGTTCGAAACGGGATATAAACTCCCTCTCTCCATCCGCAAGACGGCGACGGGGAAATTTTCCATTTCCTAGGCTGTATCGACATTCAGAAGATGGCGAGCCGAAAATGGTGGTTTTCCGTGACCCGGCGCGCAGCCTACTCAAAGTAGGTGAGCACCGGAAGCACGGAAATTGAAGCGAGGCACGTGACTCGCTTCAACCATTTGCAGGCCGTCAGGGCTGAATGTCGATACAGCCTAAAAGAGGGGGGTCGGGAGGGGAAGGCAGGCCTGTTCCGCCCTTCCCCTCTCCAGCTTCAATCCCTCACCCATCTTCGACAGGGGGATTGAAACGGTCACTTCAAGGCAGCGCAGGCCTCCTGGATGCGGGTGCAGGCCTTGCGCAGCACCTCATCGGAGGTGGCGTAGCTGATGCGGAAGGCCGGGGAGAGGCCGAAGGCCGCGCCATGGACGGCGGCGACCTTGGCTTCGTCCAGGAAATAGCCGATCAGCGCTTCGTCGCTGTCGATGACCTGCCCCTTGGGCGTCGTCTTGCCGATCAGGCCGCTGGCGTCGGGATAGACGTAGAAGGCGCCCTCCGGCGTCGGGCAGTCCAGCCCCGGCGCGTCGTTCAGCATGGCGACGACCATGTCGCGGCGTTTCTTGAAGGCGGCATTGCGTTCCTCCAGGAAATCCTGATCGCCGGTCAGCGCGGCGACGGCGGCCGCCTGGCTGATCGAGCAGGGATTGCTGGTCGACTGCGACTGGAGCTTGCCCATCGCCTTGATCAGCCATTCCGGGCCGCCGGCAAAGCCGATGCGCCAGCCCGTCATGGAAAAGGCCTTGGAACAGCCGTTGACCGTCAGCGTGCGGTCGTAGAGGTCGGGACAGACCTGCGCGATGGTGGCGAAGGGCGTCGGCGCATACCAGACATGCTCATACATGTCGTCGGTCATCACCAGCACATGCGGATGACGCAGCAGCACCTCGCCCAGCGCCTTCAGCTCCGTCGCCGAATAGGCCGCGCCCGACGGGTTGGAGGGCGAGTTCAGCATGACCCACTTGGTCCTGGGCGTGATCGCGGCGTCGAGCTGGGCGGCGGTGATCTTGTAGCCCTGGCTCGCCGGCGCCTCGATGAAGACCGGGGTGCCGCCCGCGAAGTTCACGATGTCGGGATAGCTGACCCAATAGGGCGCCGGAATGATGACCTCGTCGCCGAGATCGACGGTCGCGACCAGCGCGTTGAACAGCGTGTGCTTGCCGCCCGAATTCACGCTGATCTGGCTGCGCTTGTAGAGCAGGCCATTGTCGCGCTTGAACTTGAAGGCGACGGCGTCCTTGACGTCGGCGGTGCCGTCGACATCGGTGTAGCGGGTGAGGTTCTTGCGGATCGCCTGGATCCCCGCCTCCTTCACGAAGTCGGGCGTGTCGAAGTCCGGTTCGCCGGCGGAGAGGCCAATGACGTCCACGCCTTCGGCTTTCAGGGCATTCACGCGCGCGCTCATCGCCAGGGTGGCGGAGGGCTGGATGCGACCGAGGGCTGCGGAAGTCTGGCTCATCGTGACAATCTTTCTGAAGAATCCCCAAGGCCCGCAATGATACGGACGGCAGGCTCCTTAGTGCGCAACGAAAGAAGGGGCAACCGCCAGTTGGCGTCCGGTGGCCGCAGGTGCGGATATAAGGGTCAGGGAAAATCGGTTCGGCGCATCAACGCGACAGCGACGCCGCCACCATGCCGCGCGCGGCATTGCCGATGAAGAAGCCATTTTCCAGGTCGCGGGGGCGCAGGTCCGCCTCCACCGCCTCGCCCATGTCGAGCAGGCTGCGGCGCAGCACGCCCGGCAGCACGCCGCGCGACAAAGGCGGCGTCAGCAGCTTGTCGCCGCGTTCGATGAAGATGGAGGAGAAGCTGCCCTCCGTCACGAAGCCCTCCTCATCCGTCATCACCACCTCATAGGTGCCCCCGCGATGCAAGGCGTCGCGGTAGAGGGAGCGGTCCGTCGTCTTGTGCGCCAGCCGCGCATCGGCGGCGGGCGCGTTGCGGGGGACGAGCGCGACCTGCATGATCGCCTGCGGCCAGGTGCGATATTCGCGCACTTCGATGGCGATGGAGCCCCGGCGCGACACCAGCAGGCGAAGGCGGCTGCGCTCCCGCAGGCGGAAGGTCGCGGCCTGAAGCTCATTGCGCACGTCATGACGGTCGAAGGCGAAGTCGAGCGCTTCCGCGCTGGTCTTCAACCGCTCCAGATGCAGTTCCAGCAATCTGATGCCTTCGACCGGATCGAAGGCCATGGTTTCGAGCAGATCGAACCGTCCGTCAGCCAATGCCATGGAAAACCGCAAACCCCTTATGCCGATCGATGATGGCGCCGATGAATCAGGCCGGTGCGAGGAAGCGCCCCTTGGCCAGGCATTCCGCCCATTCGGACGCGACATCCGAATCCGCGACGATGCCCGATCCCAGACCCAGGCGCCCCTCCCTGCTGCCTTCTTCGACGCAAATGGTGCGGATGGCAACATTGAACGCGGCGTCGCCCGACGGATCGATCCAGCCCATGGAGCCGGTATAGACGCCGCGCGCGAAGGGTTCGACCGCATCGATGATCTCCATCGCCCGAACCTTGGGCGCGCCGGTGATCGACCCGCAGGGGAAGAGGACGCGCAGCACGTCGACCGGGGAAAGGCCAGGCAGCAGCCGCGCCCGGACGGTCGACACCATCTGGTGGACGGTCGGATAGGTTTCCACCTTGAACAGGTCGGGCACCGTGACCGTGCCGGCGCGGGAGACCCGCGACAGATCGTTGCGCAGCAGGTCGACGATCATCAGGTTTTCGGCGCGCTGCTTGGCGTCCCGCTCCAGCCATTGGATGAGGTCGGCGTCGCGGGCCAGGTCGGGATCGCGGGGGGCGGTGCCCTTCATCGGGCGCGCGGTCAACTGGCCGCGGACATGGGTGAAGAACAGCTCCGGCGAAAAGGAGAGGATCATATGGTCGCCGGTGCGCAGCATGCCGCCATAACCGGCCTGCTGTCGCGGGCGGATCGCGGCATAGAGCGCCATGGGATCGCCGCTGAAATGCGCGGCGCAGGGAAAGGTCAGGTTGACCTGATAGATGTCGCCGGCGCGGATATAGTCCTGGACCTGGGCGAAGGCGGCGCGATAGGCGCCCTCGTCGATCAGCGGCTGGACGCTGTCCACCCCGGCGCCCGCCGGATCGGGCAGCAGGCCGGTCATGGCGCCCGGATCGATCAGGCGCACCCCTTCGAACAGGCCGAACCAGAGAAGCGGCGTCTTCGGCCGGTCCTGCCGGTGCCGCTCCGCCAGCGGGTGGAGGCGATCCTCCAGCGCCAGCCCGGCTTCATAGGCGATGAAGCCGGCGGCGTGCAGCCCGGCCTCCGCCGCTTCGGCCAGGCGGTCCAGCGCCGGCTGCACCTCCGCCAGCCGATGGGCGGCGATGACCGACACCGGATCGCGATAGAGGCGCGCGGGGGCGGGCGCCCGCGTGCGGGCGTCGTCGAACAGGACGAAGGTTTCGGTCGGTCCCGGAAGGCGCATGGCCGCTTCTTAACAGGCTTTGCGCGGCGCGGAAGCTCTAACAGGATGCGCGCATATTGCGCGGACCGTCCATTGGCCATAGGGGAAGGCGATGGATCAGGGATTGCCCCATGACGATGCGGCGCGGCCTTTGCGGCCGGCGCTCGCGCTTGCCCTCAGGGGCCGTTGCCCCGCCTGCGGCGAAGGCCGCATGTTCGCGCGCTTCCTGAAGCCAAGCCCCGCCTGTCGCCATTGCGGGCAGGCGTGGGACGCGTCGCGGGCGGACGATTTCCCCGCCTATATCGTCATATTGCTGCTGGGGCACCTGCTCGTGCCGCTGATGATAGAGGTGAACGCGGCGCTGGACATTCCGCTGGGGGTGCAGGCGGCGCTATGGCCCGGCCTTGCGATCCTGCTCGCGCTGGCGATGATCCAGCCGGCCAAGGCCGCGGTCATCGCCTTCCAGTGGAGCCGCCGCATGGACGGCTTCCGCCAGGACCGATCGACATTCAGTCGGGGCGGATGATGAAATTGCGTTCCATCGCCTCGCGCAGGGTTTCGTCTATGGCGCGACGTCCCTCCGACCCATGGGTGACGACGGTGGTGTCTGCGGTCGCGACGCACACCCCTTTCTGAAAGCCGGCCGAACTGATGGTCCAGCTCGTGCGGCCGATATGGCCGATCGCGCAATGCACCTCGAACGGATAGGGGAAATGGGCTTCCTCGACGAAATTCAGGTTCACGTTCGCGACCAGCCAGCGCACCCCCTGTTCCTGCGGATGGCGGCCCAGATGATGGTGGAACCGGATGCGGGCCGTTTCGAATATGCCGGAGATCGCCACATTGTTGATGTGGCCCATCGTGTCGATGTCCTGGAAGCGGGTGTCGATGCTGGTGACGAAACGATAAGCTGCCGGGCTAAGGCGCCAGGATTCGGGTTTGGCCATGTCCTGCTTGTCCTGTGTCCTGTTTTCCTATGCTCTTAGCCACTGGCCGCCGGGATGCAATCATCAGGTGGAAATTGGTCGGGCTGCGACCTTTATGACACAGGCGCGAAGGCCGTTCATCCGTTGAGGTAACGGATCGTTTCCCGGCGCGGCGGTGGACTTCCGCGCAGGCGCGGCATAGCTTCCGCGCCACATTGTCGCATGGGGGTCTTGATGCAACGCTATAGCCGGCTGGCCATTTTCCTGCACTGGGCGATCGCCGCCCTGCTCGCCTTCCAGATCGCGGTGGGATGGGCGCTGGAAGATCTCGGCGCGCGCGGCTTCGCGCTGTTCCAATGGCACAAGTCGATCGGCATCTCTATCCTGCTGCTGACCTGCGCCCGCATCGCCATACGCTATTGGAAGCCGCGCCCGGCGCCGGTCGAGCGCGGCTGGCAGGGCGCCCTGGCCAAGGCGGTGCACGCGGGGCTCTACCTCTTCATGCTGGGTGCGCCGCTGACGGGATGGGCGCTGGTGTCGACCGCGAAGGTGAAGGTGCCGACCCTGATCTTCGGCATCGTCCCCCTGCCCCACCTGCCCCTGCCCATGAACGCGCATGAACTGGCCGAGGGCGGGCACGGCCTGATCGCCTGGATCGGCATCGCGCTGTTCGCGCTGCATGTCGCGGGCGCGCTGCGGCATCATGTCCTGAAGGGCGACGGGTTGCTGTGGCGGATGATGCCCGCCCGCTCTCCGCTGTGGCTGGCGGCCTTGCCCGCGCTGATCGCGCTGGGGTTCGTCCTGGGGCGCGTCATCCTGCCTGCGCCCGCTCCGAAGGCGGCCGCCGCGCCGGTCCTGCCAGCGGCGGTCGGGGAGGAAGAAGAAACGCCCGCCAATGCCGCAGAGCCGGCCGACAGTGCCGGCAATGCTGCTGTCCCGGCCGAAGCCGACAATGCGGCGGCGGCGGAAGAACCGGCCGGCCCGCCGCCCTCCTGGGCGGTGCAGCCCGGCGGGACCATCGGCTTTTCCGTCGGGAACGGCGGCGAGACGATCAGCGGCGGCTTTTCCAGATGGACGGCGAAGATCGCGATGGACCCGGACCATCCGGACAGCGCCGACATCCGCGTGGAGATCGACCTGGCAAGCGCCAGCGTCGGGGACAGCTACAAGGACGGCATGCTGGCCGGGGACGAATTTTTCGGCGCGGCGGCGCACCCCAAGGCCGTCTTCACCGCAAAGGGCGCGGAGAAGGCCGGCGCGAACGGCTATCGCGCCTCTGGCACCCTGACCCTCAAGGGCGTGAGCAAGCCGCAGAGCATCCGCTTCACCCTGTCCGGCACCGGCAAGGCGCGCAAGGTTTCCGGATCGGCCACCATAGCCCGCGCATCCTTCGGCGTCGGCAATGGCGACAGCAGCGCGGGGCTGGACCCCAAGGTATCTGTCAGCTTCGGGTTCAGTGCCAAGGCGGAATGACCGGCGGATAGATTTACATCGGGACTTCTGCCAAAGCGGCGTCATGGACAATAAAGAGCCGTCAGCAGCGCGGATAGAGGATGGAGTCTTCCTGGGCTTCGTCCTCATCGTCTCGGTCGCCTTCGCCCTGGTGATCGAACCCTTTTTCGCGGCCATATTGTGGGGCGTGATCGCCGCCATCCTGTTCGCCCCCGTCAACCAGGGATTGGTCGGCATGATGCCCCGGCACCGGAACAGCGCGGCGGCGCTGACGCTGCTGTTGATCGTCGCGCTGGTGATCGTGCCGGCCATCATCCTGGCCATGGCGCTGGTGCAGGAAGCGACCCTCTTCTACGCCAAGGTGCAAACCGGCGAGATCAACTTCGCCCGCATGTTCGCGCAGTTCCAGGCGAGCCTGCCCAGATGGGCCGCGGCCTTTCTGGAGCGGCTGGGCATCACCAATTTCGCCGCGGTGCGCGAGATGCTGAGCGAGGGCATAACGTCCAGTTTCCGCACGGTGGCGACGCAGGCGCTGCAGATCGGGCAGAGCGCCTTCAGCTTCCTGATGGCGCTGGGCGTGATGCTGTACCTGACCTTCTTCCTGTTGCGCGACGGGCCGAAGCTGGCGGCGATGGTGGACCGGGCGGCGCCGATGCGCACCGCCTATCGCCAGGCGTTGATGCAGCAGTTCGTCATCGTCACCCGCGCCACGATCAAGGGCAGCATCGTCGTCGCCATCGTGCAGGGGGTGATCGGCGGCGTGGTGTTCTGGGCGCTGGGGCTGCCGGGGGCGCTGCTGTGGGGCGTGCTGATGGGGGCCTTCTCGCTGATCCCGGCGGTCGGGACGGGGCTGGTCTGGGTGCCGGTCGCCATCTACCTGTTCGTGACCGGGGCGGTGGTGGAGGGATTGATCCTCGCCTTTTGCGGCATGTTCGTGATCGGGATGGTGGACAATATCCTGCGTCCGATACTGGTCGGGCGGGATACGCGGATTCCCGACTATGTGGTGCTGATCACGACGCTGGGCGGGATCGACCTGTTCGGGTTCAACGGCATCGTCATCGGGCCGGTGATCGCGGCGCTGTTCATCGCGACGTGGAATATCGTGACGAAGATGCGGACGGGGGCGGATGGGTTGGAGGGGCCTTTGACGGAGGAACCTTCGGGCGGGTGAAGGTCAGCGCTGGTGCGGAGCAGGCTCTTATAGTTCCTCCAGCGCGGCGCTGGCTTCCATCCAGCTTTCTTCGGCCGCTTCCAGTTTCTTTTCGAGGTCGGCGCGCTTCATCATCAGTTCGGTCATGGTCATCTTCGCCTCCGCGCCGGTCGCGCTTTTGGGGTCGAACAGCGCCTGGTCGATGCGGCTGCGTTCGGCGGCCAGCGCGGCCATTTCCTTTTCCGCCCTGCTGACGGCGTTCTTCGCCGCCTTCTGCCGTTCGCGCCATTGCGCGGCGTTGCGCTTTTCCGCCTTGCGGTCGGTCTTCGGGGCATCGCCCCCCGAACCCCCATTGCCGCCACCGTTTCCGTCGGCCTTGCGCAGGATGATGTCGGTATAATCCTCCAGGCTGCCGTCGAAGGGCTGGGCCGTGCCGTTGTCGACCAGCACGAGGCGGTCGGCCACCAGTTCGATCATGTGGCGGTCGTGGCTGACGATCACCACCGCGCCCGAATAGTCGTTCAGCGCCTGCACCAGCGCCTCCCGGCTGTCGACGTCGAGATGGTTGGTCGGCTCGTCGAGGATCAGCAGGTGCGGCGCGTCGCGGGTGATGAGGGCGAGCGCCAGCCGCGCCCTTTCGCCGCCCGACATGGAGCCGACCTTCTGCGTGGCCCGCTCGCCGGAGAAGCCGAAGCGGCCCAGCTGGGCGCGGACGGCGGCGGGGGTTGCGCCCTTCATCACCCGGCTCATATGTTCGAGCGGCGTGTCGCCGACGTCCAGTTCCTCCACCTGATATTGGGTGAAATAGCCGACATTCATCTTGGCCGAAGCGTTCATCGCGCCTTCCATCGGCTTCAACTGCGCGGCGATCAGGCGGGCCAGCGTGGTCTTGCCATTGCCGTTGCGGCCGAGCAGCGCCAGCCGGTCGTCGGGGTCGATGCGCAGATTGACGCGGCGCAGGACGGGCGTGTCGTTGTAACCGACCGCCGCCATGTCCATGGTGATGAGCGGTGGGCGCAGTTCGGGCGGGCTGGGGAAGCCGAAATGCAGCGTCGGGTCTTCGATGGCGGCGGCGATGGGCTGCATCTTCGCCAGCGCCTTGGCGCGGGACTGGGCTTGTTTCGCGGTGGAGGCGCGGGCGGAGTTGCGGGCGACATAATCCTGCAATTTCTCACGCTCCGCCTGCTGCTTGGCGCGGGCGGCCTCCTGCTGGGCGAGGCGTTCGGCGCGCTGCCGTTCGAAGGCGTCGTAGCCGCCGGGATAGAGGGTGACCCTGCCCCCCTCCAGATGCAGGATATAGTCGACCACATTGTTGAGCAGGTCGCGCTCATGGCTGATGACGACGACGGTGCCGCGATAGCTTTTGAGGAAGTTTTCCAGCCAGAGCGTCGCTTCCAGGTCGAGATGGTTGGACGGCTCGTCGAGCAGCAGCAGGTCGGGATTGGAGAAGAGCAGGGCGGCGAGGGCCACGCGCATCTTCCAGCCGCCCGAATAGCTGTCGAGCGGGCGGCCCTGCATTTCCTCGTCGAAGCCCAGGCCGACCAGGATGCGGGCGGCGCGGGCCGGCGCGGTATAGGCGTCGATGGCGTTCAGCCGTTCGTAGATATGGCCGAGGCGGTCGGGGTCTTGCGTATGCTCCGCCTCCGCCATCAGTTCGGCGCGTTCCCTGTCGGCGGCGAGGACGGTGTCGAAGGGGGTGGCGGTGCCCGACGGCGCTTCCTGCGCGATATAGCCGAGGCGGGTGTCGCGGGGCATGTCGCAACTGCCCTCATCCGGGTCGATCTGGCCGATCATCACCTTCATCAGGGTCGATTTGCCCGCGCCGTTGCGGCCGATGAGGCCGACGCGGCTGCGCGGCGGCAGCGCGGCGCTGGCGCGGTCGAGAATAGCGCGGCCGCCGAGGCGCACGGTGATGCCGTTCAGGTTGAGCATGGAGGGGGCCTCTAAAGCATTTTCAAAGCGGGTGGTATCACCTGCTGACTCGGAAAATGCGGAAACGAAAAAATAGAGGCGCGAGGTGGGGTGAAGGCGTCGGGGTGGAGTTTTGCAGCAGGTGCTGTCGTTGCGAAGTTCACGGCGTTGTGGCCCACGCATTTGCGTGGGTGCGGAGTGGTGGCGTTGATTTCGCAATAGGAGAATTTTTGCGGAATGGGTGCGCGGAGGTGCCCGCTTAGGGTGTGTGGGGATTCAGTTCAGGGCGAGGCGAAAATGGTGGAATTCGAGAACCGGCGCGCAGCGTACTTCAGTACGTGAGCACCGGAAGCGCAGAAGTCCGCCATTTGCAGCCCGCCATGGGCTGAATCCCCACACACCCTAGTGCGGGGTGGGTGGGTTGACGGTGGGAAAGAGCCGGTGGGGTTATGGCATGGTCGCGGGGGTGTAGGACAGGGTTTCGCCCACTCCATCCGGGTTTCGTCACCCCGGGCTTGACCCGGGGTCCAGCTTCCCCTGGCGCGGCGGAAGAAAAGAAAGCGGGATCCCGGGTCAAGCCCGGGATGACGTTATGGGGTGAAGGCCCATGGCCGCTGCTATCCTGCGGCGTAGAGGGTGAAGGCGCCCTGCAGGCCGCCGACGCTGGACTGGCCGATCCACAGGTCGAAGGCGCCGGGTTCGGCGATGCGGCGGTTGCCTGCGCCGACGAATTCCAGGTCGATGCGGGAGAGGGAGAAGCGGAGCGTCTTGCTTTCCCCCGGTCCCAGCGTGACGCGCTCTATGCGTTTGAGTTCGCGGATGGGGCGGGTGCGGCTCGCCACGCGGTCGCGGATGTAGAGTTGGACCACTTCGCTGCCCTTGCGCTGGCCCTTGTTGGTGACGCGGACGGTGATGCCGATGGCGGCGTCCCAGCGGAGCGCGGTGTCGGAGAATTTGAGCTGGTCGAGAACGAACTCGCTGTAGCTGAGGCCGTGGCCGAAGGGAAAGCGGGCGCTGTTGTCGGTGGTCGTGTAGCGCGAGCGATATTCGGTGCGGTTGTCGATCACCGGGCGGCCGGTCGATTTGCGGTCGTAGAAGAAAGGCTCCTGCCCCGATTCCCAGGGGAAGCTGACCGGCAGCTTGGCGGAGGGGTTTTCCCTGCCGAAAATAATGTCGGCAATGGCGTGGCCGGATTCCGAACCCAGGAACCAGGTGGCGAGGATCGCCTGCGCATTGGCCACGCCGTCGTGCAGCGCGAGGGCGCGGCCGTGGCGGAGCAGGACGATGACGGGCTTGCCGGTGGCGGCGACCGCGTCGGCCAGCGCCTGCTGCACGATGGGGATTTCGATGGCGGTGCGCGATTGCGCCTCCCCCGACATGTCCTGCGATTCACCCAGCGCGAGGAGGACGATGTCCGCCGCCTTCGCGGTCTCCACCGCCTTGGCGACGCCGCCGTCGATGGGCGTCAATATGCCGCTGCCCGGCGCGATCAGCAATTTGGACGGGTCCGGCATGGCGGCGCGCAGGCCGGTGGCGATGTCGACGCCCTTCCCCTTGTCGCCGTAAAAGGCCCAGGGGCCGTAGACGTTCATCCTGTCCTCCGCAAAGGGGCCGATCAGGGCGATGGTCTGGCCCCTGGCGGGGTCGAGGGGGAGGACGCCGTTGTTCTGGAGCAGCACGATGGAGCGCGTGGCGGCTTCGCGGGCAAGGGCGCGATGGGAAGGCGTGAAGATGCGGGTCTTTTCCACTTCCTCATTCAATGAGCGGTAGGGGTTTTCGAACAGGCCGATGGCGGTCTTGACGTAGAGGATGCGGCGGACGGCCACGTCGACCGTCTCCATCGGCACCGCGCCGCTCTTCACCAGATCGGGGATGTGGCGGATATAGAGGCCGCTCTGCATCGACATGTCGACGCCCGCGAGAATGGCGAGGCGGGCGGCGTCGCGCTCATCCTCCGCATAGCCATGGGCGATCAGTTCCTCGTCGGCGGTATAGTCGGAAAAGACGAAGCCGCGGAATTTCATCTCGCCGCGCAGCAGGTCGGTGAGGAGGTCGCGGTCGGCTGTCGCGGGGACGCCGTTGATCTCGCTGAACGCCGCCATGGTGGCGAGCGCGCCTGCCGCGAAGGCCGCGCCGAAGGGGGGCAGATGCGTCTCCCGCAGCGTCTCTTCGCTGATGTCGACGCTGCCATATTCCAGGCCGCCCGCGACCGCGCCATAGGCGGCGAAATGCTTGGGGCAGGCGAGCAGGCTGTCGTCGCGGCGCAGATCGCGGCCCTGAAAGCCGCGCACGCGGGCGGCGGCGAAGAGGCTGCCGAGGGCGACGTCCTCCCCCGCCCCCTCCACCACCCGGCCCCAGCGCTGGTCGCGGGCGACGTCGACCATCGGCGCGAAGGTGAGGTGCAGGCCCGCCGCCGTCGCCTCCACCGCCATGGCGCGGGCGGTGCGTTCGGCGAGCGCCGGATCGAAGCTGGCCGATTCGGCGAGGGTCACGGGGAAGATGGTCTTCAGGCCATGGATCACGTCGCCCGCGAACAGCAGGGGGATGCCGAGGCGGCTTTGTTTGAGCGCGATGTCCTGTGCGCGGCGGGCGCCCGCCACGCCGATGCCGTTGAACAGGCAGCCGACCCTGCCCTTGCGGATCTCGTCCGCCAGTTGCCTTTCATTCTGGATGCCGACCTGCGGATTGGGCGGGTTATAGGGGCGGAAACTGTCGGCCAGGCAGGTCATCTGGCCCGCCTTTTCCTCTATGGTCATGCGAGCGATCAGGTCGTCCACGCGCTCCACCTCGCCCGCCGCGAGGGCGCGGCGGGGCAGCGGGAGCGTGAGGAAGCCGGCAAGGGCAGCGGTCAGGACGGCGCGGCGGTTGATGCTCATCAGGGGAAGTGTAGCAGATGTCGGATGAACCGCACTTATCCCGTCGACGCATGCAAGCAACCGGCGGAGAGATGGGCTGAGCCATAAGGCCGGTCAGTGCGGCCTGAGGGGGGCGATGGTGGACAGGGCTGGATTCGAACCAGCGTACGGGAAACCCGGGCAGATTTACAGTCTGCTGCCTTTAACCACTCGGCCACCTGTCCAGTCGCCTAACCGCGTCGGAGAGTGCCCCGACCGGCTGGAGGGCGCTCCAATGGCGAAAGGAGACTTGCCTGTCAATGGCTCAATGTGAAAAGAGCGCTTCCCATGAAAAGAGGAAATCGCACCGGAAAGGCCAAGGGCACTTTCCCCCGTTTTTATGGACGGCATGCCGTCATCGCCGCGCTGGCCAATCCCGACCGGGTGGTGCGCAAGATATGGGGGACGCGGGACGCTTTGAATGCGCTCGACCTGCCGCCGGTCCTGCCCATCGTCTATGCCGATGTTGCCGATCTGGGCCGGATGGTGCCGTCGGACGCGCCGCATCAGGGCATCGTGGCGGAGGTGGAGCCGCTGGACGATGTGTGGCTGGGCGACGTGCTGGAGGCGGGGCAGGACGACAAGCGCCCGGTGCTGGTGCTGGACCAGGTGACGGACCCGCATAATGTCGGCGCGATCCTGCGGTCTGCGGCGGCGTTCGACGCGCTGTGCATCGTGACGCAGGACCGGCATGCGCCGCCCGAATCGGGGGTGCTGGCGCGGTCGGCTTCGGGCGCGCTGGAGATCGTGCCCTGGGTGCGGGTGGTGAACCTGGCCCGCGCTCTGGATGAGATCGCGGAGGCGGGTTACTGGCGCATCGGGCTGGACGGCGCGGCGGAGCAGACCCTGGGCGAGGCCATCGGCACGTCACGGGTCGCGCTGGTGCTGGGGGCCGAGGGCGAAGGGCTGCGGCACAACAGCATGGCGCATTGCGACATTTTGGCTAAACTGCCGATCAGTCCGCGCATGGAAAGCCTGAACGTGTCCAATGCGGCGGCGATTGCCCTCTACGCGGCGGCCAGCCGGTAAGAGCGACTGACGGGGGGTGGACATGGGCGCTTTTCTTCGCTTCGCCGGGGTGCTGGCGGCCAGTCTGCTGCTGTCGGCCTGTCTGGTGACGCCGGGCAGGTTCGAATCGACGCTGGATATCCGCGCCGACCGGAGTTTCAGCTTCACCTATAAGGGCGAGATATTGGCGTCGGATGTCGGCAAGGGGCTTGGCTCCATGCCGTCGGGCGACGATCCGATAGACGATGCCGCGCCCAAGGATAGGCAGAGCAGCCTGCGCACCGCGCTTCAATCGAAGGAGCAGGGGGAGAGTTTCGACGGCAAGGACGGCAAGGGCGACGAGCAGCAGATGCAGGCCATCGCGGCGGCGCTTTCGAAGGAAAAGGGATTTCGGTCGGCCCGCTATATGGGGAACCGGCGGTTCGAGATCGACTATGCCATCGGCGGTCGGCTGACCCACGCCTTCCTCTTTCCGTTCAACAGCGATGCGCAGATCGTGCTGCCCTTCGTCGCGGTGGAACTGCGCGGGGAGGACCGGGTGCGGGTGAAGGCGCCGGGCTATTCCAACGGCTATGACAAGAGCCAGAACCCGATGGGCGGGGGCGCGGGCGAGGATGCGGCCAAGGCGCTGGACGGGCTGTTCACGCTGACCACCGATGCGGAGATCGTCAGCCAGAATCAGGAGGACGGCGCGCAGAATATGCCGCAGGGCAAGCGGATCGTGTGGAAGGTGACGCCGCTGACCGGCGAGGCGCCTGCGGCCACGCTGAGGGTGCGGCCTTAGCGGCGGTGGACGGTTGGGGGTGCGACCTGTTCCTCCCCATCGGGAGATGGGGAGGGGGACCGGCCGAAGGCTGGTGGAGGGGAAGGGGGCACGACCTGCGTATTTCCCCTCCACCAGCCTTCGGCCGGTCCCCCTCCCCATGCTTCGCATAGGGAGGAATTTTTTGGGGGGGACTCAGTCTTCCGGGGCGATCGTCACGCGCAGGCCGTCCAGCGAATCGCTGAACTGCAACTGGCAGGACAGGCGGCTGGTCTCGTTGCGATGGTCGGAACTGTCGAGCAGGTCGTTCTCATCCTCGCTGATCGCGGGCAGGCTGTCGGCGAAGGCCGGGTCGACGAAGACATGGCAGGTCGCGCAGGAGCAGCAGCCGCCGCACAGCGCCAGCAGTTCGTCAAAGCCGTTGTCGCGGATGATCTCCATCACGGAAAGGCCGCTCTGCGCCTCCACCGCCTGTTCTTCGCCCGAACGGTTGACCACGATCAGTTTCGCCATGTACCCAGATCCCTCATATCTTTTCCCGCCGCTCATGTCGGACGGGCGACGGGAAATCAAGGGCCGGGCGACAATTGATGGTGAATACAGCGGAAGAGTTGCGGGCCAGCCTGGACGTCATCGCCGCCATGGAGCCGGGTTTCGCCGCGGCGATCGGCCGGGTCGGCTATCCCCTGCCCCGCATGCGCGAACCGGGCTATGAAACCCTGCTGCGCACCATCGTCGGCCAGCAGGTGAGCGTCGCCGCGGCCGCCGCCGTCTGGCGCAGGCTGGAGACGGAACTGGGCGCGGGCTGCGCGCCGGACGCCCTGCTCTCCCGCGATTTCGACGCGCTGCGCGCCTGCGGCCTGTCGCGGCAGAAGCAGGGCTATGCCCGCAGCCTGGCGGAACTGGTGGTGAGCGGCGGCATCGACCTGCACGACCTGCCCCAGGACGATGAGGAAGCCATCGCGCAACTGGTGCGGATCAAGGGGATCGGGCGCTGGTCGGCGGAAATCTATCTGCTGTTCGCGGAAGGGCGGCCGGATGTCTGGCCGGCGGGAGACCTGGCGGTGCAGATCGAGATCGGGCGGATATTGGGCCTGCCCGAACGGCCCGGCGAGAAGCTGACCCGGGAACTGGCCGAACCCTGGCGCCCCCATCGCGGCGCGGCGGCGATCATGGCCTGGCACCATTATAATACGGAGGTCTTGTAAGTGCCCCTGCCCCATGCCCGCTACATCGTCCTGGAACATGAGGGCGTGTGGAAGATCAACCTCGACAACCGCTATTACGGCCCCTTCGCGACGCGGGAGGCGGCGGTGCAAAACGCCACCGACACCGCCCGCAAGGCCAGCGGCGCGGGCTATCCCGCCTCCGTGCTGCTGATGCGGGGCACCGCGTTCGAAACGCTCTGGACCAGCGTGCCGCCCGACGGCGCCTGAAAAAATTTCAGCGCCTTGGGGAACCGCCCGGCGATTTGCGCATTTTACGCCTCCGGTTGCCTGGACGTTGGAATGAGCAAAAAGGTTCTGATCGTAGAAGACGAGATTTTCGTCGCGCTGGAAATCGAGCATATCGTGGAGGACGCGGGCTTTACCGTCGGCGCCATCGCGGCGGATCGCCAGGCGGCGCTCGACGCGGCCTATGATTGCGACATCGCCCTGGTCGATCTCAACCTGCGCGACGGCCCGACCGGGCCGGGCATCGGCGTCGAACTGGCCAGCCAATATGGCATCCGCGTCATCTATGTGACGGCCAATCCGGCGCAGATCGGCGCCGCCTCCGTCGCTGCGCTGGGCGTCATCACCAAGCCTTTCCGCGCCCGCAGCATCGCCGAGACGCTGCATCTGGCCGCCACCGAGCGGCCCGAACTGGAAGCCGCCGAAATCGCCGGCTTCACCCCTTTCCTGCCGGCGTCCGGCTCATGGAGCGCGCTGGAATCCAGAGGCTGAGGCTGAGGCCCTCGGGCCGCCAGTCACGGGTCATGCGGCCGCCCAGTTGCCGTTCGACGCTGAGCTGCATCAGGCGGCTGCCGAAACCCTCGCCGGTCGGGGGGACGGTCGACGGACCGCCCTCCTCCCGCCAGTCGATGCGGATCTGGCCGTCCTCGTCCTTCACCTCCATCTTCACCCGCCCGTCGGGCAGGGAGAGCGCGCCATATTTGGCGGCGTTGGTCGCCAGTTCATGGAACAGCAGCGCCAGCGGCGTGGCCGAGCGGTCGTCGATTTCGGGATTGTCGCCGGAAAAATGGATGCGCGGACCCAGCGCGTCGCGATAGGGCGCGAAAATCTGTTCCAATATGCCCCAGAGCCGCCCCTCGCCCTTGTCCGGCTGCGAATTGGGGCCGTGGGGCCGCACGAAATCATGGGCGCGCCCCAGCGCCATGATGCGGTCGCGCAGGTCGTCGGCGACGGCGCGGATTTCCGGATGCTGGCGCGCCGACAGGCCGATCAGCCCGGAAATCACCGAAAATATGTTCTTGATCCGGTGGGAGAGTTCATGGGCGATGACCTCCCGCTCCTCCACCATGGCGATCTGGTCGTTAATGTCGGTGCAGGTGCCGATCCAGCGCACGATCGCCCCATGTTCGTCCCGGATCGGCAGGGCGCGGCCCAATGTCCAGCGATAATCGCCGCCATGATGGCGCAGCCGATATTCGATCTCATAGGGTTCGCCGGTTTCCAGCGAATGGCGCCAGCGCCCCCAGGCGCGTTCCTGATCGTCCGGATGGAACATGCCGTTCCATCCCTCGCCATCGGTCGATCCCGCGGGAACGCCGGTGAATTCATACCAGCGGGCATTGTAATAATCATGATAGCCGTCCGGCAGCGTCGACCAGACCATTTGCGGCATGGTGTCGGCCAGGGTCCGGAACATGCGGTCGCTTTCCGCCACCGCCTGCGCGTCCCTTTGCTGCCGGGCGATCACGTCGCGGTCGCGGCGGCGGCCCTCCAGTTCCACCATGACCTGGCGGGCGAGCAGGGAAAGCCCCTGGCGCTGAAGATCCGTCAGGTCGTCGCGCGGCTTGTCGTCGATGACGCAGAGCGCGCCCAGCGACGCCCCTTCGCCGTCGATCAGCGGCGCACCGGCGTAGAAACGGATGAAGGGCGCCCCCGTGACGAGGGCGTTGTCGCGAAAATCGGGGTTCCGCGTCGCGTCGGACACCACGAAGATTTCCGGACCCTGCATGGCATGGGCGCAGAAGGATATGTCGCGGGGGGTTTCTTCCACATCCAGGCCGTTGCGGGCGAGGAAACGTTGGCGTTCATCCTCGACGACGCTGACCAGGGCGATGGGCGCTTCGCACAGCGCGGCGGCGAAGGCGGTGATCTGGTCGAGCGTGTCGAAGCCCCCGGTATCGAGATCGTAGCGCGCCAGCAGCGCCGCGCGGTCCGTCTCGAGCCCGCGTCCTTCAGCCATCGCTGACGCGCTCTATGTCCGCGCCGACGGCGGAGAGCTTCTCCTCCAGCCGTTCATAGCCGCGGTCGAGATGATAGACGCGGTTGACCTGGGTCTCCCCCTCCGCGGCGAGGCCGGCGAGGATGAGGCTCATCGAGGCGCGCAGGTCGGTCGCCATGACGGGCGCGCCGACCAGCCGGTCGACCCCGCGCACCACCGCCGTGCGGCCGTTGACGCCGATGTCCGCCCCCATGCGGGCCAGTTCGGGCACGTGCATGTAGCGGTTTTCGAAGATCGTCTCCGTCAGCACCGATGCGCCGTCGGCCAGCGTCAGCATCGCCATGAACTGCGCCTGCATGTCGGTCGGGAAGGCCGGGAAAGGCGCGGTCGAGATGGTGAGCGGGCGCAGCCGGCCGTCCGCCGACACCCTGATGCCGTCCCTCAGTTCCTCGACATGGACCCCGGCGTCGCGCAGCGCGGCCAGGATGGCGTGCATGTCGTCGGCGCAGGCGCCCGCCAGTTCCAGCGACCCGCCGGTGATCGCCGCGGCGCAGGCATAGCTGCCCGCCTCGATCCGGTCGGGCATGACGCTGTAGGTCGCGCCGTGCAGCCGGTCGCGGCCGTGGATGACGAGCTTGTCGGAGCCCACGCCCTCTATGTCCGCGCCCATGGCGATCAGCAGCTTGCAGAGGTCGACGATCTCCGGCTCCCGCGCGGCATTTTCCAGGGTGCAGGTGCCCTTGGCCAGCACGGCGGCCATCAGCGCATTTTCCGTCGCGCCGACCGACACCACCGGGAAGGTGTAGATGCCGCCCGGCAGGCCCCCGTCCGGCGAACTGGCGCGGACATAGCCGGCGTTGATCTCTATGACCGCGCCGAACGCCTCCAGCGCCTTCAGGTGCAGGTCGATGGGCCGGTTGCCGATGGCGCAGCCGCCGGGCAGCGACACCCGCGCCTCGCCCGCGCGGGCGAGCAGCGGGCCGAGCACCAGGATCGACGCCCGCATCTTGCGCACGATGTCATAGGGAGCCTCGGTAGAGGTGACGCGGCCTGCCCGCATGGTCATGACGCGGCCGAAATCCTCCGGCCGGGCGCCCTCCACCATGGTCGACACGCCAAGCTGGTTCAGCAGGTGGCCGAAGCTGTCCACGTCCGCCAGGCGCGGCAGGTTGCGCAGCGTCACCGGCTCGTCGGTCAGCAGCGCGCAGGGCAGCAGGGTCAGCGCGGCGTTCTTCGCGCCGGAAATGGGAAGGCGGCCGTTCAGCGCTTTGCCGCCGCGGATGTGAATGCGGTCCATCGGCTGGGTTCTTAACGTTAATTCCGGTTTCCGCAAGGCGTGCGGCGCGGCTGTCCGTTCATGGGCGCGTTTCTGCGCGCCCTTGAAACATTTGTGCGTTCGCCCGCCCATTATTGATCGAGTTTAGTGCAGTTTGCGGAAATGCAGCCAAAAGACGCGTGGGGCGTTTTGCCATCGTAACGACAATGCAAGCAAAAAGGTGTTTTTGGTGGCAACAAGTTGTTTCGCGGACAGGTTGGCGAAGCATGTGCCCCTGTCCGATGCGGAGAAGAAGGCGCTTACGAGGCTGGAGGAAAATCCCCGCAAGGTGAGGCGCGGCGCGATGATCCAGCGCGTCAACGAGATGGTGACCGAACTGTTCGTCCTGCGCGAAGGGCGGGTGATGAGCTTCGTCATCCTGCCCGACGGCAGCAGGCAGATCCTGCGCGTCTATTTTCCGGGCGATTTCATCGGATCGGCCAGCACGATCTACAGCCGGGCGCCGGAATCGCTGGTGGCTCTGTCGGACGCGATCATCTGCCCGTTCGACAAGCATGCGCTGCGCCGCCTGCTGGAGGAATATCCCCGCGTCGCGGCGCTGCTGTTCCTGCTGTCCAATGCGGAGCGCGTCGCGCTGACCGACCGGCTCGCCTCATTGGGGCGGACGTCGGCCAAGGCGCGGGTGGCGTCCTTCCTGCTGGACATATTCGATCGCCTGCGGGTGACGGACGACAGCATCACCGACAGCTTCGACCTCAAGCTGACGCAGGAGGAGATCGGCGACGCCATCGGCCTCACCTCCGTCCATGTGAACCGGATGATCCGGCAGATGGAGCAGGAAGGGCTGATCAGCCGGGCCAATGGGCGGATCACCCTGCGCGACATGGCGCGGCTGGAGGAGATCGGCCATTACACCAACCGGCACAAGGATATGGACCTGGACTGGCTGCCGGGAATGGAATGAGGGACGCGGCCTGTTCCCGCGCGGGCGGGAGCATGCGGTCCCCCCGCCCAGGATTTCAAGCCAGCAGTTCCACGTCCCAGTAAAGCCAGTCGTGCCAGCTTTCGTGCAGATAGTTGGGCGGGAAGGCCCGGCCATGTTCCTGCAACTGCCAGCTCGTCGGGCGGATCGGCGTCACGTGCAATTGCATATGCGCCTCCTTCGGCGTGCGGCCGCCCTTCTTGAGGTTGCAGGGCGAGCAGGCCGTCGCGACATTTTCCCAGGTCGTCCGCCCGCCGGCGCGGCGCGGAATGACATGGTCGAAGGTCAGGTCGTTCGGGGAGCCGCAATATTGGCAGGCGAACTTGTCGCGCAGGAACAGGTTGAACCGGGTGAAGGCGGGATGTTCCGACGGCTTCACATATTGCTTCAGCGCGATCACCGATGGGATCTGCATCCGAAGGCTGGGGCTGTGCACCTGCCGCTCATAACTGGCGACGATGTCCACCCGATCCAAAAAAACCGCCTTGATGGCGGTTTGCCAGGGCCAGAGGCTCAGTGGATAATAGCTTAAAGGCGTGTAGTCCGCATTCAGCACCAAAGCCGGACAGTTTTCCGGATGTCGTATCAGGTCGGGATGGTACATATATTACCCTTCAACCCCCTTTCGCCACCGCCCTGATCGTTCAGAAACGTGACGCCGGCATGACAGCATTAACACCCCCACCCCGTCAAGGGCCTGTATGACTCAATCGGCACAGCCACAGCATATGGTGACTCGCTTCGCCCCAAGCCCCACGGGTAGGTTGCATGTGGGGCACGCCTGGTCGGCGTTGCTGGCGATGGACCTGGCCCATGCGCGGGGCGGTTCCTTCCGCCTGCGGATCGAGGACATAGACGGCACCCGCAGCCGGCCGGAGCATGTCGACGGCATCGTCGAGGACATGCGCTGGCTGGGCATCGCCTGGGACGGGGAGATCGTCTTCCAGTCGGCGCGGCTGGACCGCTACCGGGCCGCGCTGGAGCGGCTGGAGGCGATGGGCCTGCTCTATCCCTGTTTCTGCACCCGCGCCGACATAGCCGCCAGCGCCGCCGCCCCGCATGGGCCGGAGGGGCCGGTCTATCCCGGCACATGCCGGCGGCTGGACGAAGCGGCGCGGGCAAGGCGGATCGCGGCGGGGGAGCCGCATGCCTGGCGGATCGACATGGCGCGCGCGGTCGCGCAGGCCGGGCCGCTGCATTGGCGCGCCCTGCCCTTCCCGCCCGCCGACGACGCGGCGTCGCCCGTCCGCGCCGAGCCGCTTGCCGCCGGCGACGTCGTGCTGGCGCGCAAAGACGCGCCCGCCAGCTATCATCTCTCCTGCACGCTGGACGATGCGGCGATGGGCGTGACCCATGTGCTGCGCGGCGACGACCTGCGGAGCGCGACCGACATCCACCGGCTGGTCCAGGCGCTGCTTGGCCTGCCGTCCCCCCTTTATGTCCATCATCCGCTGCTGGCCGGGCCGGACGGCAGGCGGCTGGCCAAGCGGGACGGGTCGATCGCGCTTGCCGATCTGCGGGCGGAGGGCGTGGACCCCCGGCGCCTGGCCGACGATCTGCGCCATGCGCGCTTTCCGATTGGCATTTCGCTGGCCAGCGCCTAGATTCAGCGCATGAACACGCTGCTCGTCATCGCCCTGATCCTGGCCATGGGCGCCACCCTGTTCGCATTGATCCGGGGGATCGTCGCCTTTCTTCAGATGACCAAGGAGCAGTTGAACTCGCCCGAGGGCGGACCCAGCCCGTCCAGCCTGAAGCAGAACAGGATGATGATGAACCGCATCCTGTTCCAGGCGGTGGCGGTGATCATCGTCGCGCTGTTGCTGCTGATGAAGGGCAATGGCTGATGCGCCGCCCGGCATGGTGAAGCTGAACAAGATCTACACCCGCACCGGGGACGGGGGAACCACCGGGCTGGTCGACGGCTCGCGCCTGCCCAAGCATGCCCCGCGCATGCAGGCGGTGGGCGATGTCGACGAAGCGAACAGCGCCATCGGGCTTGCCGTCATCGCCATCGGCGACAGGCCGGAGGCGGGCTGGCTGACGACGGTCCAGAACGACCTGTTCGACCTGGGCGCCGACCTTGCCACGCCCATCCCGGACGGAGAGGACGAACCCTGGGCGCTGCGGATCGTCGCCCTTCAGGTCGAGCGGCTGGAGCGGCAGATCGATGTCATGAACGCGGACCTGGCGCCGCTGGACAGCTTCGTCCTGCCCGGCGGGTCGGCGGCGGCAGCGGCCGTGCACCTGGCCCGCGCCGTCACCCGTCGCGCCGAACGATCCGCCACCGCGGCGGCGGCCGAGGTCGCGCTCAATCCGCACGCGCTGGCCTATCTCAACCGCCTGTCCGACCTGCTGTTCGTGCTGGCCCGGCGCCTGAACGGCAATGGCGCGGGCGATGTGAAATGGGTGCCGGGCGCGTCCCGCTGAAGCAGTTCAGAGCATCCCTTGCGGCGGAGAGCGATCCTGCCCTCCGACAGGCTGCCGGACCGGCTTTTCCGCATGACGCTCCAACCGTTCGACTCATGCACGGCACGGTTCGTCCTTGAGCCGGGCGTTAACCCTCTTCCTTCATCCCCTCTTTACGCGCCGCGCCAATTTTGCCCCGATTGCAATGACAGGGCCACGGGATGCAATTCTACCTCGCGACATCCTTCATCTTTCCCCGCTCGCTGCGGTTTCGCCTCTTCACCCTCTGCTTCCTGACCACCCACCTGCCGCTGCTGGGCTATATCGTCTGGGGCGCGGCGACGGGGCGGATCGCCTGGGCGGAATTCATCGTCCTCGCCCTGGCGACGATGGCGGGTGCAGCCGGAGCGCTGATCGGCATCGGCGCCTTGCTGGACCCGATCCACGCGCTGGCGGACGCGCTGGACCCGGCCGAGCAGTCCGCCCGCAAACGCGGCGGGCCGACCCTGCCGGAAGTGGGGGACATTATTTCCAGGCTTTTCCATGGGGTGCGCGGAGCCGCCGTCGCGACGCGGGAGCGGATCGACGAACTGAACATCGCCGCCAATGAGGATGCGCTGACCGGCATCGCCAACCGGCGCGGCTTCCTGGCGCAGCTCGACGCGCTTCCGCTCGCCAGGCGCAGGGGCTGCATCGCGATCATCGATCTCGACCATTTCAAGCAGGTCAACGATATGCTGGGCCATGACGAGGGCGACCGCGTGCTGGCCGATTTCGCCTCTCGCCTGTCGTCGCAGACCCGCCGCATCGACATCATCGCCCGCTGGGGCGGCGAGGAATTCGCGATCTTCTATCAGGACGCGATAGAGGATGAGGCGAGCTGGTCGCTGGCGCGCATCGCGGAACGGATGCGGCGGGAGCCTGTCGGCATGGTGAGCGACCAGCCGATCACCTTTTCCGCAGGGCTATGCGCATGGCGGGGTGGGCCGGTGATGGCGGCCATCGGCCAGGCCGACGAGGCGCTCTACCGCGCCAAGAAGTCAGGCCGCGACCGCATCCAGCGGGCGGAACGGCCCTCCACGCCGGTTTACGGCTGAGTTGGCGACAATCCGGTTTGGGAGCGAAGGATGAAATGCGGCGCGACATCCGCGTCGATTCTCGGCGGCCAAGCCGGATGAGGCCCGGCCTTGCAGTTCGCGCAAGGGCCTGCGGCGCTCCCCTCCGCCAGCTTTCGGCCGGTCCCCCTCCCCATCTTTCGATGGGGAGGGGGACCGATCGACAAAGCTCGTCTAAAAATCGGCGGCCTTATTTCGGCGCCAGCACCATCAGCATCTGGCGGCCCTCCATGCGCGGATAGGCTTCGACCTTCGCGATCTCGCCCACATTCTCCGCCACGCGCTGGAGCAGTTGCATGCCAAGCTGCTGATGCGACAATTCACGGCCGCGGAAACGCAGGGTGATCTTCACCTTGTCGCCCTCGCCGATGAAATCATGGACCTTCTTCATCTTCGTATCATAGTCGTGATCGTCGATGTTCGGACGCATCTTGATCTCCTTGATCTCCTGCGTCCTCTGGGTCTTGCGGGCGAGGTTCGCCTTCTTCTGCGCCTCGTACTTGTACTTGCCGATGTCCAGGAACTTGCACACCGGCGGATCGGCGTTGGGCGACACCTCGACCAGGTCCAGCCCGATCTCATAGGCGCGCTCTATCGCTTCCTGCGTATACATCACGCCCAGATTTTCGCCTTCGTCATCGATCACGCGCACCTTGGGCACGTTGATGAACTCGTTGTAACGGGGACCGGACTTCGGCGGCGGCGCCATGGGACGGCGCATCATTGGGGGACGTATAGTGGCTTCTCCTATGGTAGTTGATCGATCGACTCTGGCGGCCCTTTAGCGCAAAGCCGAAAGGGGCGGCAAGTCCGCAACGCGGATTTACCGGCCCCATGTGGCATTGCTGCCTCACCGCATATCGGGCGCCCGCGCCTCTTTTGCAAGACGGGCGATGACGTCGTCGACAGAAAGGACGCTCTGCCCCTCCTTGCCAAGCTCGCGCAGGGCCACCGTGCCCTCGTCCGCCTCCCGCCGGCCGACGACCAGCAGATTGGGCACTTTGGCCAGGCTGTGTTCGCGCACCTTGTAGTTGATCTTCTCGTTGCGGAGGTCGGTTTCCGCCCGGATTCCCGCGGCGCGCAGCTTTTCCGCCACCTCGCTTGCATAGCCGTCCGCATCGGACACGATGGTCGCCACCACCGCCTGCACCGGCGCCAGCCAGAGCGGGAAACGGCCCGCATAATGTTCGATGAGGATGCCGATGAACCGCTCGTAGGAACCGAAGATCGCCCGATGCAGCATCACCGGCCGGTGCCGCTCGCCATCCTCGCCGACATAGGACGCGTCGAGTCGCTCCGGCAGCACCCGGTCCGACTGGATCGTGCCTACCTGCCAGGTCCGCCCGATCGCATCGGTCAGATGCCATTCCAGCTTCGGCGCATAGAAGGCGCCCTCGCCCGGCAGCTCCTCCCAGCCATATTCGGGCGTGTCGAGGCCAGCCGCCGCCACCGCGTCGCGCAGTTCGTTTTCCGCCTGATCCCACATCGCATCGCTGCCGAAGCGCTTTTCGGGACGCAGGGCCAGCTTGATCGAATAAGTGAAGCCGAAATCCTTGTAGATGCGGTCCGCCAGCGCGCAGAAGGCCCGCACTTCCTCCACGATCTGGTCTTCGCGGCAGAAGATATGCGCGTCGTCCTGCGTGAACTGGCGCACGCGCATCAGCCCGTGCAGCGCGCCATGCGGCTCGTTGCGATGGCAGCAGCCATTTTCGTAGAAGCGCAGCGGCAGGTCGCGATAGCTCTTGATCCCCTGGCGGAAGATCAGGACATGCGCCGGGCAGTTCATGGGCTTGAGCGCCATCCAGTCGGCATCGTCCGACACCAGCGGCCCTTCATCCTCGACATTGGGCACCTCGTCGGGGATGACGAACATATTTTCGCGATATTTGCCCCAGTGGCCGGACTGCTCCCACTGGCGGGCGTCCATGACCTGCGGCGTCTTCACCTCGCGATAGCCCGCATCGTCGATGGCGCGGCGCATATAGGCCTCCAGCGCCCGCCAGATGATATAGCCCTTGGGGTGCCAGAAGACCGATCCATGCGCCTCCTGCTGGAGGTGGAACAGGTCCATCTCCGCGCCGAGCTTGCGATGGTCGCGCCTGGCCGCTTCCTCCAGCCGCGTGAGGTGCGCGTCGAGCTGCTTCCGGTTGAGCCAGCCGGTGCCATATATGCGGCTCAGCATCGCGTTCTTCTGGTCGCCGCGCCAATAGGCGCCCGACACGCGGGTCAGCTTGAACGCCGCGGGATCGAGCTTGCCCGTCGAGGCCAGATGCGGTCCCCGGCACATGTCGAGCCAGTCGCCGCCCGACCAATAGACGGTCAGTTCCTCGCCCTCGGGCAGTTCGGCGGCCCATTCGGCCTTGAAGGTCTCGCCCCCGGCCCGCCAGCGCGCGATCAGGTCCTCGCGCTTCCACACCTCGCGGCGCAGCGGCTTGTCGGCGGCGATGATCTCCCGCATCTTCGCCTCGATGGCGGGCAGGTCTTCCTCCGTGAAGGGTCGCGGCTTTCCTTCGACGAGGGGGGGCGCGAAGTCATAATAGAAGCCGTCGTCCGTCGCCGGGCCGAAGGTGATCTGCGTTCCCGGAAACAGCGCCTGCACCGCTTCGGCCAGCACATGGGCGAAGTCGTGCCGCGCCAGTTCCAGCGCGTCCGCCTCATCCCGCGACGTCACCAACGCCAGTTGCGCATCGGCCTCCAGCGGCCGCATGATGTCGCGCAGCTCGCCATCGACCCGCGCCGCGATGGCCGCCTTGGCCAGCCCCGGCCCGATCGCCGCCGCAATGTCCGCCGGGGTAGTGCCGGGCGCGACTTCACGCACGGAACCGTCGGGCAGGGTGATCTTGAGCATGGCGGACACGGAGGGTCTTTCTGTTGAAATGGCGGATCGCGCAGCCGGGAAAAGCCGCGCCTTCCCCATAAATGGGCCGCCCGCCCTGTCAATAGAAGCCCTCTTGCCAGCGCATCGCGGTCAGCGCATGATGTATGTGCTGTTATATCATTATTCCCATGGGAGGGACGCATATGGCCTTGAGCTTCGCAAGACCCCGGCCGGGCGACGGGGAAACGCCGATGTCGGACATGAACAGCACGCCGCTGATCGACGTGATGCTGGTGCTGCTGATCATGTTCATCATCACGATCCCGCTCCAGACGCACAGCGTCGGCGTCGACCTGCCGCAGACCCCCAAGGAGCTGACCCCGCCGCCGATCGACGCCGTCAAGAACAGGGTCGGCATCGACGCCGACGGCACCGTCCGCTGGAACGGCGAGGCCGTCGACCGGCTGACCCTCCGCCAATATCTCGCCGCCGCGCTGCGCCTGCCTGCCGAACCGGAACTCCAGTTCCAGCCCGATGCGGGAGCGCGTTACGTGACGGTGGATGAAGTGCTGGCCGACATCCGCCGGGCAGGCGTGACGAAGCTCGGCTTTGTCGGCAATGAACGATATGCCCGCTTCTGATCGAGCGTAAAAGAGCAATCCCCGCCATTTCAGCGGGATAGCGTCCGGCACGGTCACGAAACCCCTTGACCGACGGTCCCCGGCATAGTCTTCTGCCGCCGGGGACAAAGGGGGCATTCATGGATCAGGAACGCATTGGCGGCGACGGCTTCGCTTTCGAGGGCAATTGGCGCGACTATGCGCCCATCGCCTTCACCAACCTGCTGCTGACGATCGTCACGCTGGGCATATACCGCTTCTGGGCGACGACGCGCACGCGACGCTATCTCTGGGCGAACACGCGCTTCATCGACGACAGGCTGGAATGGACGGGAACGGGCAAGGAGCTGTTCCTGGGCTTCCTGATGGTGCTGGCGCTGATCGGCCTGCCGTTCCTCTTCCTGCAATTCGGCGCGCAGGCCCTCGTCCTCCAGGGGCATGGGGGCATCGCCGCGATACTGACGCTGGCGGCGTTCGTGACGATCTTCTACATGGTCGGCCTCGCCCGCTTCCGCGCGCTGCGCTACCGCCTGAGCCGGACATGGTGGCACGGCATCCGGGGCGGCAGCGACGATCAGGGCTTCGGCTACGGCATTTCCTATATGTGGAAGTCGGCCGTGGGCAGCATGGCTCTCGGCCTGCTCATCCCCTGGTCGATGATGTCGCTGTGGAACGAGCGCTGGAACAAGATGAGCTTCGGCCCGCACGCCTTCGAAGCGGCGGGCGATCATGGCCCGACCTTCAAGCGCTTCCTCCTCTTCTACCTGCTGCCGATCCTGCTGTTCGTGGGCGGCGCGGCAATGGCGGCGATGCTGGGCTTTCCGGGGCAGGGAGGCGCCGGATCGCAAATGGCCGGCGCGATCCTGGGCGTGATCGGATTCGTGCTGGTCTTCTATCTCGGGCTCGGCCTCATCGCTCTCGCCTTCTACGCCAGCTTCTTCCGGGAAGCGGTGGAGGGACTGTCGCTCACCGGCCTCGACTTCCATTTCTACGCCCGGACCAAGGACTGGATATTGCTGTTCCTGGGCGATGTTGCGCTGGTGGTCTGCACGATCGGCATCGGGGCGATCTTCCTGCAATATCGGCACTGGAAATTCTTTGTCACCCATATGGGCGCGACCGGCACCATCTATACCGATGAACTCACCCAGTCGCAGACGAAGACCAGCCGCCATGGCGAGGGACTGCTCGACGCGCTGGACGTCGGCGCTTTCTGAACGGCATGTCGGACTTCCGGCTCTGGCATTATGACGGCGTGACGGCGGTGCGGCGCAACGTCCTGCTTCGTCCCGCCGGGGCCGGGTTCGTGCTGGAGGAGCCGGAAAGCGGCTGGACGGGCCTGCCCGCCGACTGGAGCGACCTTACCGTCATCGGCCTGCACGACGACCGTTCGGCCTATGGGCATAAGGCGGTGCCCGGCTGGCGCCTGGGCTTTTCCGGCGAAGCGCCTCCCGACATCGCCGCCCATCTGCCGAAGGGCGAACGCTATGGCCGCTGGATCGACCGCTTCGGCCTGTGGCCGGCGGCGGGGATATTCACCATCGCCGCCGCGCTGATCGTCTGGGGCGCGCTCGAAGCGCCCGCCGTCGTCGCCCCGCTCGTCCCGCAAAGCTGGGAGAACCGGATGGGCGACGCCATGGTGGGCGATTTCGGCGGCCGGTTCTGCCGCACGCCGGCGGGCGACGCCGCGCTCAGGCGGCTGGCGACGCAGGTCGACCCCGGCGGCGAGGCCCGCGACATAGCGCTCGCCAACATTCCGATGGTGAACGCGGTGACATTGCCAGGGGGGCGTATCATCCTGTTCGACGGGCTGATCCAGCAGGCCAAGTCCGCCGATGAAGTCGCGGGCGTGCTGGGCCATGAACTGGGCCATGTGCGCCACCGCGACACGATGACGGGCCTCATCCGCCAGCTAGGCCTCAGCGTCGTGCTGGGCGGCGCGGGGGGCAATGCGGGCAATTATCTGAACGGCGTGCTGTCGCTGAGCTATGGCCGGGGCGCGGAAACCGCTGCGGACGGCGTCGCCATCGAGCAGATGCGCGCCGCCGGGATTTCGCCCGCCGCGACCGCCGCCTTCTTCGAACGGATCGGCGGCAAGGAGGAAGGAAGGGAGGCGCGGGCGATGAGCTGGCTTTCCTCCCATCCGCTCTCCGCCGAACGCCGCCGCCGTTTTACCGCCGCCGTGAAGCCGGGCGCGGCCTATCGCCCGGCGCTGGATCAGGCGCAATGGCAGGCGCTGCGAACCTCCTGCGCCAGCGATCCGAAGGTCGCCAAATTCTGGGGGCGATCCTTTTAGGGTGTGTGGGGATTCAGTTCAGGGCGCGGCGAAAATAGTGGATTTCGAGAACCGGCGCGCAGCGTACTTCAGTACGTGAGCACCGGAAGCGGAGAAAGCCGCTATTTGCAGCCCGCCATGGGCTGAATCCCCCACACGCCCTAGAGCGATTTCCAAGCGATCGGAACCGATCGCTGGTCAAGAAATCGCGGAAAACAAGGAATCGCATGGCTGGCATCGTTGCCGGCCTCCCATGAAAAGGGGCCGGCGTCTCGCGACCCGACCCCTTTTCATCCCTCCAACGATCAGGCCGCAGCCTTGGCCCGCGACATGCGCTTGCGTTCATTGGGATCGAGATAGCGCTTGCGCAGGCGGATGTTCTTGGGCGTCACCTCGACCATCTCATCATCGTCGATATAGGCGATGGCCTGTTCCAGCGTCATCTTCCAGGGCGGGGTCAGGCGGATGCTGTCATCCTTGCCGCTGGCGCGGAAGTTGGTCAGCGCCTTCGACTTCATCGGATTGACTTCCAGGTCTTCCGGCTTGGCGTTCTGGCCGATGATCATGCCTTCGTAGAGCGCCTCGCCCACGCCGACCATCAGCACGCCGCGTTCCTCCAGCGGGCCGAGGGCGTAGGCGACAGCCTCGCCCGCGCCGTTGGAGATCAGCACGCCGTTCTTGCGCCCTTCGATATTGCCCTTGTGCGGGCCATATTTCTCGAACAGCCGGTTCATGATGCCGGTGCCGCGCGTGTCGGACAGGAATTCGCCATGATAGCCGATCAGGCCGCGCGAGGGCGCGGAGAAGGTGATGCGGGTCTTGCCGCCGCCCGACGGGCGCATGTCGGTCATTTCCGCCTTGCGCTGGTTCATCTTGTCGACGACCGTCGAGGAGAATTCATCATCCACGTCGATGACGACGGTTTCATAAGGCTCGGTCCTGTTGCCGTTCTCATCCTCGCCGAACAGCACGCGGGGGCGCGAAATGCCGAGTTCGAAGCCCTCGCGGCGCATCGTCTCGATCAGCACGCCAAGCTGCAGTTCGCCGCGACCGGCGACTTCGAAACTGTCCTTGTCGGCCGATTCCGTCACCTTGATCGCGACGTTGGATTCCGCTTCGCGCATCAGGCGGTCGCGGATCATGCGGCTCGTCACCTTGCTGCCTTCGCGGCCCGCCATCGGCGAGTCATTGACGGCAAAGCGCATCGAGAGGGTCGGCGGATCGATCGGCTGGGCCTGGATCGCGGTGGTGACGGACGGGTCGGCGATGGTGTTGGCCACGGTCGCGACGGTCAGGCCGGCAAGGCTGATGATGTCGCCCGCCTTCGCCTCTTCCACCGGCACCCGGTCAAGCCCGCGGAAGGACAGGATCTTCGACGCGCGGCCGGTTTCCAGCACATTGCCGTCGGCGTCGATGGCATGGATCGGCTGGTTGACCTTGAGCGTGCCGGAATTGACGCGGCCGGTGAGGATGCGGCCCAGGAAATTGTCGCGGTCGAGCAGCGTCACCAGGAAGCTGAACGGCGCGTCCACGTCCAGCGCCGGGGGCGGCACATGGTCGACGATCTTCTGGAACAGCGGCTCCAGCGTGCCGGAACGCAGCGACGGGTCTTCATTGGCATAGCCGTTGCGGCCCGACGCATAGAGGACCGGGAAGTCGAGCTGCTCGTCGGTGGCGTCCAGCGTCACGAACAGGTCGAACACCTCGTCCAGCACTTCCTGGATGCGCTCGTCCGGGCGGTCGATCTTGTTGACGACGACGATGGGGCGAAGACCCAGGGCCAGCGCCTTGCCGGTCACGAACTTGGTCTGCGGCATCGCGCCTTCCGACGAATCGACCAGCAGGATCACGCCGTCGACCATGGACAGGATGCGCTCCACCTCGCCGCCGAAGTCGGCGTGGCCGGGCGTGTCGACGATGTTGATGCGCGTGCCGTTCCATTCGACCGAGGTGGGCTTCGCCAGAATGGTGATGCCGCGTTCCTTTTCCAGGTCGTTGGAGTCCATCGCCCGTTCCTCGACGCGCTGGTTGTCGCGGAAGGTGCCGGACTGGCGGAAAAGCTGGTCGACGAGCGTGGTCTTGCCATGGTCGACGTGCGCGATGATCGCGATATTACGCAGGGACATGCAACTGCCTTCGGGATTTAAGGTTTCCCGGCGGGCACCGCGCCTGCTCAGGACTATCGGGCGCGCCCCTACAGGAAATGACGCGCTGCGGCAAGGGCGGCGCGTCGGCTGGGAGAAAGGCTCAGTGGTCGGATGCCGCGAAGGCGCCGATCCCCGTTTCCGCCCGCACCCGCTGCGCCGGATAGCCCGCCTTGTCCACCGCCGCGCGGGGCGAGCGGTCGAGCAAAGAGATCAGCCAGATCGAGAGGAAGCCCGCCGGGACGGAGAAGATCGCCGCGGAACTGTAGGGGAAGGGCGCGGGGCCGAGGTTGAAGGTGGTCGTCCACACGGCGGGCGACAGCAGCGTCAGCACGAAGGCGGTCAGCAGGCCGATGGTCCCGCCCCAGGCCGCGCCCCGCGTGGTGCATCCGTTCCAGAGCAGCGAGAGGATCAGCACCGGGAAATTGCCCGACGCGGCCAGCGCGAAGGCCAGGCTGACCATGAAGGCGACATTCTGCTTTTCGAACAGCAGCCCCAGCAGCACCGCCAGCGCGCCCAGCGCCAGCGTGGTCAGCCGCGACACGCGCAGTTCGTCCGCCGAACTCGCCTGGCCATGCTTGAAGACCGTGGCGTAGAGATCGTGGCTGACCGCCGACGCCGCAGAGAGCGTCAGCCCCGCCACCACGGCGAGGATGGTCGCGAAGGCCACCGCCGAAATGAAGCCCAGAAAGGCGTTGCCGCCAATCGCATGGGCCAGATGGATCGCCGCCATGTTCCCGCCGCCGCGAAGCGCGCCCTGCCCGTCCAGATAGCTGGATTCCGTTCCCACCAGCACGATGGCGCCGAAGCCGATGATGAAGGTCAGGATGTAGAAATAGCCGATCCACCCGGTCGCCCACAGCACCGACTTGCGCGCTTCCTTCGCATCGGGAACGGTGAAGAAGCGCATCAATATGTGCGGCAGGCCCGCGGTTCCCAGCATCAGCGCGAGGCCGAAGGAAATGGCGGAGACGGGATCCTTGATGAAATTGCCCGGCGCCATGATGGAGCGCCCCCTCTCCGCCGCTTCGGCCGTGGTCGCGCCATCGGCAAGGGCCGCCTGCGTCTTCACCTCCACCGCGCGGGCGAACAGCGCTTCAAGGCTGAAACCCATATGCGCCAGCACCATCAGCGCCATGAAGCTGGCGCCGCCCAGCAGCAGCACCGCCTTGATGATCTGCACCCAGGTGGTGGCGCGCATGCCGCCGAACAGCACATAGAGCATCATCAGCGCGCCGACGATCACCACCGCCACGGCATAGGGCAGGCCGAACAGCAGCTTGATGAGCTGCCCCGCCCCGACCATCTGCGCGATCAGGTAGAAGCTGACGACCAGCAAGGTGCTGACCGCCGCGAAGCTGCGCACCGGCGGCTGGGCGAAGCGGTAGGAGGCGACGTCGGCGAAGGTGAAGCGGCCGAGATTGCGCAGCCGTTCCGCCATCAGGAACAGCAGGATCGGCCAGCCCACCAGAAAGCCGGTGGAGTAGATGAGGCCATCATAGCCGTCGTTGAAGATCTGCGCCGAGATGCCGAGGAAGGAGGCGGCCGACATATAGTCGCCCGCCATGGCGAGGCCGTTCTGGAAACCGCTGATCCCGCCGCCCGCCGTGTAGAAGTCGGACGCGGTGCGGGTGCGCGCCGCAGCCGCCTTGGTGATCCAGAGCGTCAGCCCGACAAAGGCGACGAACATGAGGATCGCGACCCAGTTGACCGGCTGGCGCTGCGCCTCCCCCTCCAGCGCCGCCGCGAGCGCGGGGAGTGGGAGAAGGGCGATGGAAACGGCGGCGAGCGCGGCAAGCCACGCCGTCATGCGGCGCGATCCTGGAAGCCGTGGTCGGTCAGGAGCGCGGCCATCTGGGCGTCATGATGGCGGTTGGCATGGGCCACATAAGCGCCGGTCAGCGCGATGGCGAGCAGGATGAGGCCAAGGCCAAGCGGAATGCCGATCGAGGTCACGCCCTGGCCGATCGGCATGCCCAGCAGCGCCTTGTCGAAAGCGACCAGCAGCAGATAGCCGACGAAAGCGAAGAAGATGACGGCGGACAGCAGCCAGCCGAGCCGCGCCCGCCGCGCCACCAGCCGGGCATAGCGCGGATCGGCCGCCACGGCTGCGATCCTCTGTTCGTCCGGTCCGTCGTTCAATGCGCCCTCCTTCGTGCCTTGCGCCATGCTAACCGGGCGCCGGGCGATTGCAATGGCAAGGGGTGAGGGTTTAAAGCTCGCATCATGGACTTGCGGGCCAACTGTTCTATACGCATATAACAGTTCGAACCCCCCTCGCCCCTGGGAGATGACATGGCTTCGACCGCGCCGACCGCCGCCGCTGACACGCTGAACCTGACCCCGCCCGATCCGGTGCCGCCGGTCGCGCCTGAAAAGGCGGCAGGGCTGGTGCCGCTGGACGAGGAGAAACGCTCGAAGCTGGACGAGAAGGTCGATGCCTTCATCGACGATCTGGTGGCGCAGGACGCCAATTCGCCCGAATTCGGCCAGCGGGTCGACCAGCTTACGAATATGGGGCGCAAGGAAATCGCGGAAGCGGCCGGGCACAGCAACCGCTTCCTCGACCGGCCGGTGCGGGCGATGGACAGCGACAACAAGGTCGGGGTTGACCTGGCGGAACTGCGCCGCACCATCGAGGATCTCGATCCGGGGAGGCGCGGCAGCCTGACCGCGCCGAAAAAGCTGTTCGGCCTGATCCCCTTCGGCAACCGGATGCGCGATTATTTCGACAGCTACAAGAGCGCGCAGAGCCACATCAATTCGATCCTGGGTTCCCTCGCCAGCGGCAAGGACGTGCTGATCAAGGACAATGCCGCCATCGATGTCGAGCGGCAGAATATGTGGGCCACGATGGGCCGCCTGGAGCAGATGATCCACATCTCCAAGACGCTGGACGCCCGGCTGGAGGCGAAGGCGCTGGAACTGGATCCGACCGATCCGGCCAAGGCCAAGGCGATCCGCGAGAGCGCCCTCTTCTACATCCGCCAGCGCACGCAGGACCTGCTGACGCAGATGGCGGTGACGGTGCAGGGCTATCTGGCGCTGGACCTGGTCAAGAAGAACAATGTGGAGCTGGTGAAGGGCGTGGACCGCGCCAGCACCACGACCGTGGCCGCGCTGCGCACCGCCGTGACCGTGGCGCAGGCGCTGGTCGGGCAACGCCTGGTGCTGGAACAGATCACCGCGCTCAACACCACCACCGCGAACATGATCGATTCGACCGGCGAGATGCTGAAGAACCAGACGGCGCAGATCCACGAGCAGGCCGCGTCCAGCACCATTCCCATCGAGACGCTGCAGCGCGCCTTCCAGAATATCTACGACACGATGGACAATATCGATGCGTTCAAGCTGAAGGCGCTGGAGAATATGAAGACGACGGTGAACACGCTGTCGAACGAGGTGGAAAAGTCCAAGGGCTATATCGCCCGCGCCGAAGGACAGGCGCAGGCGGCGAGCCAGGCGCGGGCCGACAATCCGCTGCTGAGTTCCATCGAGGCGTAAGGGAATGGGCCGTTCCGACCGCGTGCTGGCCGATGCGGAGGCCGTCCTCCGCCGCCACAGCGAGCGCGGGCAGAGCCTGTCGGCGCGCGCCCGGCAACGGCGCAACGCGGCGCTGATGCGGAAGGTCAAACATGCCTTCTGGGCGGTGGTTGCGGTCCTGGTCGCCAGCGCGGTGGCGGGTTTCGTGACCCCGCTGGGCACGACCGGGGTGATGATCGCGCTGGGGGTCATGCTGGCGGCCGTGCTGCTGGTCGCCATGCTGCCCGGCGAAAAAAGGGTGCGGACGGAGGCGCTGGCGGACACCGCGCTCACCGCCCTGCCCCTGCAAACCGAAATCTGGCTGGAAAACCAGCGCAAGGCGCTGCCCGCGCCCGCCGTCACGCTGGTCGACAGCATCGGCGTCAAGCTGGAAGCTCTGGCGCCGCAACTCGAACGGCTGGGCGAGCAGGATCCGGCGGCGCAGGAAATCCGCAAATTGCTGGCCGATCACCTGCCCGAACTCGTCACCGGCTACCGATCCATTCCCGAGCCGCTTCGGCGGGAGGAGCGCAATGGGCGCGTTCCCGAACGGCAATTGATCGATGGGCTGGGCGTGATCGACGCCGAAATCGCGCGGATGAGCGAAAATCTGGCGAGCGGCGACCTCGACAAGCTGGCGGTGCAGAACCGCTTTCTGGAACTCAAATATCAGGAAGCGAAGGAACTTGGGCAGGATTGACGCCTTCCTACGCCGATGATCCATCTGACGCTGATCATCGTCGATTTCCTGACAGGCCTGCTGGCGGCCGGCGCCTGGGCGCTGGCAAGCGCCGGAGGGGCGATCGCGGCGCTGGTCGGCGGCGGATTGCTGGGCATGTCCTTCTTTCGGAGGTGGCGGCGGAAGGGCTGACGGAACCGGAAGTTCAGGCGCCTTCTATCCACGCGTCCATCGCCTCCTGGGTCAGGGGCTGGCTGAACTGGATGCCGAAACGCTTGCCGTTTGCCCAGATGACGCGGGCGCTGGCCTGCACGCCCAGCGCTTCGACGACGAGATAGGCGCCCTGCCCCGGCGGCGTTTCGCAATAGGCCAGCGCGCCCCAGCAGGACAGGTCCAGAAAATGCGCCCTGGCCGCCATGCCGCCGAAACGCAGCGCCACCGGCCCGAACATCTTGCGGCGCGGTTCGAGCCGCCTTTCCCCGGCGCCAGTCAGATCAATCATATCCCGGCCTCTCCCCCCGGTATGAGAATCATGTTGGTCGCCCCTTAATCATATTACGGGCGAAGGAAAGCATTTCAGGGCGGCAAGGGTTCAGGACCGCAGGGCGCAAGGCACGATGGAGGCGGGTTCGGGGCGGGCGGCGATGCGCTTGAACCGGGCGAAATAGCCGCCGGCCGTCGGCTTGGGGATCAGTTCCTCCAGCCGGAAGCCCATGGCCGCCAGTTCGCAGGCCAGCAGGCGCGGCGGCGTTCCATGCTGGTCGGTCGGGCGGTCGGCGTCGACCACGATCAACTCGCCGTCCGGCTTGAGCGCGGGACTCACATGCCAGAGAAAGGCGTATGGCTCCGCGATTTCATGGTACATGTGGACCATGAGGATGCGATCGAAGCTGTTTTCCGGCAGCTTCGGATCCTCCGGCGCGCCGAGGCGGACGCTGACATTGCGCCAGTCTTCCCGGGTGATGCGGCGGGACAGCGCCTCGATCACTTCGGGCATGATGTCCTCCGCCAGCACGCGGCCATTGCTCCCCACCCTTTTCGCGAGGCGGACGGTATAATAGCCCTCGCCCGCGCCGATGTCCGCCACGGTCATGCCGGGGCGGATGCCGGCGCGGTCCATGATATCCTCGGCCTCGTTCACCCGGTCGCGGGCTTCCTCGCTGGACCAGCGGGTGGAGACGATGGGCGCCACCGGCCGGTCGGCGCGGGGGAAGGCGCGGGCGCCTGCCGGGCGGTCGCCATTGCTGTCCGGCGACAACGGGCCGCAGCCCGCCAGCAGGAGCAAGCATGCTGGCAGTGTTCCGGCCGCCAGCATCGGACCCTTCATCAGTCGACATCCTCCACATCGACCTTCTCGCCCGTCACCTTCTGCGACAGGGCGGCGGCCATGAAGGGGTCGAGCGCACCGTCCAGCACGTCGTCGGGCGAGGTGGAGGTGACGCCGGTGCGCAGATCCTTCACCAACTGATAGGGCTGAAGGACGTAGGAGCGGATCTGGTGGCCCCAGCCGATCTCCGTCTTGGCCTGATATTCGCCCGAAGCGGCTTCCTCCCGGCGGCGCAGTTCCGCTTCGTAGAGGCGCGCCTTCAGCATGTTCATCGCGGTGGCGCGGTTCTTGTGCTGCGACCGGTCATTCTGCGACGCGACGATGATGCCCGACGGAACGTGGGTGATGCGGACGGCGGAGTCCGTTGTGTTGACGTGCTGGCCGCCAGCGCCCGAAGCACGGTAGGTGTCGATCTTGAGGTCGCTTTCATTGACCTCTATCTCGATATTGTCGTCGATCACCGGATAGACCCAGACGGACGAGAAGCTGGTGTGGCGGCGCGCCGAACTGTCATAGGGGCTGATGCGGACCAGGCGGTGCACGCCGCTTTCGGTCTTGGCATAGCCATAGGCGTTCTCGCCCTTGAACAGGAAGGTGGCGGACTTGATGCCCGCCTGGTCGCCCGCCTGATAGTCGACCAGTTCGACCTTGTAGCCGCGCCGTTCCGCCCAGCGGCGGTACATGCGGCTGAGCATTTCAGCCCAATCCTGGCTTTCCGTGCCGCCCGCGCCCGCGTGGATTTCCAGATAGGTGTCGCTGGCGTCGGCCTCGCCCGCCAGCAGCGCCTTGATCTTGTCCTCATCGGCGCGGTCGGCCAGCGCCTTCAAGGAGGCGATGGCTTCGTTCACCATGTCCTCGTCGCCTTCGGCCTCGGCCATTTCGATGAGTTCGGCGGTGTCGGTCTTCTCGCTGTCGATGGCGCGGGTCGCGCCGATGGCTGCGTCCAGCCGGGTGCGTTCGCGCATCACCTCCTGCGCTTGGCGTTGATTGTCCCAGAGCGTCGGGTCTTCGACGCGGGCGTTCAGCTCGTCGAGGCGGCGAAGGGCGCGGTCCCAGTCGAGGAAGCGCCGCAGCAGGTCCAGCGCGGCGTCGATGCGGTCGATATATTGCTGCGCTTCGGCGCGCATGGGTGGTCTCCAGAATGTCGGGGCGCCTGGCCTTCAGACGGGCAAACGCATCAAGTGCCTGCCCCTATCCGAGGGCGGCGGATTTGGGAAGATTCAATCCTTGCGCGGCCTGTGGAGAAGGAGTGGCTGGAATTGGCCATGAGCGGACATTAGTTTTCCGTCACCCCGGGCTTGATCCGGGGTCCCGCTTTCTTGTCTGAGCGCCCGCCTCGTCCAAGGCAGCGGGACCCCGGATCAAGTCCGGGGTGACGAATAGGGTGAGCGGTGACGAATAGGGGAATGGCCGCTTTCCACCCAAATCACACCCCGGCCAGCCCTGAACTCGACCGCGCCGCCTAACTGCACCGTTTCCGCGTCACCGCCCGGCCGTCGTCGATCACCGTCAATTCCCGCCCGCTGGCCGAGGGACGCAATTCCAGCTTCCGGTTCCAGCTCTGCCCTTCGCCGGTGAAGGCCGCGTCGATGCGAATGCGGCCGTCCGGGCCATGGGACACGCCGGTCGCCTTCCCCTCGCTCTCCAGGAAGACCAGGCTGGTGGGCGTGATCGTCAGTTCCAGTTCGGTCGCGCGGTCGGCGCAGCTTTCGTCCAGGCCCGCCCATCGCCCCTGCACGCTGGCGGGGATGGTCGACCCGACCGGCGCGGGGGAGGAAGGCATTTCCGGCGCGGGCTCCGCGGTCTGCATGCCGTTCGCGCCCTCCGGCACCTGCTGGACCTCGTTCATCGCCTCATCGACGATATTGGTGGCGATGCCGGGTTGTTCGCCCGGCTTGTCGCCGCACGCCGCAAGGACGAGCAGCGGCAGGAGGATCATCGCGCGCATGGAAAGGAAACCGGCGTTGCGCCAATGGGTTCCGGCCTGCCCGCGTTCCTGCTTCATCCCTGCCGCACTCCTTCTCGACCAAGGGGGTTATGCCATGGCGCGCCGGAAATGGGCGGACTTTTCTTGTCCCGCGATCCGGCCGGTCCAATGGCGGACTTGCGCGCGGCGAACGTTGCAGTCATCACCATGGCCGAAGGGATGGACTATCGCATGTCCCCCGCCCCACCGCCTGAAAGAAGAGGAAGCCGATGATGAGAAGCCTGAACATCGCTCTCGCCCTTGCCGCTGCCGCCGTCGGTTCGCAGGGCGCCATGGCGGCGCTGGCCATCGGGGCCAAGGCGCCCGACTTCACCACCCGCGGCGCAATGGCGGGCAAGACCTTCACCCTGACTCTGTCGCACCAGTTGAAGCGCGGGCCGGTGGTGCTTTATTTCTTCCCCAAGGCGTTCACGCCGGGCTGCTCCGCCGAAGCGCGGGAATTCGCGGAGCATATCGAGGATTTCAGGAAGGCCGGCGCGACCGTCATCGGCATGTCGGCGGATCCGGTGGACGATCTGGTCGCCTTCTCCACCAAGGAATGCGCGGGCAAGTTCGCCGTGGCGTCGGCTGGTCCCAACATCGTGTCGGGCTATGACGTGGCGCTGAAGATGCGGCCGGGCATGACCGACCGCACCTCCTATGTCATCGCGCCCAGCGGCCGCATCGCCTTCGTCCATAGCGAGATGAACTATGCCGGCCATGTGAAGAGCACGCTGGCCGCCGTGGAGGCGATGAAGCAGAAATAAGGCATCGGTTCAGGCCGGCCCCGGCCGAACGATCCTTATCCCTTCACATATTTGCCGAACCAGCCGAGCGTCGCGTCCCACGCGGCCTTGGCGGCGGCTTCGTTGTAGCTGGGGCGATAGTCGGCCATGAAGCCGTGGTCGGCGCCGGGATAGACGGTGATCGCATCCGGCGGCGACTTGCCCGCAATCTTCAGCGCGGCCTGCATCTTCTCGACATCGGACAGCGGGATGCCCTTGTCCAGCGCGCCATATTGGCCGAGCACCGGGGCCTTGAGCGCGCTCACCTGCTCGATGACGCTGAGCGGCTGCAATTCGGTCTTGTCGCTGATCAGCCGGCCGTAGAAGGCGACGCCCGCGTCCAGTTCCGCGCTGTGGGCGGCGTAGAGCCACACCACTCGCCCGCCCCAGCAAAAGCCGGTGATACCGCGCCGCCTGCCGTCGCCGCCATGGCTGCCAGCCCAGGCATAGGTGGCGTCGATGTCCTTCAACACCTGCTCGTCGGACGCCTTGGACACGATGGTGCCGACCAGTTGCTTGAAATCGGCGACCTTGGTCGCGTCACCATGGCGGGCGAACAGGTCGGGCGCGATGGCATGATAGCCCGCCTTGGCGAAGCGGCGGCACAGGTCGCGTATCCATTCATGCACGCCGAATATCTCATGCACGACGACGATGATCGGCGCGGCCTTGGCGGCGGCGGGCCGGGCGACGAAGGCGGGCATGGCGAAGCCGTCGCTCGCTTCGATCGACACCGCTTCCTCCTTCAGCCCCTCGCCGGAGGTCTGGACCGCGCTGCTGGACACGGGGCGGCACGCGGCGGCGAAACCGGCGGCGAACGCCCCGCCCACCAGCAGCTTGCGCCGGTCGAGGCCGGTCGAACCGATCCAGTTGCTGTCTTCGGGCAAACGTTCGGGCTGATCCTGTTGGTCGGTCATGCGCGTCTCTCCTCAAGCCATGGCGGAAGAACCTAGAGCCTTTTCACAATGAGCGAAAACGCTCTTGTCCTTTGATGTCGCATTTTCCGAGCCGTTGACCGTGAACGGTCAACTCGAAAATGCCCCAGCCGCGCACGAAGGTTGGAACTGGTTTTGCGCATAAGGGTGCGCGACAGAAACGCGGCCTGCGCGACATGCATCCGATGCAAAGCAGCGTGCCACAGCCGCGCCCACGCCCGGAGCAGGCCATTTTCAACTCAGGAAATCCCCGCTCTCTATCCGCTCCAGCCCGGCGACGTCGCGATTGTAGATGTATGTCCACGCCTCCACCGGCCCATTTTCGCCGCGGACGGTCAGCCGTTCGCGGCGATATTCATGCGGCCGGGCGAAATGGGCGGCGCATTCCTCATAATCGTCGAGCGCGGCGAGAACCGCCCCCGGATCGGCCAGCGCGAACAGGTCGCCCGCCACGTCGCCGGCTTCGCCTGGCACGAAACCCGGATAGGCAGCCACGCGATAGAGCCCGCCTTGCGCCACAGCCGGGCCGACATGGCGCGCCGCATCGCGCAACCAGCGCGCCATCGGATCGTCGCAGCCGGGCCGGAGCGTGCCATAGACGAAGAGGAGCGGCTCGTTCAGACAAACACGCTGCAAATATTCCTGACTTGCAGGAAATTTACCCAATTAACGGAAATTTTCCCACCAATAAATGGCGGCCAGTTCGCAAAATCCCCTGAAATTCCGGTTGAAATCGAAATTGGCACGGCTCCTGCAATCTTCCCGGCATCACGGCCGGACGGTCCGGCCAGGCACATATCAGGGAGTATATCATGTTCGCCAAGCTGCAAACCGCCGCCTTCGCCCTTACCGGCGCCCTGCTGGTTTCCGCGATCTTCATCGGCGCCGCCGTTCCGGTCGCGCCGATCGCCTGATCCCGTCGCATCTTCAGGAAGGCCAGATTCATGAACAACAGCTTCACCCTCGACCGCCGCAATGGAAAGATCATGGGCGTGTGCGCCGGGCTTTCCAACCGCATTGGCCTGGATGTCACGCTGATCCGGATCGCGCTCGTGCTGCTGACGCTGTGTGCCCTGGGTCCGGTCGGCGTCGTCGCCTATCTGCTGGCGGGATGGCTGGCGGAAGGTTGATCCAGTCCCGCGATAATGAAAGAGCCGCCCGTGGCAATATCCAGGGCGGCTCTTTCTATGTCCATGACGGACTTTTTGGATCGGGCCATGTTGCGCTCAGGCAAACAGCACCGAATAGAAGGTCAGCATCTGCGCGCCGACCGCAACCATAAGGGCAACGCCCTGAACCGTGTGTCGCATATCATTCGTCCTGCAATCATTGTTCTTTATCGCCACCAAGGGCGAGCGGGCCTATGCGCCCGACATGCCATTGTAACAATCGCAAAGGACGGTTCCGCAGTTGCAGCAAATGCAACAGTCGATGTTACCGCAAAGCCACAATCATGGCCTGCGCCGCGGCGGGCGCCCGGACCTTCGCGCCGCTGATGAAAAAGGCGTAGACGTCGCCCCTGGCCGCCCGCTCGCGCGCCTTGTCCGCCCAGCCCTGGATCTCCTCCGCCGAGTAGCCGGTCGGCTCCTCCTCCCGCGTGCGCATCAGCCGGGCGTAGGAAAAGCCGACATCATGACCGTGGAGCGCGGGATATTCCGGATGGTCGGCATGCACCACGGCCGCTCCGGCCTTTTGGGCGAGGTCGAAAAAGGCCGGATCATCGAAGCTGCCATGCCGCACCTCCAGCGCATGGCGGAGCGGCACGCCGTCGACGCTGGCCGGCAGCAGCTGCAGGAAAGCCCCGAAATCCTCCGCATCGAATGTCTTGGTCGGCATGAACTGCCACAGGATCGGTCCCAGCCGGTCGCCCAGTTCGATCAACCCCTGGTTGACGAATTTGGCGATGGACTCGCCAGCTTCCGCCAGCACGCGCCGATTGGTGCAGAAGCGCGAGGCCTTGACGGCGAACTGGAAGCCCTCCGGAACGGCCTTCGCCCAGCCGGCGAAGGTCGCCGGCTTTTGCGTGCTGTAATAGGTGGCGTTGATCTCCGTCGCGGTCAGATGCTGTCCCACATAGGCCAGCTCGTCCTTCTGCCGCAGTCCTTCGGGATAGAAGGTGCCGCGCCACGGTTCGAAGACCCAACCGCCGATGCCGACCCTGATCTTTCCGCTCATCCTGGACTCTCCTTTGCCGCCATCCTGATCGGCAAAGACGATCAGAGCCAGAGGGAAAAGCTGCCGGCGCCTGTTTCGGCCGACCCTTAATCAGGCGGCGACAGGAACCAAGAGCCATGTCAGCAAATCTGATCGAACCGCCGTCGCCTTCTTCCTCCACGAACAGGCACCGCCCGTCCACCCCGCCACGCCGAGTGCGAATGGATGCGCCATCAGGCCGCCTTCGCCAGAGGAGAAGGGCAAATTCCGGATTTGCCTGACCAAGCGACAGGGGCGGGGAGCGGACAGGCCCATTTCCTTGAAGCACAGCGTGCTCCTGCGGAGGCAGGAGCCCAGTTCGGAAGGTCCGATACCCCGCAGAGAGCCGGACTGCGTCCCTGCCTTCGCAGGAACACGGCGCGCCTGATAGCCGCAATTGGCCAGTTGCGGACATCAGTTTCCCGTCACCCCGGACTTGATCCGGGGTCCCGCTTTTCTTGTAAAACAGCGCCTCGACCAAGGCAGCGGGACCCCGGGTCAAGCCCGGGGTGACGAATAAGGGAACGTCCGATCCCCACCCCCAACCGCAGGTCAGTAGATCCCACCCTGGTCTTGCAGGAAGTCGCTGTCGGTGCGTTGGCGGCGCTGGACGGTCGCTTCGATGCGGGCGGCGGCCTTGTCCTGCGCGGCGACCTCTTCCTTGCGGATCGAACGGCGGGGTTCGGATTCGGGCTTGAACGCTTCCCAGATCACGGCGGGCTTGGGTTCGTCGGTCGGCCAGACGCCGTAGACGCGCTTGCCCGAACGGCGGTCGATGGTGACCATGCGGATGCCCGCTGGGGCGATGAAGGGCGTTTTGGGCATGGTTTCCAGCACCGGGGCCATCGCCGCCTTCCAGATCGGCGCGGCGACGCGGCCGCCCTGCGCCCAGCCGCCCAGGCTGCGCGGCTGGTCATAGCCGATATAGACGCCCGCCACGATGTCGGGCGATCCGCCGACGAACCAGACATTGGTCGGGCCGTTGGTGGTGCCGGTCTTGCCGAACAGCGGGCGTTTCAGGTCCGCCAGCACCGTCGCGGTGCCGCGCTGGATCACGCCTTCGGCGATGTGGACGACCTGATAGGCGGTCATCGGGTTCATCACCTGCCGCCCCTCGAAGCCGAAGCGGGGCATGGGCTTGCCGTCCCAATTGGCCATGTTGCAGCCGTCGCAGGCGCGCCAGCGCAGCGGCCAGATCACCTTGCCGCGCCGGTCCTGCACATAGTCCATCAGCTTGGGCGTCAATTGCCGCCCCTGATTGGCGAGCATGGCATAGGCGTTCACCATCCGCTCCACCGTGGTTTCGCCCGCGCCCAAGGCGAAGGAGAGATAGGGCTGGTAATCGCCGATGCCCATCGCCTTGATCGTGCGCACGACGCGGTCCATGCCGGTCTGGCTGGCGGCGCGCACGGTCATCAGGTTGCGGGACTGTTCGACGCCCCAGCGCATCGTCTGCGGCCCGGCGCTGCCGCCGGTGAAGTTGCGAAAGCATTTCTGGCCCAGGCCCGCGCCCTGATAGACGCAAAGCGGCCCGTCGACGATGATCGAGGCCGGGGTCATGCCATTGTCCAGCGCGGCGGCATAGACGAAGGGCTTGATGGTCGAGCCGGGCTGGCGCATCGCCTGGGTGGCGCGATTGTAGGAGGACAGGCGGTTGTCGAAGCCGCCCTGCATGGCGCGGACGCGGCCCGAATGGGTTTCCTCGACCACCATGCCGCCGGACACTTCGGGCACGTTGCGCAGCGCCCAGCTCGATCCGTTGCGCGCCACCACGATCAGGTCGCCGGGCTTCATCGCGGCGAAGGCCGGGCCGCCGGTCCTGCGATAGGGCAGTTGCGCGGCGTCGGCGGGCAGGGTGCCGGTCGATCCGTCGGAAAAGCCGATCTGCGCCGCCGAGGAATCTCGGCTGACGATCACCGCGACGCGCCATCCGGCATAGTCGACGTCGATATAGCTTGCCGCCAGTTCGCGATGCCAGCCGCGATCCATGTCGATCCTGGCGACCGGGCCGGACCACCCCTTGCCCGCGTCGAAGCGCAGCAGCCCGTTGCGCAGCGCCGTCGTCGTCAGATCCTGCATCTTCGGGTCATAGGGGCTGCGCACCCAGAGGCCGCCGGCATAGACGCTGTTCGGGCCATCCTCCGCCTTTTCCCCGAAAAGCTGGATCAGGCGGCGGCGCACCTCCTCCATATAATAGCCGCCGGCGCGGGCGTCGAAGCTGGAGCCGTGCGCGGCCACGGTGCCGAGCGGCTGGGCCTGCCCCTCATTGCGCTGCGCCTCCGTGATCCAGCCATTTTTGTACATTTCCCCCAGCGCCCAGTTGCGGCGTTCCAGGGCGCGTTCATGGCCGGTGGGGCTTTCCGGGCGATAATTGGCCGGACCCTTGGGCAGGATCGCCAGATAGGCCATTTCATGCAGCTTGAGGTCGGCCACGTCCTTGTCGAAATAGGCGCGCGCCGCCGCCTGCACGCCATAGGCGTTGCGGCCCAGGAATATCTGGTTGAGGTAGAGTTCGAGGATCTGCTGCTTGGTCAGCACCCCTTCCATGCGATAGGCCAGGATCATCTCCTTCACCTTGCGCGTGGGCGAATATTCGTCGCCGATCAGCAGGTTCTTCGCCACCTGCTGCGTGATGGTGGAGCCGCCGCGGGCGCGCTGGCCCGACCCGATCTTGGTCGCATAGTCGAACACCGCGCCGATGAAGCCGGGAATGTCGACGCCATGATGTTCGAAGAAGGTCTTGTCCTCCGCCGACAAATAGGCGCGGATGAGGAGCGGCGGATAGTCGCTGTACTGGAGCTGCACGCGCCGTTCGCGGGCGTAGCTGTGGACCGGCTGGCCGTTGGTGTCGCGCACGATGGTCGGCAGCGGCGGCTCATAGTTGAGCAGCGTCGCAGCATCAGGCAGGCCGCGCGCGAAGACCAGCCAGAACAGCGCATAGGCCAGGATGAGGCCGCCCAGGCCCGTCGCGATCCAGCGGAACCAGCGCTTGTCCCAATGAGGCCGGAAGCGTTCGCGAAAGTCGATCGCGCCCTGGCGCAGGCGCTGAACGAAGGACGATGCGGCGTTTTCGGGGCGTGCCTCTTCCATGATGGTCGAGGCTGTAAGGTCAAAATGCGGGAAGCGCCAGCGTGGAATGGCAGGGCATGAGCAGAAGCCCTGCGCTGCCCTTCGATCAAAACGGCGTGTGTTCCGGCGCAGGCATTCGAACGAGACGAGTGGCTCGTGAGAACCCGGTTCAAGCGTCTGGACTGGGCTCCTGCCTGCGCAGGAGCACCGAAATATTTAGCCGCCCGCCCCTTTGTCGCCTGCCGCCAGCCTGCGGGCGAAATGCACCTCGATGGCGCGGGCGACGCCCCTGGCGATATTTTCCCGCCCCTCCCTGGACGCCAGGAAAGCCGCGTCGGCGGCGTTGGAGAGATAGCCGGCCTCGAACAGCACGGACGGCGTGTCGGGCGCCTTCAGCACCATCAGCGAGGCGAAGCGATGCGCCGTGCCGCGGAACGGGACATAGGGCGCCGCCTCGCGCTGGAGCAGCCGGGCAAAGGCCACCGAAACGTTCATCGTTTCCCTTTGCGTCAGGTCGATGAGGATCGAGGAGACATCGCTCGACTGGCCGCCCAGATTGACGCCGTTCAGCACGTCCGCCCCGTTTTCGCGCGCCGCAAGCCGCGCAGCCTCCCGGTCGGAGGCGGTTTCGGACAGGGTATAGACGGTCGCGCCGCGCGCCTTGTCATTGTCGGCCGAATCGGCGTGGATGGAGATGAACAGGTCCGCATTGAGCTGGCGGGCGATGCCGTGGCGTTCCTGAAGCACCAGAAAGCGGTCGTCATTGCGGGTCAGCGCCACGCGGACGCGGCCCGACCGCAGCAGTTGGTCGCGGATCGCCCATGCGATGGCGAGCGTCACGTCCTTCTCTCGCTCTCCATTGTCGCGGTTGACCGCGCCCGGATCATGGCCGCCATGGCCGGCGTCGATCACGACCAGCGGGCGCGACGCGTCGCGAGGCCCCTCCACCGGCGGCAGGGAGACGCCGCGCGCCACGGGGGGGATGGGAACGGTGATGCCGTGCAGGCGCTTCGCCGGACGGGCCGCCATGTGCGCGGGCGCGTCGAAGCGGATGCTCGCCCGATCGCCATGAAGGGGGGCGGCGGAAAGGGGCGCGGCCGAAAGGATCATGCTTGCGAGCGCAAGACTTTGAAGCATGGGCCGCTTGTGCACCGGGCGGCCCATCGCCGTCCAGCGCAATTTCGCGGCGTCCGGCCTGAAGCCGAATGGCGGGTCAGGCATTGCCCAACGACAGGCTTAACGACATATTTACCATAAGGGCGGTAAATCGCCCGGGGTTTGTCCCGGCCGGAATGGCGCAACGTGAAACAATATTTCCAAGGGCCGTTGCTCCTTGCCAGTTTGACTGCTACCCATTCACATTCCTTGAAGACGCGTCTTTTTTTCAGGCGGCCGTTCTTTCGGGGATATTCACGATGGCACCGGCGGGCAGCAACGCCCGGAACCGATGCCCGAACAGGTTGACGCTGCATGAGGCATGATTTCCAATCCACGCTGAACCCGATCCCGGGCGATGCGGCGTGGTTGGCGGTGTCCGGCACATGGTCCGGCCCTGCCCCGGCAGCAGACGCGCAATTTTCCTGTCCAAACCGGGCGATGCAGCAATTCGCGCCGCCCCCTTGCTATCGCGCGGCAGCCCGGCCCAGTGCCGTCGGCCGCCAGCGCCGGAGAACAATGAATGACAATGCGTATGCTGATCGATGCGCGCCACCGGGAAGAAACCCGGGTCGCGGTCGTCAAAGGTAACCGGATCGAGGAGTTCGACTTCGAATCGGCCGAGCACAAGCAGCTCAAGGGCAATATCTACCTGGCCAAGGTCACTCGCGTGGAGCCGTCGTTGCAGGCGGCCTTCGTCGATTATGGCGGCAACCGCCACGGCTTCCTGGCCTTCAGCGAAATCCATCCCGATTATTATCAGATCCCCCGCGAGGACCGCGAAGCGCTGCTGCGCGAGGAACGCGCCCATGCGGAGGAAGAGGCCGCGCTGCGCGCCGACTATGACGATGACGATCATGCCGATGCGGGCGATGGCGGTCTGGAAGTCGTCGAGGCGACCCATCATCATGACGATGAGGATCATGGCGAAGAGGCGGCCGAAAACGGCAATGGTGACAGCGGCAGGGGCCGCGGCCGTCGCGGCAAGGGCGACGACGCCGCCGACGAACTGCGCCGCAAGCGCATGGCGCTGCGCCGCCGCTACAAGATCCAGGACGTCATCAAGCGCCGCCAGGTGCTGCTGGTGCAGGTCGTCAAGGAGGAGCGCGGCAACAAGGGCGCGGCGCTGACCACCTATTTGTCGCTGGCGGGCCGTTATTGCGTGCTGATGCCCAACACCAGCCATGGCGGCGGGATTTCGCGCAAGATTTCGAACGCCGCCGACCGCAAGCGGCTCAAGTCGATCATCGCGGAGATGAACCTGCCCTCCACCATGGGCTGCATCGTCCGCACCGCGGGCCTCCAGCGCACCAAGCCGGAGATCAAGCGCGACTTCGACTATCTGGCGCGCCTGTGGGACGAGATCCGCGAAAAGACGCTGAAATCCGACGCCCCCGCGCTGATCCACAATGACAGCGACCTCATCAAGCGGGCGATCCGCGACATCTACAACAAGGATATCGAGGAAGTCATCGTCGAGGGCGAATATGGCTACAAGGCGGCCAAGGACTTCATGAAGCTGCTGATGCCCAGCCATGCGCGCCGGGTGAAGCAATATGCCGACGCGGTGTCGCTGTTCCAGCGGGCGAGCGTCGAGGACCAGCTTGCAGCGATGTACAATCCCGTCGTGCAGTTGAAGTCCGGCGGCTATCTGGTCATCAATCCGACCGAGGCGCTGGTGTCGATCGACATCAACTCCGGCCGGTCGACCCGCGAGCATGGCATCGAGCAGACCGCCGTCGCCACCAATCTGGAGGCGGCGCGGGAGATTGCGCGGCAGTTGCGCCTGCGCGACATGGCCGGGCTGGTCGTCATCGACTTCATCGACATGGAGATGAACTCCAACATCCGCAAGGTCGAGAAGGCGATGAAGGAGGCGTTGAAGGACGACCGCGCCCGCATCCAGGTCGGCCGGATTTCGGGCTTCGGCCTGATGGAGATGAGCCGCCAGCGGCTGCGCACCGGCGTGCTGGAGGCGTCCACCCGCCAGTGCCCGCATTGCGAGGGCACCGGGCTGGTCCGCACCGCTTCGTCGGCGGGCCTTTCCGCGCTGCGCATGCTGGAAGAGGAGGCGGCGCGCGGGCGCGGCAACCTGATCACGCTGCGGGCGAGCCAGGAGGCGGCCTTCTACGTGCTCAACAACAAGCGCCGCGAACTGGACGAGATCGAGCAGCGCTATGGCGTGCGCATCGCGATCCTGCCCGATGGCGAGGTGGAGGGCGCGCGCATGTCGGTCGAGGCCAGCGGGCCGCGTCCGGAGCGGGTGGTCGACTATACGCCGATGGTCGAGGACGATGACGATCTCGACGTCGTGGAGGAACTGGACGAGGAAGAGATCGAGGAGGTCGAAGCCGCGCAGGAGGAACGCGCCGAGCGTGGCGAGGATCGCGGCGATGATCGGGAAGGAGGCGGCCGTCGTCGCCGCCGCCGCCGCCGCCGTCGGGGCGGCCAGCGCGACGAGCATCGCGCCGAGGGCGAAGCGCAGGGCGAAGCCGGCGAGGATGCCGACGTGGCCGAGGAGGACGCCGAGGGCGAAGGCGAAGCCGCGACTGTGGAAGCCGCCGCCGAGGGTGAAGGCGAAGGCCGTCGCCGTGGTCGTCGTGGCCGCCGGGGCGGACGCCGCCGCCGCGAGGCTGGCGAGGAAGCGGTGAGCGAAGGCTCGGTCGCGAGCGAGGAAGCGGTCGAGGCCGTCGAGGCCGAGGCGGTCGCCGAGCCGGTCGCGGAAGCCGCGCCCGAAGCACCGGCCAAGGAGGAAGCACCCAAGACCCGCCGGCGTCCCCGCGCACGCAAGGCGAAGGAAAGCGCAGCCCCTGCCGCCGAGGCAGTGGAAGCCGTGGTCGAGGCTCCTGTCGAAGCCGCGCCGGAAGCGCCAGTGGCCGAAGAGGCGCCTGCCAAACCCAAGCGCACCCGCCGCAAGAAGGCCGAACCGGTAGCGGAAGAAGCCGCGCCCGTCGAAGCCGTGCCGGAAGCACCGGTGGCTGAGGATGCCCCCGCCAAGCCCAAGCGCACCCGTCGCAAGAAGGCTGAGCCGGTAGCGGAAGAAGCCGTCGCCGTAGAGGCTGCGCCGGAAGCGCCAGTCGAAGCCGTCGCGCCTGCCGAAACCGCCGAAGCGGTCACGGTGAACGGCGATGCCGAGGGCGGCGGTGAAAATGATGACGGCACCCCGCGCCGTGGCTGGTGGCAACGCACCTTCGGCCAGTAACGCGCACGCGATAATATAAGACGCCGCCGTCTTGCCGGTTCGACCGGCCAGACGGCGGCGCTTTTATTTTCGGGTGGGAATGATGTCGCGGCGTTGCAATGATTTTGGACGCCGGGTTTCAACCGGCGCTGGACCTTCGCATTCGTCATCCCGGACTTGATCCGGGATCCCGCTCTTCTCTCCCCTGCGCCTGGTCTCAGGCAGCGAGACCCCGGATCAAGTCCGGGGTGACGAAGATGGGCAGGACTGCAAAGAACCGATGGTGGACGTTCACAAGTCGGGTTATGAACTCTGGCTAGTTCCATATGGCATGGAAACGGAAAGGCCGCTTCCCCCCAAAGCCGCTATTGGACCTGCCGCTTAATAGGCTACATAACGCCTTTCAGTTGCCGTTCATCCGGACAGTCAGCGATGGAGCCTCTTCCCCTGCCCCGCACCGCCCCTGCATGCCCAATCGTGATCGCATGACCTCGCGCTGGCTTCGTTTCGCGGCCGTTGCGGCGGCATCGCTGGCCCTGCTGGCGCGCCCGGCGGCGGCGCAGCAGATATTGCGGGACGCGGAGACGGAGGCGTTCATGGCCGACATGTCCGCGCCGCTGGTGCAGGCCGCGGGCATGGAGCCGCGCAACGTCCAGGTGCTGGTCATCAACGACCCCAATATCAACGCCTTCGTCGCGGGCGGCCAATATGTCTGGGTGCATAGCGGGCTGATCGCGGCCGCCGACAATGTGAACCAGGTGCAGGGGGTGGTCGCGCACGAACTCGGCCATATAGAGGGCGGCCATGTCATCCGTTATGGAGAGGGGATGAAGGAGGCGACCGGCATCACCCTGCTCAGCCTGGTGCTGGGTGCGGCGGCCATCGCGGCGGGCGGCGCGGAAGCGGGCATGGGCATCCTCGGCATGGGGCAGCAGGCGGCGATGGGCAAGTTCCTGGCCTTTTCGCGGGCGCAGGAAAGCTCCGCCGACCTTGCCGGGGCGCGTTATCTCAGCAAGGCGGGGGTTTCGGGCAAGGGCAGCCTGGAATTCTTCAAGAAGCTGCAGAACCAGGAATATCGCCTCGCCATTCCGCAGGACGACAGCTATGGCCGCACCCACCCGCTGTCGGGCGAGCGCATCAACGTGCTGCGGGAAGTCTATACGGTCGATCCCGCCTGGGACAAGCCGATGGACCCGAAGCTGGAGGCGCGGTTCGAAAGGATCAAGGCGAAGCTGGTGGGCTTCGTGTCGGAACCCAGCCAGACCCTGCTCAAATATCCCGAAAGCGACCAGTCGCTCCCGGCTCATTATGCCCGCGCCTATGCCTGGCACAAGAGCGCCTATCCGGACAAGGCTCTGGCGGAGGTCGACGCGTTGCTGGCCGCCGCGCCGCACGATCCCTATTTTCTGGAGCTGAAAGGGCAGGTGCTGCTGGAAAGCGGCAAGCCCGCCGACGCCATCCCGCCGCTGCGCGAGGCGGTGCAACTGACCAACCAGCCGCTGATCGCCACGCTGCTGGGCCATGCGCTGATCGCGACGGAGAATGACGCGAATTTCGCGGAGGCGGAGAAGGTGCTGCGCAACGCCATTGCGCGGGACCGGGAAAACCCCTTCGCCTGGTATCAGTTGGGCGTGGTCTATGAACATCGCGGCGACCTGCCCCGCGCCGCGCTGGCGACGGCGGAGCGCTATTCGATGATGGGCGAGGACCAGATGGCGCTGCGCAGCGCCGACGCCGCGATGCAGGGGTTGAAGCCGGGCACGGTTGACTATCTGCGCGCGCAGGATATCGCCATGGTTTCCCGCGCAGCCGTCGAGCAGAAGCGAAAGAAGAGATGACAGACCAATCGCGTCCCGGCTTTCGCGCTGCGCTTTCCAACAGGACCATGATGATGACCCTTGGCGTCTTCGCCTTCATCGCCGCCACCGCGACGGGCGCTGCGCTCGGCACCCAGAGCACGGGCCGCGTCGACGCCAGCGACAAGGCCACGATCGAGCGGATCGTGCACGACTATATATTGGAGCATCCGGAGATCATTCCGCAGGCGGTCGAGAAATTGCAGGCCAAGCGGATGTCCGGCACCATCGACGCCAGCCGCCAGACCATCGAAACGCCCTATGCCGGGGCGTGGGAAGGCGCGGCCAAGGGCGATGTGACGGTGGTCGAATTCTTCGACTATGCCTGCGGCTATTGCCGGGCCTCGCTGCCCGATCTCGCCCGGCTGGTGGGCGAGGACAAGGGCGTGAAGGTGGTCTATCGCGAACTGCCGATCCTGTCCGAAGAGAGCATCGATGCGGCAAAGGTGTCGCTGCTGGCGGCGGAGAAGAACCAGTATATGCCTTTCCACAGGGCGCTCTATGCCGCGGGGAAGGTGACGCGGGAGACCATCCTGGCGGCGGCGGCGAAGGTCGGGATCGACGCGAAAGCGGCGGAGGCGGCGATCGCCGGGGGCAAATATGATGCGGAGATCCAGTCCAATATCGGGCTGGCGCAGAAGCTGCAGGCGAGCGGCACGCCGACCTTCGTGATCGGGGGACAGGTGCTGAACGGGGCTGTGGGCTATGATGCGCTGAAAGCGGCGGTGAGCGCGGCGCGGGGGAAATAAGCGGCGGCTTTGGGGGTGGTTAGCCGTCATTCCCCCTCCCGCAGGCGGGAGGGGGCTAGCGCAACATCTGCGTTGATTCGCAACGGTTGGGTCAGAAGCTCGCTCCGCTCGCGCCCACCCCTAACCCCTCCCGTTTACGGGAGGGGAATGTCTTGGGATGGCCAGGATCCGACATTCCGTTCAACCATCTTCAAAACCATGATCCCCCCTCCTCGACCATTGACTCGCCTCTCCCTTTTGCCTATCGGACGCCCTCTGACATGCGGCCGCCTGCCCGGCGGCCCTTTTTTGTCACGCCCGATTCTTTTAGTTTTTTGAGGAATGAACGATGAAGCGCACCTATCAGCCGAGCAATCTGGTTCGGAAGCGCCGTCACGGTTTCCGCGCCCGCATGGCGACCCCCGGCGGCCGCAACGTGCTGCGCGCTCGTCGCGCCCGCGGCCGCAAGAGCCTGAGCGCCTGAACGACGCGCCGCTTGAACGCGCGCCTGCGGTCATGAGCCGGCGCGCTGATTTTCTGGCGGCGAATCGCGGGCGGCGCGCGCCCATGCCGGGCTTTGTCCTGTTGGTGCGCGAACGCGGCGACGGCGATCCGGCGATGCGCTACGGCATCACGGTCACGAAAAAGATTGGCGGCGCTGTCATCCGCAACCGGATGAAGCGCCGTTTTCGCGTTCTGGCGCGGGAACTGCTGCCCGTTCATGGCGTGGCCGGCGCCGACCATGTGCTGATCGGGCGGTCCGAGGGGATCGAGCGCGATTTCGGCCTGCTTCGGGGCGAGTTGGAGAAGGCGCTGAAGAAGGTGATGTCGCGGCCCCTGGGTGAAGCGCCGCCAAGGAGGCGGGATTCCTCCAAAGAGAAGAAAAAGGCTTCGACAGGCTCAGCCCGAACGGATGTGGGAGGGTGATATCCCGCATCCTCATCCTGGTCGCGCGCTTCTGGCAGATCGGGCCTTCGCGCATTTTGCCGCCCTCCTGCCGCTATGCCCCATCCTGTTCCGAATATGCGATCCAGGCGATCGGCAAATATGGTGCGGTGAAGGGTAGCTGGCTGGCCGCGAAGCGGCTAATGCGATGCCACCCATGGGGCGGTTCGGGTTACGACCCGGTTCCCTGACAGACGAGATTCGAGAGCGACAAGCGTGGACGACAAGAAGAATATCATCCTGGCGGTGGTGCTGACCGCGGCGATCCTGTTCGGCTGGCCCTATGTCGCCCAATATTTCTTCCCCGCCGCCAATCCGCCGGCCACGAAGATCGAGGGCGGCAAGACGACGCCGCTCACCCCGTCCGGCGCCGCGCCCGCTGCCGAAGGCGCGGCCGCGATCCGCGATCTGGCGCTGGTGCTGAAGGACAGCCCCCGCGTGGCCATCCGCACGCCCAAGATCACCGGGTCGATCAACCTGAAGGGCGCGCGCATCGACGACATCGTGCTGCCGACCTACAAGGAAACCATCGCGAAATCCTCGCCCGCGATCCGCCTCTACAGCCCCAGCGGCACGAAGCATGCCTATTTTGCGGGCTTCGGCTGGCAGGGCGAAGGGGTGAAGACGCCCGACGGCGGCACCGTCTGGACCGCCAGCGCCAAGGAACTGACCCCGACCAGCCCCGTCACGCTGAGCTGGAACAATGGCGCGGGCCAGACCTTCGAAATCCGCTATTCCATCGACGAAAACTACATGATCACCGCGCAGCAGAAGGTGTCGAACGGCGGCGCCGGCGCGGTCGGCGTCAAGAGCTATGGCTATGTCAGCCGCGCCACGCCCTCGGCGGACCCGGACACCTGGACGATCCATGTCGGCCCGATGGGCGTGTTCAACGGCGCGGCCAATTATGACGTGAACTACTCGGATCTGGAAAAGGGCCCGGCCACGCAGAGCTTCCAGTCGACCGGCGGCTGGATCGGCTTCACCGACAAATATTGGCTCTCCGCCCTGATCCCGGACCAGAAGGCCGCCTTTACCGGCCAGATGCGCAAGGGCGCCGGCACGCAGTTCCAGACCGACGTGTCGCTGGCCCCCATCATGGTCGCGCCGGGCAAGGCGGTGACGCAGACCAACCGGCTGTTCGTCGGCGCCAAGGAAGTGAAGACGCTGGAAGCCTATCAGGATGCGGGCGTTCCGCTGTTCGACCGGGCGATCGACTGGGGCTGGTTCTACTGGTTCGAAAAGCCGATCTTCGCCCTGCTCCACTGGCTGTTCGAACATATCGGCAATTTCGGCGTGGCGATCATCTGCCTGACCTTCGTGGTCCGGGGCCTGATGTTCCCCGTCGCCCAGCGCCAGTTCGCCAGCATGGCGGCGATGCGGGCCGTGCAGCCCAAGATGAAGGCGCTGCAGGAGAAATATAAGGACGACAAGCCCAGGCTCCAGCAGGAGATGATGGAGCTTTACAAGCGCGAGAAGGTGAACCCGCTGGCCGGCTGCCTGCCGATCTTCATTCAGATTCCGATCTTCTTCGCGCTGTACAAGGTGTTGCAGCTTACCATCGAAATGCGTCACCAGCCCTTCGTGCTGTGGATCAAGGATCTCTCCGCGCCCGATCCGCTGCACATCGTCAACCTGTTCGGCCTGCTGCCCTTCACCCCGCCCGCCTTCCTGGGCATCGGCGTGCTGGCGCTGCTGCTGGGCATCAGCATGTATTTCCAGTTCAAGCTGAACCCGGCGCAGATGGACCCGATGCAGCAGCAGGTGTTCGCGATCATGCCGTGGATGATGATGTTCATCATGGCGCCCTTCGCGGCGGGCCTGCTGGTCTACTGGATCACCAACAACTGCCTGTCGATGCTGCAGCAATGGTGGCTCTACAAGCGCCACCCGCAACTCAGCGCAGCGACCGCGAAATAAGGCCGGCCCGTTGACCGAACAGGAACAGGCTGAATTGATCGAGGAAGCGCGCAAGGTCTTTGCAGGCCCCATCGCCTTCCTCAAATCCGCGCCCGACCTTAAATTCCTGCCCGACATGGCGGTGAACGAGGTGGCTTTCGCGGGCCGGTCCAATGTCGGCAAATCATCGCTGCTGAACGCGCTCACCAACCGCAACGGGCTGGCGCGGACGTCCAACACGCCAGGGCGGACGCAGGAACTCAACTTCTTCGACGTGGGCGACCCGCTGCGCTTCCGGCTGGTCGACATGCCGGGCTATGGCTATGCCAAGGCGCCCAAGGACATGGTGCGCAAATGGCGCTTCCTGGTGAACGACTATCTGCGCGGCCGGCCGAAGCTGAAGCGCACGCTGGTGCTGATCGACAGCCGCCATGGAATCAAGGATGTCGATACCGACATCCTCGACATGCTGGACGCGGCGGCGGTCAGCTACCGCATCGTGCTGACCAAGGCGGACAAGGTGAAGGCCAGCCATCTTGCCGAGGTGAAGCAAGCGGTGACCGACGCGATCCGCAAGCGGCCCGCCGCCCATCCCGACATCATCGCGACGTCGAGCGAAAAGGGCATGGGCCTTCCCGAATTGCGCGCCGCCGTGCTGGAAAGCGTAACGCAGGGATAAGCCGCCATGGCCGATGATGACTATGTCTATGACGAAGCCAGCGGCGAGTGGATCAGCGCCGCCGAGGCTGCTGCCCGAACCCAGGCCGCCGATGCCGTCGAAGTGCGCGATGCGGTGGGCAATCTGCTGGCGGACGGCGATCAGGTCACGCTGATCAAGGATCTGGTCGTCAAGGGCGCTGGCCAGACGTTGAAGCGCGGCACGCTGATCAAATCGATCCGCCTGACCGGCGATCCCCAGGAAATCGACTGCCGCCATGACGGCATCAAGGGACTGGTGCTTCGTGCCGAGTTCGTGCGCAAGCGCTGAGATCCTCAGAAAAGGCTGTACTGCCCGCTCCCCTTCAAGGTCCATGTGGCAAGGGTTTCATGGTGGGTGCGCCCGACATGGCTGCATATCAGCATGAAGCGGTCGACATGCCAGCCAAAGCCCTCCACCCGGCGCTGTTCGGGCGGGCCGTCGCGGTAGAACAGCGTCTGGTGCGGGCTGAAGCTCCAGCCGGGGCGCAGCATCACCCCCGCCCCCTTCGTCGCCGCCGCGATCCGCCTTTGCAGCGCGCCGAGCAACGGGACATTATGGGATGGCCGCAGGGCGGCGGACCGGCTGCCGATGCTGAGCCGGTCCAGCCGCAGGTCGAACGGTTCCGCCATCACGCCCGTCCCGGCCCGCATCAGCGCCTTGATCACGGCATAGGGATAATCGACATGGTCGCTGGTGATCGCCAGCGTCACATGCTGGTGATCCACGGCGATCCGCCGGGCGCCGCCGGCGATGCTTTCGGCGAAATGATCCGTCTGACGGGCGATCAGCGCCGTCGGTTTCAACGCGAAGAACAGGCGGAACAGGGTGTCGGTCGGGCGGCTTTCCATGGCGGTTGCTCCATGCGAATCGGTCATATATGTTCATGATATGTTCTTTTTCTTTCCAAGGCGAATCCGGGCAGATCGGCGCGCCGCCGATGAGCGGCAATCGGTGCGCGGACGGGGTTCCGGACAAGATGATTGTCTTTGAGGACCGTGGCCCTACTGTGCGGGTATCCAACGAAAAGGCAGCCAGAAAGCGATGACCCGGCACATACCCTGGATTATGATAGCGTTAGTGGGCGCGGCGGCGCTGTCGGTCGTGGCGGTGTCGCGCGGCGAGACGGTCAACGCGCTGTGGATCGTGGTGGCGGCGGTCAGCAGCTTCCTGGTCGCCTATCGCTATTATGCGCTCTACATCGCGCGGCACGTGATGCGGCTGGACCCGTCGCGGCCCACGCCCGCGATCCGGCGGGCCGATGGGCTGGACTATGTCGCGACCGACCGGACGGTGCTGTTCGGGCATCATTTCGCCGCCATTGCGGGCGCGGGGCCGCTGGTGGGGCCGGTGCTGGCGGCGCAGATGGGTTATCTGCCGGGCACGCTGTGGATCATCGCGGGCGTTGTGCTGGCGGGCGCGGTGCAGGACTTCATGGTCCTCTTCATCTCCATGCGGCGCGACGGCAAGTCGCTGGGCGAGCTGATCCGCATGGAAATGGGGCAGGTCGCGGGCACCATTGCGCTGTTCGGGGCCTTCATGATCATGGTCATCATCCTGGCCGTGCTGGCGCTGATCGTGGTGAAGGCGCTGGCGGAAAGCCCCTGGGGCATGTTCACCGTGGCGGCGACGGTGCCGCTCGCCATGGCCATGGGCGTCTATACGCGGTGGATCAGGCCGGGGCGGATCGGGGAAGTGTCGCTGCTGGGGCTGGTCGGATTGCTGGCGGCCATCGTCTATGGGCAGAGCATCGCCGCTTCGCCGGTCTGGGGTCCGGCCTTCACCTTCACGCCGGTGCAGCTTTGCTGGATTTTGATCGGCTATGGCGCGGTGGCCGCGATATTGCCGGTGTGGCTGTTGCTGGCGCCGCGGGATTATCTGTCAACCTTCCTCAAGATCGGGGCCATTGCGGCGCTGGCGGTGGGCATCGTCATCATGGCGCCCCCGCTGAAAATGCATGCCGTGACGCAGTTCGCGAGCGGCAACGGGCCGGTCTGGGCGGGCGGACTGTTCCCCTTCCTGTTCATCACCATCGCCTGCGGGGCGGTTTCGGGCTTCCATGCCCTCATTTCCAGCGGCACCACGCCCAAGCTGATCGCCAGCGAAGCGCATGCGCCGATGATCGGCTATGGCGCGATGCTGATGGAGGCGTTCGTGGCGATCATGGCGCTGGTGGGCGCGTCGATCCTGGACCCCGGCATCTATTTCACGATGAACAGCCCGGCGGCGGCGATCGGCACGGACGCGGCAAGCGCGGCGGCGGCGGTGACGGCCATGGGCTTTCCCATCTCGCCCGACCTGATCCTGCAGACCGCGAAGGATGTGGGGGAGCATAGCATCATCTCCCGCGCCGGGGGCGCACCGACGCTGGCGGTGGCGATGGCGGAGATTTTCTCCCATGTCGTGGGCGGCCCGGCGATGAAGGCGTTTTGGTATCATTTCGCGATATTGTTCGAGGCGCTGTTCATCCTGACCGCCGTGGATGCGGGCACGCGGGCCGGGCGCTTCATGTTGCAGGATCTGATCGCGCTGGCGGTGCCGGGGTTCAAGGATACGAAGACCATCGCGCCGGGGATCGTCGCGACGGCGCTGACGGTCGCGGCATGGGGCTTCTTCCTCTATCAGGGCGTGACCGATCCGCTGGGCGGGGTGAACACGCTCTGGCCTGTGTTCGGCATTTCCAACCAGATGCTGGCGGCCATCGCGCTGATGCTGGGGACGGCGGTGCTGTTCAGGATGAAGCGGGACCGCTTTGCCTGGGTGACGATCGTTCCGGCTGCATGGTTGCTGGTCTGCACCCTGTCGGCGGGTTGGCTGAAACTGTTTTCGGCGGATGCGAAGGTCGGGTTCCTGGCGCATGCGGCCAAGTTCGGCGCGGCTGCCGACAGGGGCGAAGTGCTGGCCCCCGCCAAGTCGATGGCGGAGATGGAAGCGATCATCTTCAACGACCGGGTCGACGCCGGGCTGGTGGCGATATTCCTGTTCGTGGTGCTGGCGGTGCTGTTCTTCACGCTGCGCACCTGCCTGGCGGCGCGGAAGGCTGCGGCGCCGACGGCTCGGGAAATTCCGGCGCAACTGGTGCCGGCGGAATGAGCCTGTTTCTCCACAGGCTGCGGCAGGTGGCGCGCATGATGGTCGGGGTGCCGGATTATGACGCCTATCTGCGGCATATGCGGGAGCATCATCCGGAGCGGGTGCCGATGGAGCGGATCGCCTTTTTCCGGGAGCGGCAGGAGGCGCGCTATGGGGGCAAGAATGGGGGGAAATGCTGTTAGGGGTGAGCGTTGCGCAATTCCCCTCCACCATTTGCCTTGCGAATGGTCCCCCTCCCCATCGTTGATGGGGAGGATTTTTAGCGTTTGGAGTTGAAGGCGGCGATCATGCCGGCCGCGACGGAGAGGGCGATTTCGGCGGCGCCCACCGCGCCTATGTTCAGGCCTGCGGGGCCGTCTATGCGTGTCAGTTCTTCCGGGGGGAAGCCCAAGGCGGCCAGCCGTTCCAGCCGCGCCGCGTGGCTTTTGCGGGAACCGAGCGCGGCGATATAGCCGGTGGGCGCGCGCAGGGCCGCAACCAATGCCGGATCGTCGATCTTGATGTCGTGGCTGAGCGTCACCACCGCGGTCGATTCGCCGGGGAAGCGGGCGGCGACGGCTTCGTCGGGCCAGCGGTCATCCAGTTCGACGCCGGGGAAGCGCTCCTCCGTCAGGAAGCGGCCGCGTGGGTCGATGACGACCGGGGTGACGCCGATAGCCTGGGCCAGGGCGCTTAGCGACTGGGCGATCTGCACCGCGCCCACGATCAGCAACCGGCGGGGCGGATCGTAGCGGTTGTGGAACTGGCCCTCGGTCGCCCCTTCCCGCGTCAGGCCGGTTTCCAGGTCGGTCGACAGGGTGAGCGCCCTGCCCTTTTCGCTTTCCGCCGCGATCCGTTCGAACAGCGCGGGATCGAATCCATCCGCGCCGACCGGCTGGACCAGCACGCGGATTTCCCCGCCGCAGGGCAGGCCGACCGCCCAGGCATCGCCGTCCGCCACGCCATAGCTTTCCAGATGCGCCGGCCGGCCCGCGATCACCTCGGCGGCGCGCTGGAGCACGTCGCTTTCCACGCAGCCGCCGGAGATGCTGCCTTCGAAGCGGCCGTCCTCATGCACGATCATATGGCTGCCGCGTGGCCGGGGGGCGGAACCCCAGGTCGCCACCACCGTCGCCAGCGCCAGCCGCGCCCCGCGCCATTCCATGGCCTTGCGGATGACGGCGCCGTTATCGTTCAAAATCGAGCCTCCTAGAGCGATTTCCAAGCGATCGGAACCGATCGCTGGTTAAGAAATCGCGGAAAACAAATAATCTAGAGCGGCGATCTGATTCAATCAGATCGAAACCCGCTCTAGACCAGCCGTCGTCCGGTCCATACCACCCGTCCCACGATAACGACCAGCGCCGGATCGATGTCGATCCAGTCGGGATAATGGGGATTGTCGCTGAGCACGGAAAAAAAGCCCCGGCGCGGCCCCATGGCCACACGCTTCACCATCAGCACCCCGTCGAGCCGCAGCACGTAGACGCCGTCGCGCAGACGTTCCGCATCGTCGTCATGATTGACCATGATCTCATCGCCGTCGCTGAGCGTGGGGGCCATGGATTCGCCGTCGACGCGGATGATCGATATTTTCTGCGGCCGCACCCCCAAGTGGCGCAGCCAGTTGGCGTCGAACGCCATCAGGCCGGCGGCCCGCTCATCCTCGTCCAGCGATCCCGGCCCGGCCGAAGCGCCCAGCGAAAGGCGCGGCACGCTGACCACAGAGGGCAGCGAGCGCACCCTGGAAGGCGGCGCGCCGCGCTGGGCCGATCCGCCCAGCATCTCCTCCGCCACGCCGAAATAGCGGGCCAATATGCGCCGGTCCTCCTCATCCAGCTTGCGCGGCGTGCCGCGTTTGATGAACTGCTGGATATAGGCGGGATTGCGGTTCAGCAGGCGCGAGAGATCCGAATAGCTGTCGCCCCGCTCGGCAATCAGCCGTTCCAGCACCATGCGCGGATTTTCTCCAGTACCGACCATATCTCATCCATTACTGATAGGAATTTTCCTAGACAAGTAGGAAATTTGGCAACATGAAAATCGCCTGAGGATTCGCGCCGGCGGATCGAATCGGCAGAGGAGAAGCGGGGATATGTTGTTGCGTGAGGTCGAGAAATTTCTGCGGGAAAACGATATTCCGGCGACCAGGTTCGGCCGCGAGAGCGTGCGCGATCCCCGGCTGGTCTTGGACCTGCGCAGGGGCCGCGAACCGGGCGAACGGATGAAGAGACGAGTAGAACATTTCATGAACACATATCGCAGGAGCACGGGCGAATGACAAGCATCCAGGTGAACGCTCCCATCCGGAATCTGCTCCAGAATGAAGGTAGGGCAAAAGCGCGCGACCCGCTGCCTCGCCTGCTGGCGCAACTGATCGCGCGGGCGGGCGGGGAGGTCATGGTGGAGCGCGCCGCCAGCCGTCCATGGGCCAGCGCGCTGTTCCAGGGGCGGCGCCATGTCATTGCGCTGACGCTTGCCGGGCCGGATGCCGCGGAACGGCGCGCCGCCTTCGCCGAGGGGATAGAGGAAGCGGAATGGAGCCTGTCCGGTCATTTCGTCGCGGACATCGGCATCGACAGCAGCCGTCCGGCGCCGGGCGGCGAGTGGATGGAATTGTCGGCGCTCACCATAGAGGACTGGTGAATCGGCCCCGGTCGGAGCGCGCCGTCCAGCGCGCCCTGCCGGTCGGTTCAGCGGGCGCGGCCGGCCATGGTGCGCAAAGTCCCCAGGGCGGCGCGCAGGGCTTCGTCCACGCCCTGCTCGACCTGGTCGCGCACCGGCACGGCGGGTTCGACCGGCATGTCCGCCAGAACGGAGGCGGGCCGGCCCATGCGCTTGCGCTGGGCAAGGCCCTGTTCCAGCCTCTGGGTCAGTTCCGACAGCGACAGATGCGCGGTGGGGGCGGAAGTCCGCTCCGATCGCGCGGGTTGCGCGGCCTGCTGAGGTTCGGCATCCGCCGTTTCCGGCGCGAACGCCCGCTGGAGGCGGGCAAAGGCCGTTTCCTCCGGCAATCGTTCCGGCGCGCCGGGAATGGAAAGGCCGCCCGGCACGGAGGCGGGCGCTTCGACGGGGGCTTGCGCCTTCCCATCTTCGCGCCCCGGCGCGGTGCGGGCGAAAATGTCGAGGCCGCCAAAGTCGCGGCTGGCGAAGATGGGCGACCGGGCGGGCGCGTCGGGATGGGCGTCGGCGCGGCGCAGCGCCGGCCCCGATTTGCGCCGGTCCCGCGACAGCCAGTTCAGCTTCGACAATGCAAAACCCATTTCACTCACTCCTGAGGCGCCGTTCCCGCGCCCTTGCTTGTCATGCGTCAGCAGAGCGACGCGCTTTTCCCTTTGTCCCGCCCAGATCAGGCCCAGCGCCATCGCCGCGCCGAAACCCGCCAGCAGCAGCCGGGCCTTCAGCCCCAGCGGCGGCGCGGCGGCCGGCACGGCTTCGCTGAGGCCGCTGGACGCCACGACCGTTTCGACCAGCCCGACCGGCAGCGAGAAGAGGAGCAGCCCGGCCCCCAGCGCGCCGAGCAGCGCCTTCGCCAGCCCGCGCATTCCCGTCACGCCGCCGCCCGCACCCGATGGGGGCGCGCCAGCAATTGCCGATAGACGGGTTCGTAGCGAAGAATGTTTGACGACCAGTTACGCTCGCGCTCGACGAAGGCGCGCGCCGCCGCCCGCCGTTCGTCCCAGAAGCCGCGATCCGCGAACATCCCGGCCAGGGCGGCGGCGATGGCGGGGGGATCGTTCGGCGCGAACAAGGTGCCGGTGACGCCATGTTCGATCAGTTCGCGATGGCCGCCGACGCTGGACGCCGCGACCAGGCGGCCCTGCGCCATCGCCTCCAGCGGCTTCAGCGGCGTCACCAGGTCGGTGAGGCGCATCGCCTTGCGCGGATAGGCCAATATGTCGACCTGCGCATAATAATCCTCGACCTGATCGTGGGGCACGCGGCCGACGAAGACGATATGGTCGGCGAAGGGTGAGGCCATGGCCTGATCCCGCAGCGCCTGTTCGCGGGGGCCGCCGCCGACCAGCAGCAGCTTCGCCTTCGGGCGGGCGCGCACCAGTCTGGGCAGGGCGGCGATCAGGTCGTCCAGCCCCTCATAATCGTAGAAGCTGCCGATGAAGCCGACGACATCGGCTCCATCTAGGCCCAGCTTGGCCGTCAGCGCAGGATCGCGGGGGACGGGCGTGCCGAACTGGTCCATGTCGACGCCGTTGGGCGAGACGATGATCTTGGCGGCGTCGATGCCCCGCGCCACCAGGTCGCCGCGCAGCCCTTCGCAGATCACCGCCACGGCATCGGCGGCGCGGACCGCATGGGTTTCAAGCTGGCGGGTCAGCCAGTAACGGGGGCTGCCCTCCGTTCCGGTGCCGTTGCCGACCGCCGCATCCTCCCAGAAGGCGCGGATTTCGTAGATCATGGGAATCTGGTGCCGCTTCGCCACCTTCTGCGCGGCGATCGCGTTCAGCACCGGGGAATGGGCGTGGATGATGTCGGGCCGCCACTGGCGCACCAGCGATTCGATGGCGTCGGCATGGGCGGAAATATCCCGCCATTCGCGCAGCAGCGGATTGCCGCCGGTCGATTCGCCCGGCGTGCGGTGGAAATGCAGGCCGTCGACGATTTCCTCCAGCGGTCCCGGCGCGGCGTGGCGATGGCCCGTGATGCCGCGCACGTCCCAGCCCTTCGCCAGTTGCGCCCGCAATATCGCGCGGGTGCGGAAAGTATATCCGCTGTGCATCGGCAGGCTGTGGTCCAGCACATGGAGAATCCGTGTCATGGCGCTGAGTCTTGCCGGAAAAGGTTTAACGGGCCGTCAACTCTGTTGGGCTATGACGAGGTGATCCGGCGTCCATGGCACCGTGCTCCTGCGAAGGCAGGAGCCCAGTTCAGACGTTGGGACTGGGCTCCTGCCTTCGCAGGAGCACGTTGTAGATGATGGATAGTTCGCACAGCCGCGATGATCGACGCTCTTTCTCTTCTCATCAGCCATGGCGTCATCATGCTGGCGGCTTGGCGGTTGCTGTCGCGGCCCGATCTGGATCGCGATCCGGAGAATGGCGATGCGTGACCTGTTCTTCGTCGCCTTCCTCGGCGCCTTTTTCCTGGCCGGCTTCAAGCGGCCGTTCCTGCTGATCGCCGTCTATGCCTATATCGACATCGTCTCGCCCCAGCGGCTGTCCTATTTCCTGCTGAACAGCATTCCCATTTCCTTCATCGCCTTCGTGGCAGCGGTGGGATCGTGGATGCTGGTCGACGACAAGAAGGACTGCCGCCTGTCGGCGCGCCAGGCGATCCTGCTGCTGCTGCTCGCCTGGTGCGCCTATACCACGATGACGGCGGATTTCCCGATCAACGCCGCGACCAAATGGGGCTGGGTGTGGAAGGCGATGCTGTTCGCCATCTTCCTGCCCGTCACGCTGCGCACGCGCCTGCGGATCGAGGCCTTGGCCCTGTTCATGGTGCTTTGCGCCAGCACGATCATCATCAACGGCGGCATGAAGACGGCGCTGTCGGGCGGCGGCTATGGCGTGCTGAACCTGATGGTGGACAATAATAGCGGCCTCTATGAAGGCAGCATCATTTCGACCGTCGCCATTTCGCTGATCCCGCTGATCCTGTGGCTGTCGCGGCACGGCACCGTCTTTCCCCCCGACTGGCGGGTCAGGCTGTTCGCCTATGCGCTCTGCTTCGCCTGCCTTCTGATGCCCATCGGCACGGAGGCGCGGACGGGCCTGGTCTGCATCGCCGTCCTCGCGGGGCTGATGCTGATGCGGTCGAAGCGGCGGTTCCTCTATGGCCCGCTGATGGCGCTGGCGGCGCTGGCGGCGATCCCCTTCCTGCCCGCCAGCTTCACCCAGCGCATGTCGACCATCGAGAATCACAGCCAGGACGAAAGCGCCTCCACCCGCCTCGCCGTGTGGAAATGGACGCTGGACTATGTGAAGGACCATCCGGGCGGCGGCGGCTTCGACAATTACCTGCAAAACAAGTTCACCTATGTCATGCAGGAACGGGTGATCGACGCCGCCGGATCGCGCATGGAAAAGCGCATGATCACCGACCATGGCCGCGCCTATCACAGCGCCTATTTCGAGATGCTGGGAGAGCAGGGCTATTTCGGTTTCGTCCTGTGGGGGCTGCTGCACCTCATCTGCTTCATCCGCACCGAGGCGATACGGCGCATGTACCGGGCGCGGGACGGGGACGAGGCATGGGTGTCGCCCTTCGCCCTCGCCCTGCAGCAGGGGCATGTCATCTACATGGTTGGATCGCTGTTCGTGGGCATCGCCTATCAGCCGTTCATCTTCATGATGCTGTCGTTGCAGATCGGACTCGACACTTATTTGACCCGCAAGCGCAAATTGGCGGCCCGGCGGCCGTTATTTCCCGCAACACCAGTCGCGCAGGGGAGCGTCGCATGAAGGGCGAGTTGAGGATATTGGGCGCGGCCCACGGGCTGCTGCTGGGGCTGGTGCTCGCCGCGCCGCTGGTCGCGCCGGCGCTGCTGCCCTGGGGCGCCGAAGCCCTGTTCATCGTCGCCGCCTTCCAGTTGCGGCTGGCGGACCGGCGCTGGGAGACGCGCGCGGGGCTGCGGGGCTGGATCAGCCATATCCGCATGGCGCCGCTGCGGCTGGCGCCCTGGGCCGGGACGGCGCTCGTCGCGCTGATCGCGGGGCCGGAGCAGGCGCGGCTCGCCGCCGCGATACTGGCCGCCATCGCCATGGGCGAATTGCTGATCTATCCGGTCATCGCCCATCTGCTCGGACGCCTGCCGCGCCGGGGCCTGGCGGGAGCGATCCTGCTGCTGCTGATCGGCTGCGGCCTGGCGGAACCGGCGCAGGCGGCGCGGTTCGCCATGGCCTTTGCGCTCGGCATCGGCGGCTGCGTCTTCTGGCTGCGCGGCCCGGATGGGGAGCCGGGCGCGACCTTGATGGCGCTGGGCGGAACGGTCGCCGCGACGGCGGTCGCCCTGCTGGCGCCAATGGCGCAGGCGGTGGCGATCCCCGCCGCGATCCTGTGCCTGACGCTGACGCTCGCCCATCTGTCGGTGATGCGCAGGCATCCGCAGCACTGGCAACTGTCCGGCGGCATGCGGTTCGGGCGGATTCATTGAGGGGTTGGGCTTCGGTCATTGGCCAGGAGTTGACATGGCCGCACCGTCACCTTCGACAAGCTCAGGACAGGCTTGATCCGGGGGCCGCGTTTTTTCCTCTACACCGCGCCTCGTCCAAGGCAGCGGGACCCCGGGTCAAGCCCGGGGTGACGAATAGGGGAAATGGCGGGTACCCATTCTCTTCCTGCCCCCATCGCGCATTGCGGAACGAAGCGAGGAACGGCGGGTTGAGGAAAAACCATGCCGCCCGATTCCGTCGTCCATGCCAATGACAGCCTGCCCGGCATCACGCGCAGGGCGATGAAAAGGGGATGGGCCTATTTCGACGCCAGCGGCACGCGCATCACCGATCGGGAGGAGATCGACCGGCTGAACGCCATCGCCATGCCGCCCGCCTATCGCGACTGCTGGTTCTGTCCCCACCCTCAGGGCCATATTCAGGCGACCGGCTATGACGACCGGGGCCGCAAGCAATATCGCTATCACATCGATTTCCGCGCCGCGCGGGAGGCGGAGAAATATGCCGGCTGCCCCGCCTTCGGCCGCGCCCTGCCCAGGCTGCGCGCGCGGATCGAGGCCGACCTGTCGAAGCGCGGCCTGCGCAAGGAAAAGACGCTGGCCGCGGTCGTCCGCCTGCTCGACCTGGCCAAGGTGCGCGTCGGCAACGAGCAATATGCCGCCGCGAACAAGAGCTTCGGCGCGACCACGCTGCGCCGCCGCCATGTCGACCTGCGCGGCCAGGCGCTGCGGCTGCGGTATCGGGCCAAGTCCGGGCGGGAGCATGAACTGACGATCACCGACCGCCGCCTTGTCCGCTTCGTCCGCGCGGTGCAGGACCTGCCGGGGCAGCATCTCTTCCAATATGTGGATGAGGAAGGGATCGCCCGGCCGATCACCTCCAGCGACGTCAACGCCTATATATCGGAGGCGATGGGCGGCGATTTCACCGCCAAGCATTTCCGCACCTGGGGCGCCTCCGTCATCGCCTTCGAAACGCTGGCGGCGGGCAGCGTCTCGCTCAAGCAGATGATAGAGCCGGTCGCCGCGGCGCTGGGCAACACCCCGGCGATCAGCCGCAAAAGCTATATCCACCCCGCGCTGATAGAGCTTTGCCGCAACGGACAGGACATATGGCGACAGGGGCTTCGCCTGCCGCGCGCAACCCGCTATCTGTCCCGTTACGAACGCGGACTGATCGCCTTTCTGGAGGAGGCCGGCGGCACGACCGCCCTTCCCCTGGCGGCCTGATCCGCATCCAGAACCGCAAGGATATTCATGGCCGCCAAGAAAGACACCGCCGCCCTGCCGCAGATCGACGTCCGCCCGCCCAATCTCGGCGAGATGTGGCAATCGACGGTCCACTGGTTCTCGCTCCATTATCTGCAGATCCTGATCGCCATCGGCGCGGCGGTGGTCATCTACAGCCTGCTGACGGCGCTGCGCAGCGTGGGCGGACGGCTGAAGGGGCATCCGGGCGACACGCTGGGCCTTGCCAATGTCGCCGGCCGCGCCTTTGCCCGCACCACCCATTTCTTCATGGCGATGGTCGCAGCGCGGCTGGTGGTGAGCTACGCCAATCCGCCGCAGATGGTGCTGAAGACCGTCGCCTTCCTGTTCACCATCGCCGCCGTGTTCCAATGCGCCATCTGGGCGCGGGAGATCATATTGGGCCTGGTCGAGCGGCGCACCACGGCGGACGAGAGCCAGAGCCTGGCCAACGCCATGGGCCTGATCCGCGTGCTGGTAACATTCGCCCTGTTCGCCATCGCGCTGATCGTCGTGCTGGACAATCTGGGGGTGAACGTCACCGGCCTGGTCGCGGGCCTGGGCATCGGCGGCATCGCCATCGGCCTGGCGGCGCAGGGCATATTTTCCGACCTGTTCGCCGCGCTGTCGATCATCTTCGACAAGCCGTTCCGGCAGGGGGAGGTCATCACATATGACCAGACCACCGCCAGGGTGGAGCGCATCGGCCTGAAAAGCACGCACCTGCGCGCGATGAGCGGCGAGAAGAAGGTGATCTCCAACGCGAACCTCCTCCAGAAGGAGATCACCAGCCTGCAGACGCTGGCGCAGCGGCGCGTGACCTTCGCCATCGGCATCATCTACCAGACGCCGGAGGACAAGGCCGAGGCGATCCCCGCCATGCTGAAGGAGATCGTCGAGGCGGAAGGGCATGTCTTCGTCAATGCGGGGCTGGTGAGCTTCGGCGCCAGTTCGCTCGACTATCAGCTCAATTTCGACGTGCCCGACCCCGACACGCACGATTATTTCCTCTCGCGCCACCGGGTGGGCCTGGCCATCTGGAAGCGCTTTAACGCGGAGGGGATCGAATTCGCCTATCCCACGCAGACCAGCTTCACCGCCGCGCCCGACGGCCGGGCGATCATGCCCTATGCTGAGGTGCAGCCGGTGGTGCGGGTCGACCAGCCGGGGGGCGACGCCCGCGCCTGACTCGCCTGGCCGCATATCGGACTCGCTCTGCCTGCTCCCGCTTGCCCGGCGCGGCGGCGGGAGTCAGGCGGGTGCGATCATGAACGGACATCTGGGAACAGCCATGAAGCCCCTCTATCTGCTGGCCGCCGCCACGCTCGCCTTCGCCCCCGCCGCCCATGCCGAAGGGATAGGGGCCGAGGCCAATTACGGACGCGCCGATGGGCATTGGGGCACGGAAATCGGCGCGGGCTATGCGATGGACATTGGCGGCTTCAGCCTGACGCCGGGCGGCGGCGTCTATCTGCGCGATGGGGACACGAAGCTCTATGGGCGGGTGGAGGCGAGCTATACCCTCCCCGCCTCCGCCACCATCGGCGCAGGCGTGCGCTTCAGCGGCGACAATACACGCCCCTATGCGACGCTTGCCATGCCGCTGATCCCCAAGCTGCGGGCGAAAGCCAATGTGGGGCCGAAATATTATGCGGTGGGATTGACGCTGGGTTATTGAGGGTCGCCCCCCTCTCCTCCTTCGTCATGCTGAACTTGTTTCAGCATCCATTTCTCCCCACCGGCGTAAGGTGCCTGGAGGCACGATGGATGCTGAAACAAGTTCAGCATGACGGGTTGGGAGATAACTTAATCCAAGCCCCATAGCCCGCCAGGCAGCAGCAGCCCGTCGCGCAGTTGCAGCCCCCCTTCCCGGTCCCTCGCCAGCAGCAGCGCGCCGTCGAGGTCGATCCAGTCCGCCCCCTGCGCCACCAGTGCGGCGGGCGCGATGCCCAGCGACGTGCCCAGCATGCAGCCGACCATCACGCGGAACCCCCGCGCCCTTGCCTCCCGCGATAGGGCCAGCGCCTCGGTCAGCCCGCCCGCCTTGTCGAGCTTGATGTTCACCGCGTCGAAATCCCCCAGCCGGTCGAGGTCGGCGCGCGTGTGGCAACTCTCGTCCGCGCAGAGCGGCAGCGGCGACCTGATCCCCGCCAGCCGTTCCTCCCTGCCGTGGAAGACCGGCTGTTCGACCATCTCCACGCCCAGGTCCGCCAGGGCCTGCGCCTCCGCCGCGATGTCCAGCTCGTGCCAGCTTTCATTGGCGTCGACGATCAGCCGCACGTCCGGCGCGCCCGCCCGCACGGCGGCGATCCGCGCCCGGTCGCCCTCGCCCGTCAGCTTGCATTTGAGCAGGCCGAAGCCGCGTCCCGCCGCTGCCCGCGCATCCGCCTCCATCTTCTCCGGCGCGCCCAGGCTGATGGTGAAGGCGGTGGGCAGGGGCGCGGGCTCCGCCAGCCCGGCGAGCTTCCACACGGGCGCGCCGGCGCGCTTCGCCTCCAGATCCCAGAGCGCGCAATCCAGCGCGTTGCGCGCCGCCCCCCGCGGCATCGCTTCCAGCAGCGCGTCGCGCTCCAGCGGCCCTGAATAGGCGTTGATCGCCGCCGCGCAGCCCTCCGCCGTCTCGCCTTCATAATAGATGGCCGTGCCCTCGCCCCGGCCGACATGCGCGCCGTCGCCCACGGTGCAGACCACGACGTCCACCGACGTCTTGGCCCCGCGACTGATGGTGAAGGTTCCCGCGACCGGCCAACGTTCAACAGTCGCGGATATGATGCGGGTCATCGGCGTTCCCTATGCTGGCGATAGTCGGGTCTATGCGAACGGGCTATCCCGCCGCATAACCAGTCTCGACCCGCAGATAAAGGATAGGCTTAGCCGTGACCTCCAGAGAATTGACCGGCCTGCTGCCCATCGACGACGCCGATGCGCTGGCGGCCCGGCGTCGGCTGTCCGACATGGCCTGGCGCATCGGCTTCGGCGCGATCAGCTGGCCCTGGCTGCTGGCCAGCCTGTCGGGCGGGCGCAAGGCGGACAAGCGCGCCCTGCTGGACGAGCTTGGCCTGCCCCATGACGCCCTGCCGCATCTGGGAAGCTGGAAGGCGGACATGGGTTTCCTGCGCCATATCGTGCGGGAAATCGCGCGGCTGCGGCCTGCCCATGTCGTGGAACTGGGGGCGGGCGCATCGACGCTGATCGCCGCCCGCGCCCTTGCCCTGCACGGCGGAGGACGGCTGACCAGCTTCGACCAGCATGACGGATTCGTGCAGGCGACCCGCAACTGGCTGGCGGACCATGGGCTGACGGCCGATCTGCGCCATGCGCCGCTGGTTGCGGAGAGCGAGGACTGGCCGGGCCGCTGGTACGACATCGACAGCCTGCCCGACAGCATCGACCTGCTGATCATCGACGGGCCGCCCTGGGCGGTGCATCCGCTGGTGCGGGGCGCGGCGGACAGCCTGTTCGCCCGCCTGTCTCCGGGGGCGGTGGTGCTGCTGGACGACGCCGCCCGCCCCGGCGAGCGGCTGGTCGCCAGGCGCTGGCGCAAGCGGTGGCCGCATATCGATTTCCGGCTGAGGCATGACGGGACCAAGGGAACGCTGGTCGGCCGCCGCCGCGACACATCGGTCCCGGTCGCCAACGACAATGACCGTCGCCGCGCCTGGCGCCATATCGGCCGGGCGGCGGGCATCGCCGCCCTGGTCGCGAGCGGCTGGATCGCGAGGGGGGAGTTGGGCGAATTTCCGCAGTCCGCGCAGGCCACCACCTTCCTGGACCAGGCCGCCGCGTCCCACCGCACCGGGCTGCTGCGCCAGAGCATGGCGTCGCAAGTGGAAAGCGCGACGCTCAACCCCGGCGAGATCCAACGGTCGACCGGCATCGTCCTGCCGCCGCTGCCCGCCAGATGGCGCGTCCATGACGTGCAGCTTTATCCCACGCCCGACAGCCCCGCCGTCGCCGTGTCGATCACCACGCCGGAGGGGGAGCAACTGTCCTTCTTCGCCGACCGGGCCGAAACCCCGGCGGAGGCGCGCCCGCTGCTCGCCCGGCGCGCAGAGGACGTCATCGCCTATTGGGAGGCGGGCGACATGGCCTATGCCCTGACCGGCCGGGCCGGGCCGCAGCGCATCATGACGCTGGCGGCGGAGATCGCGCCCGCCGGCTAGGACCGATGGACAATGTTCCCTTTCACGCGAAATCCCTTTAGAGCGCGGCGTCATGGTAGATGTGGAACAGCCATCGCCGCGCGACAGGACGCGCCCCCCGCTTGGCAGCCTGGCGATGATCTGGCGCTTCGCCAGCCGCTATCCCGGCCGCATCGCCGGGGCGCTCGCCGCGCTGCTGGTCTCTTCCGCCGCGACGCTGGCGATCCCCAGCGGCTTCCGGCTGGTCATCGACCGGGGCTTCATGGGCGGCGGCGACATCAGCCGGTGGTTCGAATATCTGTTCCTGATCGTCGCGATCCTGGCGCTGGCCACGGCGGCGCGCTTCTATTTCGTGTCCTGGCTGGGGGAGCGGGTCGTCGCTGACATCCGATCGGCCACGCAGGCCAATCTGCTGCGGCAGGAACCCCGCTTCTTCGAGGAAAACCGCCCCTCCGAAATCGCGTCGCGCATGACTGCCGACACGGCGATCATCGACCAGGTGGTGGGATCGACCGTTTCGATCGCGCTGCGCAATGTGGTGACGGGGACCGGCGGCCTTATCTATCTCTTCGCGCTGGCGCCCAAGCTCGCGGGGCTGCTGCTGCTCGGCATTCCGGTCATATTGGTGGCGATCATCGGCCTTGGCCGCCGCGTGCGCGCCCTGTCGCGGGCAAGCCAGGACCGGCTGGCCGATGTCGGCAGCGTCACGTCGGAAACGCTGGGCGCGATGAAGATCGTCCAGGCCTTCGGCCAGGAAGGACGGGAAGCGGCGCGGTTCGACACCACGGTCGAGGCGGGTTTCGCCACGGCGCGCCGCCGGATCGCCCTGCGCGCCGCGATGACCGCCATCGTCATCGCGCTGGTCTTCGGGTCGATCACGGCGGTCATGTGGCAGGGCGCGCTGGACGTCGCCGCCGGGCGCCTTTCGGGGGGCAGCATCGCCGCCTTCGTCCTGACGGGCGGGCTGGTGGCGGGCGCGTTCGGCGCGCTGTCGGAAACCTGGGGCGACCTGCTGCGCGGCGCGGGCGCCGCCGGGCGGCTGCATGAACTGATGAGCGCCACGCCGCAGATCACAGCCCCGCCCCGCCCCGTTCCCGTGCCGCGGACCGAGCATGGCGCGCATCTCCAGTTCGAGGATGTGCATTTCCGCTATCCCACCCGGCCCGATCAGGCGGCGCTGCACGGCATCTCCATCGACATCGCGCCGGGCGAGACGGTCGCCATCGTCGGCCCGTCCGGCGCGGGGAAATCCACGCTGATCCAGTTGGCGCTGCGCTTCTACGATCCCGATTCGGGCGTGATCCGCCTTAACGGCGTTCCCCTGCCCCAGGCCGATCCGGCGGAGGTGCGCGGCATGATGGCCATGGTGCCGCAGGAAAGCATCATCTTCGCCGCGTCGGCCCGCGACAATCTGCGCTACGGCCGATGGGACGCCAGCGACGATCAGATCTGGGCCGCCGCCCGCGCCGCCAATGCGGAGGCTTTCCTGCGCGCCCTGCCGCAGGGCCTGGACAGCTTTCTGGGCGAAGGCGGCGCGCGCCTTTCGGGCGGCCAGCGCCAGCGCCTGTCCATCGCGCGCGCCCTGCTGCGCGATGCGCCGATCCTGCTGCTGGACGAAGCGACCTCCGCCCTCGACGCCGAATCGGAACGGCTGGTGCAGGACGCCCTCGGCCGGCTGATGCAGGGGCGCACGACCATCGTCATCGCCCATCGCCTCGCCACGGTCAGGGCGGCGGACCGCATCCTGGTGCTGGACGAAGGACGGCTGGTCGAACAGGGCGACCACGCCATGCTGATGCGGCAGAAGGGCCTCTATGCGCGGCTGGCCAACCTCCAGTTTCAGGATGTCGCCGCAGGCTGACGGCGATGGTCCGCCATCGCGTCGGACCGGGACATGCCCCGAACCGGCGGTCAGCGCGTGCGGCTGGTGACGTCGGCGGTGCCGTCCGCGTGGATCTCTATCAGATGCGCGGTGCCGTCATTGCACTCGGCCTTCCAACCCTGGACGCCGGGCCGCACCTGCATCCGCTCCGACCGGATGACGGTGGGGCAAGCCGCGCCCGACGCCCGCACGGCGCGTTCCAGCACACCGTTGCGCTGGGCCTCGTCCAGCTTCGCGACGGCTGCCGCCGCGCCGGTTTCCGGCGTTTCCCGGCGGTCGACCGCAGTGATCGGGTCGCTGCCCTCGCCGCAGGCCATCAGGCCGAACACCCCCGCCAGCACCATCCATGTGCGCATGATTATCCTTTCGCTTGGGCGGCAAACCCGTCCGTCGCCCTGATGAGCGCGTCCAATATGCCCGGTTCGTTGAACGCATGGCCCGCCCCTTCGATCATCTCGAAGCGCGCCTGCGGCCAGGCCCTGTGCAGCGCCCAGGCCGTTTCGGCGGGGCAGGCCATGTCGTAGCGGCCCTGCACGATGACGCCGGGAATGTCCGCCAGCTTCCCGGCGTCCCGGATGAGCTGCCCTTCCTCCAGCCAGCCGCCATGGACGAAATAATGATTTTCGATGCGGGCGAAGGCCAGTGCGAAGTCGTCCGCCTCATGGGTGGCGGAGAGCGCCTCGTCGGGCAGCAGGCGGATGGTTTCGCCTTCCCAAAGGCTCCACGCCTTGGCGGCGGCGATCTGGGCGGCGCGGTCGTCGCCGGTCAGGATGCGGCGATAGGCGTGGAGCAGGTCGCCGCGCTCCGCCTCCGGAATGGGCGCGACGAAGCGTTCCCATTTTTCCGGGTAGATGCGGCTGGCGCCCTGCTGGTAATACCAGTCGATTTCCTGCCTGCGGATGGTGAAGATGCCGCGCAGCACCAGTTCGGTCACGCGGTCGGCATGGCTCTGGGCATAGGCCAGCGCCAGCGTCGACCCCCAGCTTCCGCCGAAGACCAGCCATCGCTCGACGCCCATCATCCGCCGCAGCCGTTCGATGTCCGCGACCAGGTGCCAGCTTGTGTTCGCCTCCAGCTCCGCATGGGGCGTCGAGCGGCCGCAGCCGCGCTGGTCGAAAAGGAGCACGTCATAGCGTTCCGGATCGAACAGGCGGCGGTGATCGGGCGATATGCCGCCGCCGGGGCCGCCATGCAGGAAGACGGCAGGCTTGGCGCCCGGCGTCCCGGCCCGCTCCCAATAGACGCGGTGGCCGTCGCCCACATCGAGATGTCCGGAGGCGAAGGGTTCGATGGCGGGATAGAGCGTGCGCATGGGCCAAGGTGTAGAAAGTCTGGCGGGCAATGCAATCGGCAGGCGAACGGTCCCCTTTCCGGCGCGGCGGGTCGGGCGGGGCGATGCCGGGTTACATTTTGCGACAAATCTCTATGGGCATTGCCAGAGTCTTGCGACAACTCCCGCCTAGAGGGAGAGCATTCAGGGTTTGATCCTAAGGGGTAAACAGTGCGCCGTTCCTTTGCCTGTCTTTTGTTTCCGTTGATGATGAGTGCGGCGCCGGGCGCGCTGATGGCGCAGACCGAGGAACCCAGGGGCCCGGCCGGGCAGATGGACGATGCGGACGAGATCGTCGTCACCGGCCAGCCCGAACGCGGCGCCGTGGTCGGCAATGTGAGGCCGGAGCAGCAGCTTTCCGCCGCCGATGTCCGCGCCCTGGGCGTCACGTCCATATCGGAGATGATCGCGGAACTGTCGCCCCAGACCAACGGCACGCCGGTGATCCTGCTGAACGGCAAGCGGATCTCCAGCTTTTCGGAAATCCAGGACATCCCGTCCGAAGCGGTGGCGCGGGTCGACATCCTGCCCGAACAGGTGGCGCTCAGCTATGGTTATGCGCCGACGCAGAAGGTGGTGAACATCGTACTGCGCCAGCGGTTCCGCGCCGAAACGGCGGACCTGCGGGCAGGCGCCACGACGCAGGGCGGGCGGGAGAATGGCTCCGTCGAAGGCGCGCTGCTGCGCATCCGAGGCGACAATCGCTTCACCCTCGACATGCAGTACAGGACCGCCGCGTCGCTGCTGGAAAGCGAGCGCGGCGTGGCGCCGATCGTGCAGGGCGAGCGGGCCAACCGGCAGTCGGGCATCGACGCCTTTCTGGTGGGCGGGAACGGCATGACCGGCGGCGAGCTGGCCCATCATCGCACGCTCAGCCCGGCGACGGAGAGCTTCGCCGCCAATGCGACCCTGGCCCGCGCCCTGGGCAAGGTGTCGATGACCGTCAACGGGCGGCTGGAGCTGTCCGACAATGACAGCCTGCAAGGGTTCCAGGCGGCGGCGTTCGACCTGCCGGCGGGCAACCCCTTCTCGCCCTTCGCCACGCCGACGAGCTTCTATCGCTATCTGCGCCAGGCGGGCGAGCTGGGGCAGCAGATCAAGGGCACGACCGGCCATGTCGGGGTGACGCTCAGCGGCCTTCTGGGCGGCGGCTGGCAATGGTCCTTCACCGGCAATGGCGATTATTCGAACACGCGCACTTCGACCGACCGGGGATTCGCGACCGGCGCGATCCAGAGCGCGATCGATGCGGGCGCGGACCCGTTCGGCGGCTTTTCGTCCGACCTGCTGTCGACGCGGGTGATCGACCGGGCGGAGGCGGAATCGAAGGCGGTGCAGGGCGACCTGCTGCTGTCGGGTCCGCTGTTCGACCTGCCGGCCGGGGCGGTGACGACCGCGGTGCGCGTGGGCGGATCGGCCAATGGCTTCGATAGCTGGTCGATCCGTTCGGGCGAGCAGCGCGACAACAGCTACAGCCGGGAAATCGGCAGCGGGCAGATCAGCGTCGACCTGCCGATCACCAGCCGGTCGAAGGGAGTGCTGGGCGCGGTGGGCGACATCGGCGTCAATGTGAACGCGGCGGCGCAGCATTATTCCGACTTCGGTACGCTTTCGACCCTGGGATACGGCATGCGCTGGCGGCCGGTGCCCGCCGTGCAGTTGCTGATGTCCGCGAACCAGGATCGCGCCGCGCCCACGGGCGCGCAGATCACCGATCCGCCGATCTCCACACCCAATGTGTCGGTGTTCGACTATGCGACCGGGCAGACCGTGTTCGTGACGCAACTGAGCGGGGGCAATGCCGCCCTCAGAGAAAGCGTGCGCGACCAGTTCCGCCTCAGCGCCAATATCAAGCCGTTCGAGAAACCCAATCTGACGCTGACGGCGACCTACGCCAACAGCCGGACGAGCAACCCGATCTCGGCCTTTCCGACGCCGACCCCCGCCATCGAGGATGCCTTCCCCCAGCGTTTCCTGCGGGACGATGACGGCAATCTGACGCAGATCGATGCGCGGCCAATCAATTTCCTGCGGTCGCGGAGCGAGCAGCTTCGCTGGGGTTTCGACCTGTCCGTTCCGCTGAAATCGCACATCCAGAAGGTGGTGGAGGCCTGGCGGGCCGCGGGCGCCAAGCCGGAGGAGCGACCCAGGGAATTGCAGGATCTGCGCGGCCTGTTCGGCAATCGCGGGCCGGGCGGGCAGCGCCCTCAAGGGCAGGATGGCGGCGAGCGGCCACGGGGCGAAGGCGATCGCGGCGGCCCGGGCGGAGGCCTTGGCGAAGGCCCGCGAAGACCGGGCGGCGGCTTTGGCGGGCCGGGCGGTTTCGGCGGCGGAAGGGGCGGCGGAGGCGGTGGGCGGCTCAGCTTCAGCCTCTATCACACCTGGCATCTCAACGAGAGCATCCTGATCGCGCCCGGCGTGCCGGAACTGGACCTGCTGAACGGCGACGCCACAGGGTCGTCGGGCGGCCAGCCGCGGCATGAGCTGAATGCGCGGCTGGGCTATGTCAATAACGGCCTGGGCGCGCGGTTGAGCGTGGATTGGGAAAGCGGCACCCATGTCGATGGCGCGCTGGGCGGAACCACGGGTGGGGCATCGCGGCTGGACTTCGGCAGCCTGGCGACGGCGGACCTGCGCCTGTTCGCCAATCTGGGGCAGATGCCTTCGCTGGTGAAGAAGCATCCCTTCCTGCGCGGCGCGCGCATATCGATCGGCATCGACAATCTGTTCAACCAGCGGCGCAGCGTCACCGATGCGGACGGGATCACGCCGGTCCGCTACCAGCCCGGCTATCTCGACCCGCTGGGGCGGGCGGTGACGATCAGTTTCCGCAAGCTGTTCTTCTGACGGATCCGCGCCGCAGCCGGTCAGGCGTGTTTGGGCCAGCGCTGCGCGTTTAGGGCCGACTGGAAAATGCTCCAGCGGATGCTGCGCGTGACGCGGGGGCGTTCATCGCGCCGATGAGAGGCGCGATGGGCGAATGGTCGGCGCATGCCCTTAGGCAAGGCCCGATGGCTTATTGGCCGATTCGGATGATGTGATCGAGGATCGCCGGATGCAGCGGGCGTTCGAAGACGCAGCCCGATTCATGCGACCGGCTCCACAACACGCGCGCGCGGCGGCCTTCGAAGCCCGGCAGCATGATCCAAAGATCGTCGCCGGCCGCCAATTTCATGAAACTTTTGAGGCGGAAGCCGACTTCGGAGACATCCGTGACCTGGCTCTTGAACCAGGTTTCGCCCGGCCGCCGGATCCGAACGCCGATCAGCGCCGTGCGGCGATCCGCCAGACGATTGCTGCCGCGATACGGATTTGTCTGAACTGTGGCGCCCATGATCCAATGCCGATTTGACCATCCGCATCATCGCCGGTCGCGGTGAAGAAAGCATTAAACCGGGCAAGGCCAGGCAAAAATAAGGGGCCGCCGAAGCAGCCCCCATGCAGGTCCGCGCATCACGCGCCCGATTGCGTCACCCCAGCCCGCGCCCGGAAACGGGAAGTCGAACATTCCCGGCCAGACAGCGGCGGCGTATTCGTGCCCTGAGGGCGCGCAGGCGTTCGATGATCCAGCGAACGCCCGACATGCGCCCCGTCCGATGCGCAAATCTTTCCCGAACCGGGGTCCAGCGTTGCCGGACCCGGTCCCGACGGCCTTAGAAATTGCCGTATTGTTCGTTGCCGACGAAGCCCAGCTTGGTCACGCCGGCGCGCTTGATCTCGGCCAGCACCTCGTCGACGACGACGTAGCGGGTGGCCGCGTTGGGCTGGAACTGCAATTCGGGCTCGACCGGCAACCGCAGCGACTGCTGCAGATACTGACGCAGGGTCAGCAGGTCGATGGCCGAACCGTTCCAGGTGATGACGCCGCTGGGATCGATCGCCACCTTGTTCTTGACAGGGTCGATGACGCTGTCGGTCGGCGGGGCGTTCTGCGGCAGGTCGATCTTGACCGCGTGGGTCTGGATCGGGATGGTGATGATGAACATGATGAGGAGAACGAGCATGACGTCGATCAACGGCGTCGTGTTCATTTCCACCATCGGTTCGCCATCTTCACTTCCGGCACTCATAGCCATGTGGCGATACTCCTAGAACTTAAAGCCGGCGGGTCGTCGTGCCCGGTTCGGGCTCGGAGATGAAGCCGACCTTCGGGAAACCGGCGCGCTGCATCGTGTAGATGGTGCCGCCGATGCACCGATAGGGAACGTTGATGTCGCCGCGGATATGCACTTCGGGCAGATCCTCCGGCGTCAGGTTCTCAACGCCGCCCGCCTTCTTGATGTCCGCCTCCAGCTTCGCGACCGCGCGGTCGAGCAGCTCGTTGGAGGACACGCGGGTCAGGTTCCAGTAGACCGCACAGCTACCGTCGGAAGCCTGCGTGATCGACAGGGAAACATTTTCCGGTTTCGTCGTCGTCGGCTCGAACGCGACCTTGGGAAGCTGTAGCTGAACCGTCTGGACGACGACCGGGACCGCGATGAGGAAGATGATGAGCAACACCAGCATGACGTCGACGAGCGGCGTCGTGTTGATGTCGGACATCGGCTTGTCGTCACCGCCGTCAGAGCCAACACTCATTGCCATTGATTATTTCCTAACATGCTTGTCGATGGCGCCCCGGCGTTCCGGAGCCCACGTCCGATAAGGGGAGACCGAGCGTCGCAGCCGCCGCCGGCCCCCTTATCGGCATCTCAGCCTATCAGGCCTTGGTCGGCGCGGCTGCCGGCTTGGCGGCCGGAGCGGCCGGGGCAGCGGCGATCGTCGGCTTCACGGCGCCGTTCGACACCAGGTGAGCCAGCAGGTCGACGGTGAAGCCGTTGAGCTGTTCGGCGATCGACTTGTTGCGGCGCTGCAGGAAGTTGTAGGCGAGCACCGCGGGAACGGCCACGGCCAGACCCAGGGCGGTCATGATCAGAGCTTCACCGACCGGGCCGGCGACGGCGTCGATCGAGGCCTGACCGGCGGCGCCGATCTTGATGAGCGCGCGGTAGATGCCGATAACCGTACCGAACAGACCGATGAACGGCGAGGTCGAACCGACGGTGGCGAGGAACGCCAGGCCGCCGCCGAGCTTCGAGTTGATCGAAGCTTCCGAACGGGCGAGCGAGCCGTGCAGCCAGTCATGGGCTTCGACCGGGTCGGTCAGCTTGGTGTGTTCTTCCTGGGCCTTGATGCCGTCATCGACGATCTGCTTGTAGGCCGAGTTCTTTTCGAGCTTGGCGGTGCCTTCCTTCAGGCTGGCGGCGCGCCAGAAGGTTGCGCGAACCTTCTTGCCCTGGTTGATCACCTTCTGCTGTTCGATCAGCTTGGTGAACAGAATGTAGAAGGTGCCGACCGACATACCGCAAAGGATGATGAAAACGGTCCAGGCGATGGTGCCGCCCTGCTCCAGGGCCTCCATCAGGCCATAGGGGTTCTCCGCCTTGGGCGCGGCAGCTGCTGCGAGATACATCAACATGTTCAAGACTTCCCTCTCAAAGGATCAATAAACAAGGGTAGGCGGCGTCCAATCATCCGGAGGCGACCGCCCGCCCTTTTCAAAATCACTCCGGCAGACGCCAGGTGATCCGGCCATTGTACGTGTCCGACATCGGACCGCCTCCGGCTGCCGTCGCGGGCTTGAACCTCGCACGTCGCGGCAGCAGGCGGCACGTCGCCTCGTCGAGGTCGGCATGGCCGGTCGAAGAGGTGATGGTGCAGTTGGTCACGCGACCGTCCGGACCGATTTCCAGGCGGAACCCGGCCGTGCCCGAACGTTCTTCACGCTGCGCGCGGCTGGGATAGTCGGCATCGCTGAGCCAGCTACCCGGACTGCTGCGCGGGGACGCGCGGGAGGCGGGAACCTCCGGCGGCGGCGGAGCCGGCGGCGGCGGCGCGGCGACCGGAACCGGGTTGAAGACCGGCGGCGGGGTCCGGACCGTCTGAATCGGCGGTGCGGGCGCCGGGGTCTGAACGATCGGCGGCGGCGCGACGACCGGCGGCGGTTCGACCGGCTGGTCTGGCGGCGGCGGCGGCGGCTCCTCGTCCGGTGGCGGCGGTTCCTCCTTTACGTCGATCACGTTCAGCTGTTCCGCCGCCTTTTTGACATATTTCATGCCAAGGCCGGTGACGAAGGCGTAACCCAGAACAGCGTGAATCAGGGCGACGATGATGATCGAGATCGTACGACTCGATCCTTGCGAGTGGTCAGCATAGGCCATTCGGCAACGACACTCCTTAACTCAGCTTACCAGTTGTTATTCGGCAAATAAGCCAAAAACGGCCCGAGCTGGCCGGGCTAACCCCGGTCATCTTGGCCCCTATCCGTCCATTTGCTACCGTGCGAACTCCTATCGCGGCGCATCGTGGCACGCAAACGCTTTATCGATATGATCATTTGCGACCGCCATTACACACCGGAAAGACTTGCATGTGACAAACATGTCACGGACTGCCATCATTAGGACGAAGATGAAAAAGAAATCCACCATGCCCCTGCGGACGCTCACCCTGATCTGCCTCATTTTCGCCGCACAATCGCGGATTTCTGCGGCTCAGCCGGATTCGGACCGGATGGTAGCGCAATCATCCGAGCGTGTCGCGGGCCTATCCTATGCGGACATAGCCGACCTCGCCGACGCCGCGCCGCTGGTGGCACAGGCGCGGATTGGCAACATCATCAAGTTGAAGCCGGGGCAGGCCGGCGCCGTGCCGCCGGGGCATCAAAGGGTCTATGTGGAGGCGAATGTCGGCGCGCTGATTCGCGGCGAAGGGGGAATCAGCCCGACCGTCCGCTACCTCTATGACGCGCCGCTCGACGCGCGGGGCAAGATGCCCAAGCTGAAGAAGGCGCAGGTCATCCTGTTCGCGCGTCCCGGAGGGCGTCCCGGCGAAATCCAGCTCATCGCCCGCGACGCGCAGATCCTCGCCACCCCGGCCGAGACCGAGCGGGTGAAGGCGATCCTGTCCGAACTGGTCGCCGTCGATGCGCCGCCCCGCATCGTGGGGCTGGGCGACGCCTTCCACGTCGCGGGCACCATCGCCGGGGAAGGGGAGACGCAGATCTTCCTGCGCACCGAAAATGGCGACCCTGTCTCGCTGTCCATACTGCGCCGGCCCGGGCAGCAACCGCGCTGGGCCGTGGCGCTGGGCGAGATCGTGGATGAGGCAGCCCGCCCCCCCGCGCCCGGCAGCCTGCTCTGGTACCGCCTGGCCTGCGGCCTGCCCGATGCCCTGCCTGCCCGGTCCGTGCGCGCGCTGTCGCCCCAGGATGCCGAGCTGGCCCGCGCGGATTATCGGATTGTCCTGGACGCCCTTGGCCCCTGCGGGCGGACGAGGACGGTTCGCTGACCTGGCAGCGGCGACAGCCTTTCCGGTTCCGACATCGGCTCCTTTTCCTTGGACAGACGCGCAGAGGCCGCTATCAGCGCGGCGTCTCGTGATCAGGAAGGATGAACGCAAGCCATGACCAATCTGCACCGCCATGCCCCGCTGCGCGTCGCGCTGGTCGGCCTCGGCACGGTGGGCGGCGGGGTCATCCGGCTGCTCCAGACCAATGCGGACCTGATCGCTCGCCGCGCCGGCTGCCCGATCCAGATCGTCGCCATCTCCGCCCGCGACCGGAACAAGGATCGCGGCGTCGACCTGTCGCCCTATGAATGGGTGGACGACATGACGACGCTGGCGACCCGCGACGACATCGACGTGGTGGTGGAACTGATCGGCGGGGCGGACGGCCCTGCCCTCACCCTCGCCCGCCAGTGCCTGAGCGTCGGCAAGCCCTTCGTCACCGCCAACAAGGCGATGCTGGCCCATCATGGCCTGGACCTCGCCGGGCTGGCGGAAAAGGCGGGCGTGGCGCTCAAATATGAAGCGGCGGTCGCGGGCGGCATCCCGGTCATCAAGGGCATGCGCGAGGGCGCGGCCGCGAACGAGATCGCCCGCGTCTACGGCATCCTCAACGGCACCTGCAACTATATCCTGACCACGATGGAGAAAGAAGGACGCGGCTTCGACGAGGTGCTGAAGGAAGCGCAGGAACTGGGCTATGCCGAAGCCGATCCCAGCTTCGACATCGACGGCGTCGACGCCGCGCACAAGCTGACCATCCTCGCCAGCCTCGCCTTCGGCACGGAACTGGATTTCGACGCGGTCGCGATCACCGGCATCCGGCACGTCATCGCCGCCGACATCGCGGAAGCGGCGGCGCTGGGCTATCGCATCCGCCTGGTCGGCATGGCGGAAAACGGCCCGGAAGGCCTGTTCCAGCGCGTCCATCCGATGCTGGTGCCGCTCGACCATCCGCTCGCCCATGTCGACGGATCGCTGAACGCCGTGGTGGCGGAGGGCAATTTCGTCGGCCGCCTCTTCTTCCAGGGGCGCGGCGCCGGCGACGGCCCCACCGCATCGGCGGTGGTCGCTGACCTGATCGACGTGGCGCGCGACGAATATGGCGACGCGCTGGCCATGCCGGTCGCGGCGCTCGCGCAGCAGAAGCCCGCGGATGCCGGCAAGCGCGTCGGCCGCGCCTATCTGCGCTTCAAGGTGCAGGACCGGCCCGGCGTGCTGGCGGAGATCGCGGCGGCGACCCGCGACGCCGGCGTGTCCATAGAGAGCATGATCCAGCGCGGCGCCAGCCAGACGGACGGGGTGCTGGTGGCGATCGTCACCCATGCGGGCGAGGAACGCTGCGTGCGCGAGACGCTGGACCGGCTGGCCGGGTCGGACAGCCTGCTGCAAACGCCGGTGGTGATGCATATACTGGATTGATGCTTGGAGGTGTGTTGGCGGGGCTGAAGTTGGCCGTGAGCGGACATCATTTACCGTCACCCCGGACTTGATCCGGGGTCCCGCTTTCTTTCTGAGTCCGCGCCTAGCCCAAGGCAGCGGGACCCCGGGTCAAGCCCGGGGTGACGAATAGGGGGAGGGGTGACGAATAGGGGAACGTCCGCTCTCCATCCAATCTCGCCATATGACGGCGCTCAATCGGGCAAATGCCTTCATTGCATCGGCTTCGTGAAAGGCACGCCCTCGACAATGGCCGGCCGACATCCTATCGCCCTCCCCAAAATAGCGGCTGAAGGGGAAACGACATGGTGCAGGCAAGCTCGATACTCGATCGCGTGCTGGTGCTGGAGATGGTGCGCGTGACCGAGGCGGCCGCCATCGCCGCGTCGAAGCTGATCGGCCGGGGCGATGAAAAGGCCGCCGACGCCGCCGCGGTCGAGGCGATGCGCCTGGCCTTCAACGACCTCTATATGGACGGCACCGTCGTCATCGGCGAAGGCGAACGGGACGAGGCGCCGATGCTGTACATCGGGGAAAAGGTCGGCAACGCGATCGGCACCGGCCCCCGGATCGACATCGCGCTCGATCCGCTGGAGGGCACCACCATCACCGCCAAGGCCGGTCCCAACGCGCTGGCCGTGCTGGCGATTTCCGAGGAGGGCGGCCTGCTCAACGCGCCCGACGTCTATATGGAGAAGCTGGCGGTCGGCCCCGGCCTGCCGGACGGCGTCATCGACCTCAACAGGCCGGTGAAGGAGAATGTCGAGGCGGTCGCCCGCGCCAAGGGCGTCGATCCGCATGAGATCATCGTCTGCGTGCTGGACCGGCCGCGCCATGAGAAGCTGATCGCGGAGCTGCGCGCCATCGGCTGCGGCATCATGCTGATCCCGGACGGGGACGTGGCGGGGGTGATCGCCACCACCGATCCGGAAACCAATATCGACATGTACATGGGTTCGGGCGGCGCGCCGGAGGGCGTGCTGGCCTGCGCGGCGCTGCGCTGCGTCGGCGGGCAGTTCAAGGGCAAGCTGCTGTTCCGCAACGACGACGAGCGCGCCCGCGCCCGCAAATGGGGCATTGCCGATCTGGACAAGGTCTATGACCTCAACGAACTGGCCAAGGGCGACTGCATCTTCGCGGCGACCGGCGTCACCGACGGATCGCTGCTGGCCGGGGTCAAGCGGCTGCCGGGCGGCAGGCTCACCACCGACAGCGTCGTGATGCGCGCCAGCACCGGCACCGTGCGCTGGGTGAAGGGCGAGCACCGGCTGGACCGGAAGCCGATCTGAGCCGGGGTCGAGGACCGACCTTCTTGGCTTGCCGCATTTCCGGATCGCTGGGCGGTCCCGCCTGAGATGCCGGAGCGGCTATCGCCCGGCGCGGTGATTGAGATCGTGACCGAGCGCCAGGATGCCGACGCCCAGCAACGTATAGGCGCTTTCCTGCCAGCCATGGTCCATGGTGAGCGCGCCCGCCATGATGCCCAGGCCCAGCGATCCGATGGCGGCGGGCATCATGAAGCCATGCGCCACCGCGCCGTGGCCGAGCGCCACCGCGCCGAGCAGGATCGCCAGCGCAAGTCCGGCCTCATGGAAGATCGGGCTTTCGAAAATCCCCCCGGCCGAGGCGAGCACGCCCAGCAGCACGGCCGTGCCGAAGCAATGCGCCACGCACATGCCCGACAGAGCGATCGCGAGGCGATCGATCCGGCCGTTGAGCAGATGCTGGCGAAGGCTGATCGGCATGGTGCGTGCTACATAAGCGAGGCGGGGGAAAGTTACAACATATCATCGCGAGATTCTTGCGATAGACCTGGGGAACTTTTCGGCCCGCCATTATCCCCGTCGCGCTGCTGCGCGCGCCCAACCGCCGGGAGGGCGCTTCGTCCAGAGGGTCCAAACGCTCCCTACGCCGCCAGGCGCAGGCAGTTCCGTCCGCTGTGCTTGGCGTTGTAGAGCGCCTTGTCCGCCGCCTCCAGCACCGCCTGAGCGTCGCTCTGGCTGCCCAGCCCGACCAAGCCCGCGCTGAACGTCACCGGGATCACCTCGCCCGAATCGATCTGAACCGGATGGGCCGTCACCATTTCGCGCAGCCTTTCGCAGATCATGCTCGCCCGCACGACATCCGTGCCGCTCAGCAATATGGCGAATTCCTCGCCGCCCAGACGGCCGATGCTGTCGCCGCCGCGCAGCCCCGGACGCAGCCGCTCCACGAAACCCGCCAGCACGCGGTCGCCCGCGCCATGGCCATAGCAATCGTTGACCGCCTTGAAATGATCGATGTCGATCAGCAACAGGCAGGCCCGCGCACCGTGGCGGACGCGCAGCATCTCCTCCTCCAGCTTTTCCAGGAAGGCCCGGCGGGTGTCCGCCCCGGTCAGCGAATCCAGCGCCGCCACCTGCTGAAGCGCGCGTTGCCGCGCCTTGTGCCGGGACATGTCGCGGATCGTGCTGACGACGCCGGTAGGCAGGCCGCGTTCGTCAACGACGGCCCGAGCCACCATCTCGCACCATTCGCTGCCCTGCGCGGAGATGAAGGGACGGAATTCCACCGTCTGCACCTCTCCCGGCTGGTCCAGCGCGCGGTCCAGCGTCGCGATCACCTGGTCCCGGTCCGCCGGGTCGACCAGATTGGCGGCATCCTGGCCGATCAGCAGTTCCGGGGCGCAGCCGATCTGCTCCGCCGCGGCGGGGGAGGCATATTCGATCACGCCGCCGACGCTGATGTTGAGCACCACGTCGCCGCTATTTTCCGCAATGGCGCGGTAGCGCGCCTCGCTTTCCTGCAACATCTGGAACAGGCGGCGGCGGCTGTTCAGTTCCGCCGCGATCGGCATGGACAGCAGGAAGCTGAAGGCCAGGAAAAGCTGGAAGAACTGCATCCGCTCGCCCAGCGTGCCGGGGATCATGTACAGCGGGCCGTGGCCGGTCATGGTCGCCATGCCGCCGATCATGGCCAGGATCATGACCGAAGCCGCCGCGCCCAGATTGCCCAGGCGGAACACGATGGCGACCATCGGCAGCAGCAGCGCGAACAGCAACGGATAGCGCGCCGCATAGAAGACGAAGGCGGTCGCCAGCGCAAAGAGCAGCAACAGCCCCAGCGCCTCCCACTTGCCCCGGGGCGGGGTCTGGCCGAACCAGCGCCGCAATTCGCCCCGCATCAGCATCATCAGGATCGGCGTGCAGGTCAGCCCGCCCAGCACATGCCCGGTATACCATTGCAGCAGCGACGAGGCGAAGGGCACCGTCGTCAGCGCCGACGCGACCGTGGCGGCGGCCAGGCCCGCGATCAGATTGGCCGGGCCGCAGAGCGCCAGGATGAAGACGAACAGCCGCTGCATCGATCCGGCGAATTTGCCGCCCGGCGCGAAGCGGCGGCAGATCAGCGCGACGATCACCGCTTCCAGCAGGTTGATGACCGCCATCGGCACGGCGGCGAGCGTCCCCATGCCCCACAGGGCGGTCGACAGCGCGCTCGCCACGCCGCAGACGATCAGCGCGCAGGGCCAGGCGCCGGCTCGCGACGTCAGCAGATAGGCCATGAGCAGCGCATTGGCGCCCCAGATGAAGGCCAGTCCCCCTTCGAAGCGCGAACTGGCCAGCGCCAGCGCCGCCATGAGGAAATAGGCGCAACCCAAAGCGAGCGGCGCAAGGCGGGAAGAAGGATGTTGAAGAGACGTCTGCATGTTCCGCCCCGCATTAGACGCTTATCGTTAAAATATACTCACGATTCCGAATATACACGCGAGAAATCACGCACAGGCCAGCAGCGCATGCCAACGCCGCAGCCTTTCGTTCCTGGCATCGTCCGGCAAGGCCGGCATGAAGCATCGCCGTTCCGCCCGCATCGCCGCGGCTGCCGCGGCTAGGGAGGGAAACAGGCCCGCGCCCACCGCCGCCAGCATCGCCGCGCCCCTGGCGGTCGTCTCCACATCGGCGGGGCGATCCACGGGGAGGTCCAGAATGTCGGCCAGATCCTGCGCGATCCAGTCGTTGGCGCTCATCCCGCCGTCGATGCACAGGGTTCGCCAGGGCATGCCGTCCGCCGCGAACGCGCCGGCCAGGTCGTGAAGCTGGTGGGAGAGCGATTCGAGCGCCGCGCGCACGATATGCGCCCGCTTCGTGCCCAGCGTCAGCCCATGGATCGTCCCCTTCGCGTCGGCGCGCCAGTGCGGCGCGCCCAACCCCGCCAATGCGGGCAGCATGGCGACGCCGCCGCTGTCCGGCACCGAACGGGCCAGCGCTTCGCTTTCCTCCGCCGTGGCGATCAGGCGCAGTTCGTCGCGCATCCACTGGACCAGGCTGCCCGCGACGAACAGCGATCCTTCCAGCGCATAGCTCGTCTCGCCCGGCAGGCGGCAAAGCAGGGTGCCGAGCAGCCGATGCCGCGATACCGGCACGGCCCCGCCCATATGGGCAAGGACGAAGGCCCCGGTGCCCAATGTCGCCTTGGCGTCGCCCGGCGTCAGGCAGGCCTGGCCGATGGTCGCCGCCTGCTGATCCCCCATCAGTCCCCGGATCGCGATCGGCTGGCCGAACCATTCGGCCTGCGTCGCGCCAAAGGCGCCGATATTGTCGACGATCTCCGGCAGGGCCTGCGGCGGCACGCCGAACAGGTCGCACAGGCCGATGTCCCAATCCGTGCCGTCCAGCGCCATCAACTGGGTTCGGCTGGCATTGCTGGCGTCGCTGACATGCTGTCCGCCGGTCAGCTTCCACATCAGCCAGCTTTCGATGGTGCCGAAGGCGAGCCTGGCTCCCGCCTCCGCCACGGCGGGCGCATGGTCCAGAAGCCAGCGCATCTTCGTCGCGGAGAAATAGGGATCGAGCACCAGTCCCGTCCGCCGCTGGACCGCCTCCTCCTCCCCCGCCTCGCGCAGGGCGGCGCAATGACCGGCGGTGCGGCGGTCCTGCCAGACGATGGCGGGGGCCAGCGGCTCGCCTGTCCGTCGGTCCCAGGCGACCACGGTTTCGCGCTGGTTGGTGATGCCGATGGCGGCGACCCGATCCGCCCCGCCCGCCAGCGCCACCATGTCGCGCGCGCAGGCCAGGGTCTTTTCCCAGATCTCCGTCGCATCATGCTCGACCCAGCCGGGCTGGGGATAATATTGGCTGAGGTCCGCCTGCGCCATGCCCAGCCGCCGCCCGTCCGGGGCGTAGAGCATCGCCCGGGTGGACGTCGTGCCCTCGTCCAGCACCAATATCGGCCGCTCGCTCATCCCGTCTCCCCCAGCCACTCGCGGACATGCGCCTTCTGCCCCGCGTCCAGACGCAGCCCCAGCTTCGTCCGTCGCCATAATATGTCGTCGGCCGTCATCGCCCATTCGCGCGCCACCAGATAGCGCAGCTCCGCCTCCGTCAGGCCGTGGCCGAAATGCGTGCCCAGCCCGTCCATGTCCCGCGCCCCGTCCAGCCAATCCCAGGCGCGGGTGCCATAGGCGCAGGCGATCCGCTCCACCGAGGCATAGTCCAGGAAAGGATAGTCGCAGCCCAGGTCCGCGATCAGCCGGTCGCGCCCCTGCATCGGGAAGTCGCCGCCCGGCAGCGCCGCCTTCGCGGTCCAGTCGCCGCCCGACAGGCTGGGGAGAAAGGGCTTCAGCATCGCCACCGCCTCCCCGGCGAGGCGGCGATAGGTGGTGATCTTGCCGCCGAACAGGCTGAGCAGCGGCGCCTCTCCGTCCGGCGCGTCAAGCTCCAGCCGGTAGCCCCGCGTCGCCGCTTCCGGTCGACCGGAGCCGTCGTCGACCAGCGGGCGGACCCCGGCATAGGACCACAGCACATGCTGCGGCGCGATGGTCCTTCGGAAATAGCGGTTCGCCCCGTCGCAGAGATAGGCGATCTCTTCGGGATCGGGCCGGACGTTGTCGACCGATCCCCCATGGTCGCGGTCCGTCGTGCCGATCAGGGTGAAGTCGCGCTCATAGGGCAGGGCAAAGAAGATGCGGCCGTCGGGCAGTTGGAAGAAATAGGCGAAGCCGTGGTCGAACAGGCGCGGCACGACGATATGCGATCCGCGCACCAGCCGCATGTGGCGGTCCGTCTCGCCATGGGCGCGATGGAGCAGGTCCAGCGCCAGCGGCCCGGCGGCGTTGACCACGGCGCGGGCGCGGAAGCGCGGCGTCGTTCCGTCGCCTGCCTGCGCATGGATCGTCCAGCCGCCGCCTTCCCGCTCCAGCCGCCGCACGTCCGTCCGGGTGCGCACCTCCGCGCCCCGGTCGGCGGCATCGCGGGCGTTCAGGATGACGAGGCGCGCATCGTCCACCCAGCCGTCGGAATAGACGAAGGCCGTGCCGAAGCCTGTTTTCAGCGGCCGCCCGGCCGGATGCCGGCGCAGGTCGACGCTCTGGGTCGGCGGCAGGGCACGGCGGCCGCCCATATGGTCATAGGCGAACAGGCCAAGGCGCAGTATCCAGCGCGGCCGCAGCCCCGGCACCCAGGGCAGCACGAAGCGCAACGGATGGATGATGTGCGGCGCGATCGCCCAGAGCCGCTCGCGTTCCGCCAGCGATTCGCGCACCAGGCCGAACTCCCGATGCTCCAGATAGCGCAGCCCGCCATGGATCAGCTTGGTGGAGGCGGAGGAGGTGCCCTGCGCCAGGTCGCCGCGCTCCAGCAGCAACACCCGCGCACCGCGCCCGGCCGCATCGCGCGCCACGCCGCAGCCGTTGACGCCGCCGCCGATCACGGCGAGGTCGTAGGCCGCCGGGTCCGTCTCCCTTGTCACGCCGCCACCCTAGCGCGCTTCCGGGGCGGGGGGAACCGCAACGGCTCTGTCCCCGCCCTAATCGGCATCCGGGTCGCGGAAATTGAGCCGGCGGGTCACGGTGTAATCCAGCACGCCGACCAGGAAATAGCTGATCCACTGCTTGACCAGCGTCGGCAGGCTGCGCTGAGCGCGGTGCGTTTCCAGCGTGACCTGGCGGCTTTGCGCGACCCGCCGGTCGACCAGGGCGCGCATCGCCTGGGCAAAACCGGGATCTTCGACGCGCAGCATGATCTCCAGGTTCAGGAACAGGCTGCGCATGTCGAAATTGGCCGATCCGACATAGACCGCATCGTCCACCACGATCAGCTTCATGTGCAGCTTGCAGGGCTGATATTCCCAGATTTCCACGCCGCGCTTGAGCAGCGGGCCGTAGAGCAGGCGCGCCGCCGCGACGGTGGCGCCATTGTCGGACCTGGAGGGCAGGACGAGGCGCGATCCCTTCCGCCGCGCCGCCCGGGCGATGCGCTTCAACATGCCGCGGCCCGGCGAGAAATAGGCCTCCACCATGTCGAGCCGCCGCGCCCGCTCCAGATCGTGTTTCACAAGCTGCGCCCAGGGGCTGAGCCGCCGGGTGGGGCCGCCGATCACCCAGCGGATCGGATCGCCTGCCTTCGGATGGAGGGGGCTGTGCCAGTTGCGCACCATGCGGCGCAGCGTGCGGAAACGCTGCCCGCGGGTCGAGACCCAGCGCCAGAGCTGGCCATACCAGCTCGTCATCGCCTGCACCTGCGGCCCTTCGACCAGCAGGCCCAGATCGTGCCAGCAATCCTCCTCCGGAATGCCGAAATAGCCGTCCTCGACATTGAAGCCGCCCATCAGCAGCCGCCGGTCGTCGGCGATCGCCAGCTTCTGGTGGTTGCGGATCAGGTAGCGCATCGAGCGGCGCGCGCCGAAGCGGCCGAAATGCCCGCCCGCCGCCAGCAGCGGATCGAAGAAGGCGAGCGGCGTCGATCCCGATCCGAAGGCGTCGATCATCAGCGTGACCGCAACGCCGCGCCCCCGCGCCGCGATCAGCCGGTCGAGGACGAGTTGCCCGCTGCCGTCCGCGGCGAAGATGTAATAATAGAGCTTGAGGCTTTCCTGCGCGCCGTCGATCAGGTCCACCAGCGCCTGGCGCAGCGCCGGTCCCGTCTCTATCACGCGCAGGCGGTCGCCATGCAGCGACAGGCCGATCTGCCCCTCACCTGGCCCCTCGCCTGGCCCCGGCTCTGCCTGCTGGATGCTCGCCATGCTCCGTTCATGCCCTCATTCGGGGCGGCTGGCCACAGTTTATGGGCTTTTCATTGACTCTTAAGACCTGCGCTGTTAGGCGCGCCTTTCACGATTTCTCTTGGTTCAGGAGCGCCCGTTTGGCCCGCGTTACCGTCGAAGATTGCGTCGACAAGGTTACCAACCGTTTTGACCTCGTCCTGCTTGCCGCGCAGCGCGCCCGCGAGATTTCCGGCGGCGCCGAGCTGACGCTGGATCGCGACCGCGACAAAAACCCGGTCGTCGCCCTGCGCGAGATCGCGGAGGAGACCGTCCTGCCGGTGGATCTGCACGATTCGCTCGTCGCATCGCTGCAGAAGGTGCAGATCGACGACGACGACACGCCGGACGAAATCGGTTCGATCGCCCAGTCGGCGGAGGCCCTGCGCCTGACCGCCGCCGCCCCGCCGCGCAACCAGAATATCGGCGGCGATTACGACGGCTGATCCGCTTACCAGTTTGGAGAGGGAATGAGGCTCGGCCTGCGCAAGCGGGACCGGGCCTCACCATTTTTGGGGTTGGTTGAAGATGGCAGTCGATCATTAGGATCGACATTCAGTTCAGGGCGAACCGAAGGCCCCGCCAGTAATGATGCAAGGCCGTGTTCCTGCGCAGGCAGGAACCCAGGCCTGAGGTTGGAACCGCGCTCCCGCCTTATGCGGGGAAATTGCCCGCCGTGACGAATTCCGCAATGTCCTTGCGGCCGCTCGGCGCCTCGCGCTCCTGGAGCGCTTCGGGAAGGATCGCCTTGTCGGCGATGCGGCCGATGGCGACGGCGGCCTCGATCCGGAAGCGATCCGGCACGCCCAGTTCCGCCCGCGCCTTGTCGAAATCGACGCCCGTCATCGCATGGCTGTGATAGCCCATCCGGGTCGCCTGCAACGCCAGCAGCGCCCAGGCCGCGCCGGCATCGAAGCTGTGGCTGTGCGAGGGCTTGAAATCTTCCGATCCCGGCGCGGCGATCAGCGTGTCGGACAGGATGAACAGCAGCGCCGAGGCATTCTGCACCCATGCCTGGTTGAAAGGCATCAGCAGCCCCAGGAAGCGGCCCCAGTCGACGCTGTCGCGGGTGGCGTAGAGCAGGCGCCAGGGCTGATAGTTGAAGGCGGAGGGCGCCCAGCGCGCCGCGTCGAAGATCGTGTCCAGATCCTCCTGCGGGATCGCGGAGGAATCGAAGGCGCGCGGCGACCAGCGATCGAGGAAAAGCGGTTCGACGGCGCGCGTCACGGCACGGGGACTGGCTGACATGGAAACTCCCTGAAAATCATGGAACGTGCGGACGATGGCGGCGATATCGGATGTCGGGCGATGAAGGGCAAGACCGCCCGCGCATTTTCGGCGTGGAGTATGAACTGCCGCGGTTGGTTTGGGGGAAAGCCTATCCTATTCCTCCCCATCGAGAGATGGGGAGGGGGACCAGCCGAAGGCTGGTGGAGGGGAAATACGCAGGTCCCGCCATTTCCCCTCCACCACTGCCTTCGGCGGCGTCGAAGAGAGTCACGTGCCTCTCTTCGACCCTCCCCACGCTGCGCGCAGGGAGGAACTGACGTCCGCTCCCGCCCAATTCCCCGCGTTCGAATATATGACCGATATTTCATGAACGGCTCATCGGCTCGGCAGGGCGCGGCGGCTAAAGGCTGCGCTGCGAAACAGGGCGACAGCGCGAACCATGATCAGACCGATCTTCTTCGATCCTACCGGCCGCAGGGGGCTTTGGGCGCGGCGGCTGCTGGCGGGCGCGTTGCTGCTGATCCTGCTGGCCGCCTTCGCCTTCGCCACCACCCTGGTCGCCGTCCCATCGGAGGGCGACCTTGCCCTGCCGCTGCCCCAGCCGCATGCCGCCCGGCTGTCGGGCATATCCTCGCTGCGCCGGGGCATCGCCAGATGGCTGCCGCGTTGGGGCGGGCATCGCGCGCAGGCCCGGCCGCTGAACGTCGGCTTCTACATGCCGGGCGATGAAAGCAGCATCGCCTCCCTGCGCCGCCATGTCGGGCAGTTGGACTGGGTGGTGCCGGCGCTGATCAGCGTGCCCGGCGCCGGCAAGCCGATCCATGTCGCGGCCGACGCGGCGTTCGACCGCATGATCGCCGCCATGCCCCGCCCGCCCAGGGTGCTGCCCATGGTGCAGAATATCGGCAGCGAAAGCTGGGACGGCGCGGGCGCGGCGCGGCTGCTGCGCAATGCCGTCGCGTCGCGGGCGCTGGCCCGTCAGCTGGGCGGCTATGTCGCCCGCCGCCATGAGGCGGGGCTGGTCATGGACTTCGAATCGCTGCCCGACAGCGCCATGCCCGGCTATCTGCGCTTCCTGCGCATGTTGCGCGTCGCCCTGCCGCAGGGCGCGAAGATCGCGCTGACGGTGCCCGCGGGGGAGCAAGGCTGGCCGCTGGCCCGCTTTGCCGCCGTGGCGGACCGGGTGATCCTGATGGATTACGACCAGCATTGGCAGGGCGGCCAGCCCGGCCCCATCGCCGCGCAGGGCTGGTTCGCCCGGCAGGCGGAGGCAGCGCTGCGCGCCATCGGCGCTGACAGGATCGTCGTCGCGCTCGGCAGCTATGCCTATGACTGGCATGGCGGGACCGCCGACGCCCTGTCGCTGGACGAGGCCTGGCTCGCCGCGCATGACAGCGCCGCCCGCCCGCTCTACGACGCGGCGAGCGGCAATGCGGGCTTCGCCTATGACGAGGCGGGGCAGCGCCACCAGATCTGGATGCTGGACGCCGCCGCGAGCTGGAACGAGTTGCTGGTGCTGAAGCGGCTCGGCATCCGGAGCGTCGCGCTGTGGCGGCTGGGCAGCGAAGACCCCGGCTTCTGGGCAGACCTGACCGCGTGGCGCACCGGCGGCCGGCCGAAGCTGGGCACGATGGCGAGCACGCTCAACACCGATGTCGAGGGTTCGGGCGAAATCCTGCGCATCACCGCCACGCCCGCGCAGGGCCATCGCGCCATCGCCTTCGGGCCGCAGGGGACCATCGAACAGGAAAGCTATGGCGCTCTGCCAACGCCTTATCAGGTGGAGCGCGCAGGCGGGCAGGACCGCAGGATGCTGGCCCTGACCTTCGACGACGGGCCGGATGCGGAATGGACGCCGAAGATATTGAAGGTGCTGGAGAGCACGCGCACGCCCGCCACTTTCTTCGTCATCGGCGAAAACGCGCTGGAGCATCCGGGGCTGCTGCAACGGATCGTCGCGGACGGGGACGAGATCGGCAACCACACCTACGACCATCCGAACCTCGCCACCTGGTCGGAGGAGCCGACCCGGTTGCAGCTCAACGCCACGCAGCGGCTGGTGCAGGCCTATACCGGGCGCGGCATGCGGCTGTTCCGCGCCCCCTATTTCGGCGATGCGGAACCGACCACGGCGGACGAGTTAGGCCCCGCGCTGGCGGCGCAGAAGCTGGGCTATACGGTGGTCGGCCTGCATGTCGATCCCAATGACTGGCAGCGCCCCGGCGCCGACGCCATAGTGCGGCAGGTGATCGACCAGGTGCATGCGGCCAGCGCCGACCGCTCCGCAAATATCGTCCTTCTGCATGACGGCGGGGGCGAGCGGTCGCAGACGGTGGCCGCGCTGCCCCGCATCATTGCGCAGTTGCGGGCGGAGGGCTATCGCTTCGTGCCGGTGTCGCAGCTTGCCGGGATTCCGGCGAAGGCGGCCATGCCGCCGGTCGGGGCCGGCGACCTGCTGGCGGTGCGGGTCGACGTCGCCGCCTTCGTGGCGCTGGCGACGCTGTCCGCGCTGCTGGGGTGGATTTTCTACGTCGCCATCTCGCTAGGGCTGGCGCGGGCGGTGCTGATGACCTTCCTCGCCTGGTTCCAGGCGCGGCGCGGCCGCCCCGCGCCGCCGGACCATCAGCCGACCGTCTCCGTCATCATCCCCGCCTATAATGAAGCGCGGGTCATCGAATCCTCGGTTCGCCGGGTGCTGGCCAGCCAATATCCGGGGCTGCAACTGATCGTCGCGGACGACGGGTCAAGGGACGCCACCAGCGCCATCGTGGCGCAGGCCTTCGCCGACGATCCCCGCGTGACGCTGCTGACGCTCCCGAACGGCGGCAAGGCGGCGGCGCTGAACCGGGCGCTGGCGCAAGCGACCGGAGAGATCGTCATCGCGCTGGACGCCGACACCCAGTTCGAGCCGCAGACGATCGCCCGGCTCGCCCGCTGGTTCGCCGATCCGGCGCTGGGCGCGGTCGCGGGCGATGCGCGGGTGGGCAATCGCGTCAACCTCGTCACCCGCTGGCAGGCGGTGGAATATATCACCGCGCAGAATCTGGAGCGCCGGGCGCTGGCCGGGTTCGACGCCATGACCGTGGTGCCCGGCGCGGTCGGCGCGTGGCGGCGGGCGGCGCTGGACGCGGTGGGCGGCTATCCTGAAAATACGCTGGCGGAGGATCAGGATCTGACCATCGCGATCCAGCAGGCAGGCTGGCGCGTCACCTTCGATCCCGAAGCCGTCGCCTGGACCGAGGCGCCGGAAAGCTTCCGGGCGCTCGCCCGGCAGCGCTATCGCTGGGCGTTCGGCACGCTGCAATGCCTGTGGAAGCATCGCCGCATATTGCGCGACCGGCGGCCCACCGGGCTGGCGCTGGTGGGACTGCCGCAGGCGTGGCTGTTCCAGATAATGTTCGCCGCCATATCTCCCCTGATCGACCTGGCGCTGATCGCGTCCATCCTGGGCACCATCGTCCGGGTGAAGCAGCATGGCTGGGCGCAGACCAGCGGCGACGTCTGGACCATGGGGCTGTACTGGCTGGCCTTCACCGGCATCGACATGCTGTGCGGCTGGGTCGCCTATGCGCTCGACAATCGGGATGCGCGCTATCCGCCGCATCTGCTGGTGGCCCAGCGCTTCGTCTATCGCCAGATCATGTATTGGGTGGTGGTGCGGGCCATCGCGTCGGCCATCGGCGGCTGGGTCGTGGGCTGGGGCAAGCTGGAGCGGACGGGGCGGGTCGCCGTCCATGAAGGCCCGGCCGCGGCATGAACCGCGGCATGAACAAAGCGTAACATGACATGGCGGCTCCCATGGATCATCCTTCCGCCCATGAAAGCAGGCGCATGGACAGGCAGAGGCTGAGCAACGCGGCATCGGGCGTCCTTCTGGCGGCGCTGGCGCTCTGCGCGCTGGTCATGAGCGGCGCCTTCTTCCTGCACGTCCGCCATGCCGGCGACGACCGGATGGAGGCGGCCGCCGCGCAGGCCCGCGCCTTGCCCGGCATCACCCTCAGCAACGGCGTGCCGGACGGATCTGGGCTGGTCGTCACCAGCATGGAGACGGACGGCCAGGCGTCGCGGCTGGGCATCCGCGTCGGCGACGGCGTGGTCAGCCTGGACGGCATGCCGATCCGCTCGCTGGATCAGGCCAGCGCCTATCTGCTACGCCATGACCGATCCAGGATAGCGCTGGGCCTGAAGCATGCGCACCGGATGCGGGTGGTGATGCTGGACCGGCCGGGAGGAAAGAGATGAGCCACAAGATCTTGGTGGTGGAGGACGATGCGGCGACCGCCGCCTATGTCGCCAAGGGCATGGGCGAGGCGGGCTTCACCGTCGACCGGGCGGACAATGGCCGCGACGGCCTGTTCCTGGCGAGCGACGGCAGCTATGGCGCGATCATCCTGGACCGAATGATGCCGGCGATGGACGGCATGGCGATGCTGAAGGCCCTGCGCGCGGCGGAGATCGAAACGCCGGTCATCATCCTTTCCGCGCTGGGCACGCCGGAGGACCGTGTGGAGGGGCTGACCAGCGGCGCGGACGATTATCTGGCCAAGCCCTTCGCCTTCGCCGAGCTGATGGCCCGCGTCCAGTTGCTGCTGCGCCGGGGCGGCGGCGGCGGGGTCGTCACCCATTTGCGGCACGCGGACCTGGAGATGGACCTGCTTTCCCGCCGGGTGAAGCGGGGATCGCGCTCCGTCGACCTGCAACCGCGCGAGTTCCGCCTGCTGGAATATTTCCTGCGCCATCCAGACCAGGTGGTGACGCGAACCATGTTGCTGGAAGGCGTCTGGGACTATCATTTCGATCCCGGCACCAACGTCATCGACGTGCATGTCAGCCGCCTGCGTCGCAAGCTGGACGATGGCGGCGACAAGCCCCTGCTGCATACCGTGCGCGGCATGGGCTATCGGCTGGGGCCGGAGAGTTAGCGGCGTGCGGGAGGGCTCCACCGTCACCCCGGACTTGATCCGGGGTCCCGCTTTCTTTCGAGGTGCCCGCCTGGAAAAGGCAGCGGGACCCCGGGTCAAGCCCGGGGTGACGAAAGGGATGAAGGCAAACCACCCAAAAAAGGCCCTTTAGCAATCGCTAAGCCCCCTCCCTCCCGCCGCTGGTTCGGTTTTGCCCGTTCGACCATCGGGCGCTTCGTCGGCCTCGCCTTCCTCTGCCAGTTCCTGGTGACGGGCGGCGTGCTGTTGTTCGTGCAGCAGGCCAGCCAGCGCACCGTCGTCGCCGCCGACCGGCAGGCGGTGGAGGATGCCCGCGACGACCTGCTCGCGCTTCACCGCAGCGGCGGGTCGGCCGCCCTGCGCGCCGAGATCGCCCGACGATTCCGCGCCATAGAGGGGGAACGCGCCGTGTTGCTGCTGACCGACGCGGCCGGACGGCCGATCAGCGGCAATCTGGGCGCCTGGCCAGCCGGGCTGCCCGCCGACGGGCGCTGGCAGATCATGTCGCTCTACCGCACGGGCCGCGACGCGCCGGAGCCGATGGGCGTCATTCCCGTGAAGCTGGGGGACGGCGGGCAATTGCTGACCGGCATGGTGGTTTCCAACAGCCTGCAACTCACCCGCATCTATGAGGAGGCGCTGACCGTCGCCTTCGTCATGAGCCTGGTGCTGGCGCTGGGCATCGCGATCATGCTGGGCCGCATATTGGCGCGGCAGGTGTCGGACATCGCGGCGACCGCCAATGACGTCGCCGTCGGCGCGCTCGACCGGCGGGTGCCGACCGACGGCAGCGGCGACGCCTTCGACCGGCTCGGCCAGTCGATCAACGCCATGCTGGAACGGATCGATGCGCTGGTGACGCAGCTTCGCATGATGACCGACGGCCTTGCCCACGACCTCAAATCCCCGGTGACGCGCCTCATTTCCGTGGTCGAGCAGGCCAGCGCCCAGACGCGGGACGACACCGCGCTGGATGCGCTGGAAAAGGTGCATCATGAAGCGCAGACGCTGCGTTCCATGCTGACCACCGCGCTGCTCATCAGCCGGACCGAGGCAGGCTTCGGCGGCGACCGACGGCGCGATACCCAGGTCGCGGAACTGCTGCGCGACGTGGAGGAAATCTACGGTCCGCTGGTGGAGGATAGCGGCCTTGCGCTGGCCGTTTCCGCGCCTGACGCGCTGGTCTTTCCGCTCCATCGCGAACTGGTGAGCCAGTCGCTCGCCAATCTGGTCGAAAACGCGCTCTATTATGCGGAGGGCGGCGACCGCATCGAATTGAGCGCGGCGATCGAGAATGGCGACCTGCTGATCGCCGTGGCCGACAATGGCCCAGGCATCCCGGCGGAGAGCCGTGCTGCCGCCCTGAGGCGCTTCGGTCGGCTCGACCCGGCGCGGGGCAGGCCGGGATCTGGGCTGGGCCTGTCGCTGGTGGAGGCGGTGGCGCGGCTGCATCATGGCGGAGTGGCGCTGGAGGACAACGCCCCCGGCCTGAAAGTGCTGCTGACGCTGCGTCGATCCTGAAAAAAGCGCATCCCGGGCAACGACCTGAAGCGTGCAGTTCATCCGACCGCCGCCCGGGATGACAGCCGTTGTCCTGCTTGGAGAGTATGACAACGTTGTCTTGTCGCTCTAGCCCAGCGCCGATGGCCGATCAAGAAGATTTTTCACGACGATGGGCATCGATCTGCCGATCGGAGCGCCATGGTTGCGGTTCCGGCACAACCATGATGGCTTTGCCTGTCGATTGTCCGGGTAAACGTTGTTTCCTCGCTTCGCCTTCCATGGCAAGACCGGCTTATGACCGCTCCTCCTTCCGACCGGCATCGCTGATGCCCAGCATCCACGACGTCGCGGCCCTGGCCCGCGTATCGATCAAGACCGTGTCCCGCGTGGTCAACAAGGCGCCCAATGTCAGCGAGGAGCTGCGCGAACGGGTGACGGCGGCGATCCGCCAGCTTGGATACCGGCCCAACCAGTCGGCGCGGCGGCTGGCTGGGGGCCGGTCCTTCATGATCGCCTTCCTCTACAACAACCCCGCGCCTTCCTATAATGGCGGCATCCAGTCGGGCGCGGCGAACCGATGCCGGGATCTGGGCTATCACCTGGTGGTGGAGCCGATGCCGCTGGCGGGGGAGGAACGCTTCGCCATTCTCGACCGCCTGGTCGCGGCGCTGCGGCCCGACGGGGTCTTCCTGGTGCCGCCGCTGTCCGACGACGCGCAATTGCTCCAGCGCCTGTCCGAACTGAAGCTGCCCTGCGCCCGCATCGCCGGATCGGTGATGGCGGAGAGCTTCAACATCCCGACGCCGGAACGGGCGGCGGGGCGGATGGTCGCGGATCATCTGATCGGTCTTGGCCATCGCCGCATCGGCGTGATCACCCCGCCCGCCAGCCACAAGGCGGCGATGCAGCGCGTCGAGGGCTTTCGCGACGGCATGATCGCGGCGAGCCTGCTCCTGGAGGAGGGGCTGTTCGTCGAAGGGGCCTTCGATTTCGAGTCGGGCATAAAGGCCGGCGAGCATTTGCTGACCCAGGGCCAGCGCCCCACCGCGATCTTCGCGACCAATGACGACATGGCGCTCGGCGCGCTGACGGTGGCGCACCGGCTGAAGCTGCGCGTGCCGGAGGATCTGTCGGTGGTCGGCTTCGACGACACGCCCGCCGGCCTTACGGCCTGGCCGCCCCTCACCACCGTCAGCCAGCCGCTGGAGGCGATGGGCAGCGCCGTGATCGACGCGCTGGCGGGGGGCGCGGCCGACACGCCGCACTTCAGCTTCAGGCTGGTGCAGCGGGACAGTTCCGGACCGGCGCCGGCATGACGCATGGCGCGACGGGAGATGGGGCAATAATATCGGTGGCCATGCTGGCGCCGATTGTCGCCGCATCCGATCAGTCGCCGCATCCGATCAGTTCAGCGCCAGCCCCCTGATCAGCGCCAGGACGCTGCCCAGCGTGGACACGTCGGGCGTGCGCATGCGATCGCCGGCAAACTGGAAATGTGTAAGCGCAACCTGCTGCTGGGGCGAAAGGAGGATCTTTGCCCCGACGACGCGATCCGTGATCCGCGCGATGATCGCCGGAACCTCCCCCAATTCCCTGATGGAAATCGTGCCCCTGTCGCCTATGCGCCAACCGCCTTCATTGGCAAAGGCCACGCCGCTGGAGGAAATGTCGAGCAGCCGGACCGGAGTGGCGCTGTCCCCTGCGTTGAAAAGCGCCGTTCCGCTGATGGGGGCGCGTTCTTCCGCCCTTCGGGGTTTTTCGATGCAGACGATGATCGCGATGATGCAGACAAGGACGTTGTATATGCTCCAGAACGCCACGACGTCTTTCTGTTCGGAGAAGAAGGTGGGCGCCAGCGGCGAGCCATAGCTGAACAGCATCCCGCCCGCCGTCAGCAGCAGGACGACCGCAAAGCGCGAAAGCAATTTCCAGTGGATCACCGTCCGGGAACGGTCGCCGCCCTTGTTGGTCACCTTGAACGGACGTTCCCCAGGGAACAGCAGGGTGTGGCAGGATGCCGCCACAATCTCTGGCGCGACCAGCAACTGGGACGTGTCCGTCAACAGCGGCAGGATGCGGCCGTTGGAATACCAGCTGATGGCGAAGGCTTCCACCAGGATCCTGGGCAGCAGGAAAGTCGCAAGCTCGCCGATCGGCGCATCCATGACGGTAAGGCCCGTCAACCAATAGAGGATCGGCACCAGCAGACAGGCGAGGCGAAAGGGAAAGCTGCCCATCCAGTAGAGCAGGGTTTCCATCAGGCTCATCCTGTCGATCCAGTTCAGCCCCTTGCGCGAAAACAGGCCGTCGGCGCTGCGCATGATCTGCATCGCGCCGATGCACCAGCGGATGCGCTGGGTGCAATATTCGCCGATTCCCTCCGGCGCGAGGCCAAGGCTGAGCTTTTCGTTCAGATAGGCGGTCACGAAGCCATGCTCCTTCATGCGGATCGACAGCAGCATGTCTTCGGTAATGCTGTCGGTAGGGAAGCCGCCAATCCGGGCAAGCGCGCCGGTGCGGACGACCGACGATGTCCCACAGGAAAAAGCCGTGCCCCATCCGTCCTTGGCGGGCAGCAAAGTGTCGAAGAAGAATCGCTGCTCGTCGGGCAGGTCCAGATGCCCCTTGATCCTGTGCTGCAATGGATCGGGGTTGAAGAAGTGCTGCGGCGTCTGCACCACCCCCACGGCGGGATCCTGGAACAGCGCCAGGCAATGGGACATGAAATTGGGCAGCGCGACGAAATCCGCATCCAATATGGCGACGAAATCCGGCATCTCGCCGCGCGCCGCCAGGGTCGTCATGCCCGCATTCATATTGCCGGCCTTGGCATGAACATTGTCCGGGCGCGTCAGCCATTCCACCTGGCGGCGGCGGCACAGCGCCTCCACCTCCGGCCGGCGGCCATCGTCCAGCAGGTAGACCTTCGCCGGATAATTCTGGTTGAGCGCGCCGGTGATCGTGCGGTCGAGAATGCCTATATCTTCATTATAGGTGCAGATGAAGATCGCCGCGCTGGGCCTGTTGGCGTGCAGCCAGCGTATGTTGCTGCTGACGTCCTTCAGGCGGTCGCGCCTTCGCGTCAGCACGACCAGGACCAGCACCCCGCCCAGCGTGGAGCAGACCTCCAGCATGAAGAAGCCGGCGGAAAGCAGCGCGGAAACCGGCCTATCCAGATCGAGCGTGGCGAGCAGGCGCCATATCATGTAGATCAGGATCGATCCGATCGCGGCGGCGCTGACGATCAGCCGATGCAGGCGGTTGGCTGGGTCGAGTTGCGGAAACACCAGCAGGCAAAGGCCCAGGGTGGCGAGGCCCCAGAAATAGGAGGGGATCTCGACGATGTTCATGGCCGCGTTACAGCACCACCCGGCCCGCCGTGCCGACCGGGCACTGCTTCCGGCCTTGCGCATCCAGCATGATCCGCGCGCCGATCAGATATTCGCCCGCGGCAGGATTGGGAATGTGGCTGGTGACGCGGAGCTGGGAAGGATCGCCCACCCCCATGTTGACGATGGTGCCTGGCCAGCGATCGCCGTTCGAAAATGCGACGAACGTCACGGGCGCGCCGATGTTGAGCTTGCTGTAGGCGCTGCGGCCAACGGTGAAATAGGCGAAGAAGGACGAACAGTCCGCGAGCATGTAGATCGGATCGCCTTCACGCAGCGATTCCCCGGGGGCAGCGACCTTCGCCCACACCCGTCCGTTGACGCTCGCCTGCAACGGAAGCTGCAACCGCCGCATGGCGCCGGCCTTGCCGCCGTCGCTCAGCTTTTGCGCGTTGGCGAGCGCTGCGGCGAGATTCTCCCTCTCGCCCCGCAGTTCGCTCATGGCAAGGTTGAGATCGCTCAGGCGCTGGGTCGAATATTGGACGTTGCTGTAGCCGTTGTTGAGGAACAGGCCTCGACCCGCGGCGCGCGCCTCGATCAGGTTTGTGCGTCGGCGCGCCAACGCCGCATTCTGCTCTGCCAGGGCGGCGCGCTGATCCTGTTCTGCCCTTTGAAGTCCGGCCGCGCTGATAAAGCCCCGCTCGGCAAGAGACCGGGCGCGTTCCAACTGCTTCTGCGCAAAGGCCAGCCGCGCCTGCGCGGCGGACAGTTGGGCGGAGCTTTCGTCCGCGACGGCATCCATCTGCACCAGCTTTTCAGATCGATAGATGCCCGATTCACTGCGGATGCGGGCGGCGTCCGCCGCAAGAGCGGCCATTCGGCCGTCGATGCTGACCAGTTTCGTGCGGATCTGATCCACATCTTCCGATCCGGCGCGGACAGCCGCCGACAGGCCGACCGGAGCGGCAAAGCTGCCCAGCAGCTGGTTCCGCGTCACGCGGTCCCCGACATTCGCGCCAAGCCGGTCGACTTCGCCGGAGATCGGAGCCCTGACGACACCTATATCCGCCACCAATGTGGTATTGTAACCGGCTGTGAAGACAAAGCTGCGCACCAGCACGGCGAAGGCCATCACCAACAGAACGCCGCCGACCAGCATCCTGCGCGGCAGACGGAACCATTGTCGCTTCGGGCTTTGTGGTAGCTGCAGTTCCTGTGCATCATCGGTTGAAAATTTTGCTTCTACGCTCATTTCGCCCTCGACCTTTTCGGCGAATCATACGCAGATATGGTTAAGGAAAATTGGAGGCCGACTTCGGCGGCAACAGCGACGCTATGGAGGGCGACGCCCTGTCCATTCAGGGGCTGAACTGGCGGCGGGAGGGATTCATAACCGCAAATAAAACGATGGAAATCCATGCCCCCGCAGGAGCTGCTCGATGACGCATGAACATCACCATCATCATGATCAGGCGGATGTTTCCGGCGGGTCTCAGGCCAGGGATCCGGTCTGCGGGATGTCGGTCGATCCCGCGAAGACGCCGCATCATGCGGATCATGCCGGGATGACCTATCATTTCTGCAGCGCAGGCTGCCGGTCCAAGTTCGTGTCCGACCCCGAACGCTATCTCGGTCCCCCTGCCCCGCAGGCCGATGTTCCGCCGGGGACGATCTGGACCTGTCCGATGCATCCGGAGGTCCGTCAGGATCATCCGGGCGCCTGTCCGATCTGCGGCATGGCGCTGGAGCCCGCCACGGTCACCGCCGAAAGCGGGCCGAGTCCCGAACTGCGCGACATGGCCCGCCGTTTCTGGATCGGACTTGCGCTGGCCCTGCCGGTGCTCCTGCTGGAGATGGGCGGGCATGTCTTCCCTGCTCTCCACCATCTGGTGCCGATGAAGGTCTCGACCTGGATTCAACTGGTGCTGGCGACGCCCGTGGTGCTGTGGGCGGGCTGGCCCTTCTTCGAGCGCGGCTGGACATCGCTCAAGAGCCGCAACCTCAACATGTTCACGCTGATCGCGATGGGCACCGGAGTCGCCTGGGCCTACAGCATGGTCGCGGCGCTTGCGCCAGGCGTCTTCCCGCCCGCCTTCCGGGGAGCGGACGGCAGCGTCGCCATCTATTTCGAGGCGGCGGCGGTGATCACGGTGCTGGTCCTGCTGGGGCAGGTGCTGGAGCTTCGCGCGCGCGAGCGCACTTCGGGCGCGATCAAGGCGCTGCTCAACCTTGCGCCCAAGACCGCGCGCCGGATCGGGCCGGACGGCACCGAAGAAGAGATCGGCCTGGATCTGGTGTCGGTTGGAGACCGATTGCGCGTCCGCCCCGGCGAGAAGGTGCCGGTCGATGCCGTCGTCGCCGACGGCCGTTCCTCGCTCGACGAGTCGATGGTGACGGGAGAATCCATGCCGGTCACCAAGGCGGCGGGCGACAAGGTGATCGGCGGCACGCTCAACCAGACCGGCGCTCTCGTCATCGTCGCCGAGAAGGTCGGGCGCGATACGATGCTGGCGCGCATCGTCCAGATGGTGGCCGAGGCCCAGCGGTCGCGCGCGCCGATCCAGCGCATGGCCGACCAGGTCTCCGGCTGGTTCGTGCCGGTCGTGATCGGCATCGCCATGCTCGCCTTCATCGGCTGGGGCATCTGGGGGCCGGAGCCGCGCTTCGCCTATGGCCTGGTCGCAGCCGTCGCGGTGCTGATCATCGCCTGCCCCTGCGCGCTGGGTCTCGCCACGCCGATGTCGATCATGGTCGGCGTCGGGCGCGGCGCGGGGCTCGGCGTGCTGATCAAGAATGCCGAAGCGCTGGAGCATATGGAGAAGGTCGACACGCTGGTCGTCGACAAGACCGGCACCCTCACCGAAGGGCGTCCCGCCGTGACCGGGATCGTGCCCGTAACCGGCTTCGATGATGGGGAAGTCCTGCGGCTGGCGGCGGCGGTGGAGCGCGCATCGGAACATCCGCTGGCCCTCGCCATCGTCGAGGCCGCCGGGGCGCGGGGGCTCGATCTGCCTGAGGTCGCCGACTTCGACTCGCCCACCGGACGAGGCGCGCTTGGTACTGTCGAGGGCAAGCGGATCGTGTTGGGGAATGCGGTGTTTCTCAAGGATCAGGGCGTCGACCCCTCCGAACTGAGCGAGCAGGCGGATGACCTTCGCCGCACGGGCGCTACGGCTATCTTCATCGGCGTCGACGGCAAAGTCGCGGGCGCCTTCGCAATCGCCGATCCGGTCAAGGAAACGACGCCGCAGGCGCTTGCGGCCCTGCGGCAGGAAGGCATCCGGGTCGTGATGCTGACGGGCGACAACCGGACGACGGCCGAGGCGGTCGCGGCGAAACTGGGGATCGAAGAGGTCGAGGCCGAAGTCCTGCCCGACCAGAAGAGTGCGGTCGTCGCGAAGTTCAAGAAGGAAGGCCGGATCGTGGCGATGGCCGGGGACGGCGTCAACGATGCGCCGGCGCTGGCCGCCGCCGATGTGGGCATCGCCATGGGTTCAGGCACCGATGTGGCGATAGAAAGCGCGGCCGTCACCCTGCTCAAGGGCGACCTCAATGGCATCGTCCGGGCGCGGCGCCTGTCGCAGGCGACCATGTCCAACATCCGCCAGAATCTGGTGTTCGCCTTCATCTACAATGCGGCGGGGATACCGGTCGCGGCCGGCCTGCTCTACCCGATCTTCGGCATCCTGCTGTCCCCGATGATCGCTGCCGCGGCGATGGCGCTGTCCTCCGTCAGCGTGGTCGCCAATGCGCTCCGGCTCAACCGGCAGCCGCTGTGAACGCCCACGGCCGCAGTTTCGAGGGCGGAAGCATCTCCGCCCCGCGCAGGATCGGCAAGCCCGTGGCGCTCGAGGCTTGACGGGATTGGACAGCGGCGGGCTTCGGATTTATTCAGACCTCCTGTCATCGGGGTAAAGAGCCATGTGGAAGGTCGCCATCGCAATCAGCCTCGCGCTGATGAGTGCCGCAACCATGGCCGCGGCCGGGAATGCTGGAGATGTATCCCGAGGGCGTGAACTGGCCGAGCGGCGTTGCGCGAGTTGCCATGCCATTGGCGAGGCCGGCAACAGCCCCGACCCGCTCGCGCCGCCCTTCCGGAATCTTTATCGACAATATCCTGTCGATGCTTTGCGGCCGGCATTGCTCAAGGGGCTGGAGGTCGGTCACCGGAATATGCCCCGTTTTGTCCTGTCAGCCCAGGAAGTGACGGACATCATCGCATTCCTCCATGACCTCGACCCATGCGGCAAGCCGTCGTCGGATGACGAAGCCATGGCGAGATGTTTCGCGCCCGCAGAATGAGGGAGAGCGAAGGATCAGGGGCTGATATTTTTCTGCCAGCCTTTCATGCCTTCGCACAGCAAGAGCAGCAGGACAGGCAGCAAGATCAGGAACAGCAAATCTGCTGGATCTGGCTGGGAGAAGTGGAGCAGGCGGCGCAGCGGCTCCAGGGTTAGGATCAATCCGCACGCTGCCAGCACGGCAGCCGCCATGTAGCGCAGCGACGCATTGTTACGCCAGAGCGCACGGGTCAGCGACGTGCTGAAGGATCGGTTCACCAGCACCAGCGCCATGATGGAAGCAACCAACCCGAAGAACAGGACGGTCCTCACTCGATCGGGTGCAAAGCCCCAATATGTCATGGCGATGTGAAGCCCCAGCAGCAGCGCGAAGGCGATGCCGCCGTAAAGAACGCTTGGGACGATGAGGTCCATGGAAAAGAGGCGTTTGGCGGGATTGCGCGGAGGTCGTCGCATGATGTGTTGTTCTGCGCGCTCGGCTTCGAAGACGAGCGCGCAGACAGGATCGATGATCATTTCGAGCAGGGCGATCTGGATCGGACCCAGCACCAGCGGCAGGCCCAGCAGCAGCGGGGAAAGGGCAAGCCCCGCAATCGGGACATGCACGGCGAAGATGAAGCCGATGGCCTTGCGGATATTGTCGTAGATGCGGCGGCCAAGGCGGATGGCGACGACGATGGCGCCGAAATCATCCTCCACCAGGACGATGGCTGCTGCCTCGCGCGCCACATCCGTGCCGCGCTTGCCCATGGCGATGCCGATATGCGCCGCCTTGAGCGCAGGCGCATCGTTCACCCCGTCGCCGGTCATCGCGACGACCTCTCCCGCCGCCTTGAGCGCGGAGACGATGCGCAGCTTCTGTTCGGGCATGATGCGGGCGAAAATGGTCATTTCCTTCGCCTGCTCGGCCAGTTCGGTATCCGATAGCGCGCTGATCTGATCGCCGGTCATGGCTCCGTCCGAAGCGATTCCCGCCTGCGCCGCGATCGCCTGGGCCGTGGCGGGATAGTCGCCGGTGATCATCACCACCCGGACACCAGCGGCGGCGCATTGCGCTATCGCTTCGGGAACCCCCGCCCGCAGCGGATCGGACAGGCCGACCAGCCCGAGCAGCGAAAAGTCATGCGCTTCATGCCCCTTGTCCCGATCCTCCGGCGCGATCGTCGCGCTGGCCACCCCCAGCACGCGAATGCCCCGGGCCGCCATGGCGCGGACGGCCTGATCAAGCGCCTGATGCGCTGCGGCATCCAGCCGGCAAAGTCGGGCTATGGCTTCCGGCGCGCCCTTGGCGGCTACGGCCAGCGTTCCTTCCGCGCCTGTCCGCCACAGATTGGACATAGCCAGCAGGTCGGGCCGAAGCCCATTGGTGTGGACCAGTTGCCATCCTTCCCGCGCCGGAACGCGGGCATCCCTCGCGGCACCGTGGAAGGCAACCTCCATGGGATCGACCGGCACCGGGGCGCTGGCCAGCGCCGCAGTTTCGATCAGGGCATGGAATTCGGGCAAGACCAATCCGTCGCCCAGCGGCACCGTTTCCCCTGACGGGAGCCACAGTTCCGTGACTGTCATGCGGTTCTGCGTCAGCGTCCCGGTCTTGTCAGTGCATAGCGCCGTCGCGGCGCCCAGAGCCTCGACGGCGGACGCGCGGCGCGTGAGCACGCCCACCTGCGCGATGCGCCACGCGCCCATGGCGAGGAAGATGGTGAGGACCACGGGGAATTCTTCGGGCAGCAAGGACATGGCTGTTGCGACCCCGGCAAGCAGCGCAGCCATCCAGTCGCCGCGCAACCCGCCATAGAGAAGGACCACCAGCAGCGCGACAGTCACGCCGCCGATGGCGCAAAGGCCGACAATCCGCGCGGTTTCCTTCTGAAGATGCGGGACTTCCGTTTCCAACGTCTCCAGAAACCGTCCGACCTGACCGATGCGGCTGCGCAGGCCAGTGGCGCTCACCCGCGCAATGCCGCGCCCATGCGTGATGACGGCGCCCGAAAAAAGATAAGGCGTATCGTCGCCGCCCGGTTCGGCCCGATCCGGTTCGCCGGTTCGGGCGGTACGCTTGCGAACCGGAACCGCCTCCCCGGTCAGCAGCGATTCGTCCGCCTCCATCTCCTGCGCCTCGATCACCAGCGCATCGGCCGCGACGCGATCACCCGCTTCCAGCACCAGCATATCGCCATGCACGACCTCAGGGCCGGGGACGCGCACGGTTTCGTTATCGCGGATGACCAGCGCGCGCGGTGCCGACAGGTCGCGAAGCGCCTCCAGCGTGCGCTCCGTCCGCGCTTCCTGGACGATGGTGATAAGGATGGACAGACCCGCAAAGCCGAGCAGGACCGACGCTTCCGTCCTGTCACCAAGCAGCAGATAGATGATCCCGGCTGCCAGCAGCATGGCGAACATGGGTTCGCGCAGCACTTCCGCCGCGATCCGCAGCGGCGTCCTCCGGTTCGGGCGGGGCAGCTCGTTGGGACCATCCTCGGCCAGCCGCTCCCGCGCCTGCGAAGCGGAGAGACCGGCATGATCAAGCTGCTTCCCTACCCTCACCACGCCTTGTCTCCCCGGCAAAACGACCGGCAGGCAGCGTCACGCGCCGGCCTGTCAACCGGCGGAAGATCGATATGCCCCCGATTGCCGTCCATCCGGATATCTACGGACTGTTCCGGCCGTGATATCATCCATGGGTCAAGGAGAGGCGACAAGACCATCGTTATCGGCTGGAGACAAGGCGGCTTGCGGGCAGCCACGCCTCTGCTCGCAGGCTGCGGAATCAAGCTCTGGCCGTGAAAGGCTCGGCAAGAGCGCCGCAGCGATCGGGAGGGTAAGGAGATGGCGCGGTTGAGGGGCAAGAATGGGTCGTCTGCAATCAGGCAGCTTGAAGCGGCGGACCCATGGCGCCAGGCCAGGTGGACGCCGTTTGCATACTATCCATGCATGTCGTGACCAGAGGCGCTGAATATCGCCTCTGATCCACGAAGATGTCTCAACGCGGCGAATGATTAACCTTTTTTGAAGGCGTTCCGGTCACATTTGGGCTATGGGTCAACCTGCCGTAGACATATCGGGTCGAGCAAGGCTTAGCTGCCGACTTCGGGCGGCGCAGTGGCTCTTTAAGCCGACGAATGACGTCGACGATGCCGGCCGCGAGTTTTTGTTAGCGCAACTTCTCACCACGCCGCTGGCCGCGCTGATGGGATCCTTTTGCGCGCTGACCATCGAACTGGTTGCATGGCATCGCAGCGGACAGCCGATCTACTGGTTGTTCATCGCAGGCGAGGTGGCGGTTGCTGCCTGTAGAGTGATCGAATGGCAAGGTCGGGCCCAGCGTAGCTCGACTCACCTGCCGACAATTGACAGGTCCGTTCTTTTGTCCGTCCTATGGTGCACCTTGCAGGGCCTGCTTGCATTCACGATCATTTCCTCGGGGGATCTTGTCCTTAGCGTCCTTTCAGCGACGCTCGTTATGGCAATGATCGGACCGATCTGCGCCCGCAACTATGCCGCTCCGCGCTTTGCGTTCTTGCTCGTTCTACTTTGTGATATCCCGTTTGTGACCGGCGCAGTCACATCCGGCCAGCCATGGCTCCTCGTGATCCTCCCAATTACACCACCATTTTTGCTGGGTGCAATGCAGATCATCATGACCTTTCATCGATCGATGTTGCAGACCCTGGCGGCGCAGGCCCACGCCCGCCATCTGGCCGAGCACGACTGGCTTACCGGCGTCCTCAACCGACAAGGGATGGATCAAGCTCTCAGTCGGATAGTTCCTGATGCGGAGCGGCAGATGGCGCTTATCAGCATCGATCTCGATGGCTTCAAGGAGGTGAACGACCGGTTCGGACATGGTGCTGGCGATCTCCTGCTCACCCAGGTGGCACGTCGACTGCGCGACGCACTCGGGGACGATGATTTGCTCGCGCGCATGGGAGGCGACGAATTCATGGTTGTTGTGCGGGGAATGGTGCCAGACCAAGTCGCCCCACTTGCCGACCGACTGATTGCTGCCATTTCTCGCCACGCATACGAAACCGGCCAGAGCGTGCCAGCCCGGGTAGGCGCCAGTATCGGCTTCGCGTGTCTGCCCGAAGACGCCGCAAATACCGTGGAACTGCGGCTTAGGGCAGACGAAGCTCTTTACGCCGCCAAGGATGCAGGAAAGGGCGTCGGAAGGCGCTACGGTAGACTTGCCGCCGCGGCACCGCCCCTGGCTCAGACAGCTTAGAGGCGCCATTCTCCCGGCCGGAGTGGAAGAGTGCTGAGGCTGCCCGGTACGGCTAAGCTATCCATGGCCAAGTTGCGCAAGCTAGCTATCCCGAGCTTCCTAGAGGCCAGCCAGACGACGGCGATGATCCAGCAAGTGTAGGTTCATGGCATCTCGATCCTTTCAGTAAGGTCCATCGAGCGCCTGAGCGCCGAGATCAAGCTGAGCCGGCTAGCGGACTATCTGCACCTGCGGATCCAAAATCGTCAGCTGAACGGCCGCAAAAGGGGTCGGCCGCAGAAGCCGCTGCTATGCTGCACGTTGGTGATCGCCCGCATCGGCGCCTCGCTCTCGCGGTAGCCCGAAGCATAGGCCCAATCGAGTATGGTGCCGATCCGCTGACGGACCCGCCGCGCCGTCTCCGGCTTGGCAAGCCAGATGTCGGAGAGCAGATTGCGATCATCGGGCCACGGATGGGGAAGAAAAGCTAGGTGGCGGAGAGGGAGGGATTAATACTCGCAAATAAAACGGTATAAATCCAAGCCTTTCGTCCACGTTAACTGCAGCTTTCCCACGCCCGTTCCCACGGACATCTCTGCTGGTCATAAAATCACCAGCTTAATAGCATGATGACGGACGCTCTTGGATCTGTCCAGATACTATTGTTCGGCCGAGATTGGCTGATTCCGAAATGACCGGTCTGTGGCAGGCGACTGGGGAAGCTGCCCTTGCCGTACGGAGGAAGCAGCCGCGCCGGAGTCGACCAATGTCGGCCAGAAAATCGCCTCGTTGCGTTTCCTGATTGCGGACGTTGAATGATCACTGCATCATGAAAAGATGATGGATTTCATAGCCGGTTTTATTGGATCGCTACTGCCTTGGCGCGTATGGGCGGGCATCGCCGTCGCGATCCTACTTTCCATCAGCGCAGTAGCGATATGGGCGTGATAGTCGTCTAACGACCATATGCAGACATTGTGAGCCGCGCAGCGAGCAGCCATAATCGGTCGTCATGAGCGCATCAATTTTCCCTTTGGCTTTTGCCGTTCTGTTTGCTGTTCTTCTCGTCCGGGGCTTGGCGACGGGTATTATGCCTTCATACGGCCTTTCTCCAAGGCGGCGTAAGGGGCCATTATTGTTCTGGATGCATACCGGACGGTTAGTCGCACTGACGCTCATGACTGGGTATGCGGCATTCGCTATATGGGTCGCAGGTATGTGACGGACAACAGTCGGCCAATCACTGACGCCAACACGGCCTCTGTAGCGGCCCCGAAGCCGACATTCTAAAATCCGATAGTTGCGCCATATAAACCGAACAACGCGAAACCACCGAAGAACGCAATGTTGCCCCAATATGCGACTGGCTTGGTCACGCGTCCGGGTATCACCGCATTTCCGGGCAAATTGTAGTTGGCTGCGAAAACCAAAACGAGAAGGCCACAGGAGACGAAAAGCACTATACCTGTCCATTGTGCGTTCGTCATTATGCCTAACTCCTTCCCGCCTTATGCACTTTCGACGTCCGCTTCTATTGATATTCACCAACGAACGGCCATTCCGCAATCCACCCAAGGCCGGGCATAGTGTGACGAAATTCAGATCGTCTCGGCCCGTAACCAACCAGTCCGCTTCCATCGAAAACCTGCCTGTCGGCTGCCCCGCTCGCGAGCGGACCATCGGCCTCTCGGTAGAATGACACGATTCGAGGGCAGGAGCGACAATGCTGGGTGGTTTGCGGACTGGCGGGTTTGGAGAGCAATTGAGCGATATCAGCCATCAGATTTACTCGCTTAGGTGCATTTTCTCCCAAGTTACAAAGGGTGGCGCGGAAGCTTCTGAAGCGTAAGCCATGAACACTTCTCGGACTTCCTCGAAATCAAACAGATCATTATTGCGTTCGGCAAGTCGCAAATTATCGTTGGAACGTAACGCTCGGAAGTGCTCAAAACTCCCCCCATCTCGCTTCTCCACAATATAGGCACCGTCGCGAGAAGCAGTCTGTATGTAGGTTTCTGGCCCCGCCTCCAAGATCACAAAACTGCCGGTTCCAACCGCGATTAACGCATCATGGATCGCATTGGGCGTGACCACGCCTGAAAACCTCTCCCCTCCGATAGACATGACCAACTCTCTGGAAATGACGGCTGCGTCTGATTTCCGTCGAAGCGTTTTTCCAGAGACAGTTAGAGTGTCGCGAAGAAACCGGATGAGAGGTTCAGCCTCTCGTCGACCTTTGTGCGCCAACCAATAAATAAGTGGCCCTCCAAGAAGGAAAACCACTGCAATCACCAGTAACTGACGAAATGACGCGGTCCCTTGCGAAATTAGTTTGTATACTATGAAAATCATAAACGGGATAAGGAGCGAAAACATGACCACGCCGTTAAGGTCGGAACCCGCTCTGCCGCGCACTCGCGACCCTGCGGCATCGCTGGAAATCACCCCGAACAACATGGGGCCATATTGGTCAAACGCACTAAACCAGAGACATATCAATGGTCCGACAATCCAACCGCGCGCACCATTCTTGGCGTCGAACCACCCCTTCTTACGCGACTTAATGGCGATTTTTACTTCACTCGGTGACATCGGCGAGTTGATCTCAAAACGATAGCCAAAAGGTTCAAATGGCATATGATATTGGTCCCCAGACGCAACTTTATTCACATCTGGCCCAGTGGCCGGTTTCGGACAAGCACAAGGTAAAGCGGAACGGCAATTTCTGGTCGCTTGCCGCTGGGCAGTTTTCTAATCCCGAACCGGACCAGCGGGTTACAGGAAGCTGGACGCGATTCGTGGGCCGGGAGAGCCGATGGTGGGGGAAAGGGGACAGTCCGCTTTCAGTCAGATGAGTGCTCATCCCGGCATGCTGGTCGCGTTATTCGAGGGTGCCTTGAAAACACTTGCCTGTGTCGGAGCAATGCAGATGCGTGATCAACAATTTCCGAACGGCGGTGATCTTTGCGCAAGGTGCGCCAGCATCGAAATCTAAGGCCGTGACAGGCTTGGGAACGGGTATTGAGTTAAGGCCCGTCAAATAGGTTTCAAGCGCCGCCTCACCATCGTCATGCATTGAGGAAAGATCGACGCCGTTCCAAGTAATCCTCCCGGACTTATCGACCTTCACGATGTTGGCATAATGCCCGTCTATCGGGGCGGACCAATGTTCGGCGAAATATCGCGAACGGAAACTATGAAAGCCGGGGATCGGGGTCGCGCAGTTTGCGAAGGGATCAACGCTCGATTTCGAACCACAACCACTCGTCACGGCTACCAATATCAAGATCGCGGTTCTCATTGACACGAATTAGCAAAATAGGAAGATCAAGCAAACTCGTTCGATGAGCGGCTGCTTTTGGGAAGATTAGCGGTCGCCCCCGTATGGCGGCTATTGGTCGGCGGCGGCCCGGCGGCTTTCCAGGTCAGCCTTCCTTGAGCCGGGCCACCAGTTCCCTGATCCCCTCGACGGGCACGAGCGTAGCACTTCCAAGCTTGAGCGTCCTGATCTCGCCCTCTGCGATGAGCTCATAGAATTTGCTGCGTCGGATCCCTAGCATCCGGCATGCGTCGGGAATGCGCACGGTGATGGGTTCGATCCCGTCCTGCGGCGGCAGGTCCGTGTTCTTCAGCGGTCGATGCTCACGGCTCATTGCAAACTCCTCAGCTTTCGGGTGATGGGATCGTCGGTCGCCGGAGCCGCCTTGCCCGCGAACCGATCGGCAATCTCGTCGATCAGCTCGGCGAACATCTTGGCCCCAGCGGCCTGCGCGGCGGCGTTCACCGGGGTCATGGCCCCGGTGGTGAGCTGATGCCGGACCATGCGCGCCAGCACCTCCCAGACCAGTGCCTGGTTGCGCCGCAGCCAGTCGGTGTTGCGCTCGATCCTGGTGAGACGGATGCCGATGGCCTCATCGCTCTTTGGCGCCTGCCGCCGGTTGAACCAGGCGTCGAGCGCCTCGACCAATATTTCCGACCGCGCCCGGCCCGAGCTCTTTGCCAGATGCTCAAGCCGCCTGCTCATCTCCTCGGGCAGGAACAGTTGATGCCGGGTCTTGTAGCTCTTCATAGGGGGTTGATCTCCGGTGGCAGCGGACCAGCCCAGCGCAAGGGGGGACACAGAAGCGATCCGCTGCCATGGACGAGTATCGCTGTCCGGCTTCTGCTTGGGGATGGTGCAGATCGGCCCAGATGGGCCCGGATCGGACTCACATGCCGCCGATGGTGGGACCGCTGCGGCCCCGGCCTATGGTCCAGCTGATCCGCCGGTCCTCGCGCATCAGCCCGGAAAGCTGCTTGCCGACATGCCGTTCCAGCTCATCGCGCCAGGGCACGAGCGTGAACTCATGGCTGCGCTCGATCAGCGCGAACCGCCCAGAGGTCATGTTCACCTTGCGCGTGAGCGTTCCCTCCACCCGTTCGCCGGGCACCGTCTCGGCAAAGGGCAGGCCCAGTTCCTTCGACAGCTGCCCCGCCAGGGCCCGCACCTCGCGCTCCCGGAGGATGCGCAGCAGATTGCGGCGGTAGATCACCTCATTGCCCTGCCGCTCAGCCAGTTGCTGCTCGACCAGCCATTGCTGGCGCAGCGCCAGCGCCTTGCGCACCTCCTGGCCATAACCGCTGGTGGCGATGGGCGCTTTGTCAGGGGCGGTCAGCTCACGGTCCAGCCAGGTCGCGGCATGAACGCCCGCCTGCTGGAGGATCGGCCCTGCCGACAGCATCTCGACCTTGACCGGCTCGGCCCTGAGTTTCCTCTGCTCATAGGCCCGCACGGTATCGAGATGATCGGGACCGATCTTCCATGTCCCATCCGGTTCGCGTTCAGGCTTGCCGGTCGCCTTGCGGATGGCTTCCAGCCGCCGCACATGGGTTTCCACGAAAGCCTCGCTGGCATGAGGGTCATGGTTGAGGTGAATGCCCAGACCATAGCGTCCGGCATGGGCTTGGGCGATCTGGATGACGGTGCGATCAACGGCCCGGGGTTCGGCCTGCCTCGGCGTCAGACTCACCATGGCGCCGACCGGCGTGGGCTCTGTGCTGGTGCCGATATCGACATAATGGCTGTGCCCGTCGATGCCGTCGACGATGAGATAGCGGCGCTCATGATCGTCATCGGCAGCGCCTCGCTTCACCACCTTGCCAATGACCGGCCCTGTCATCTGTGCGGCTACTCCATCGACGCCATGGACGACGTAGCGGCCGGCATCGATCTGGGTCGCTTCCTTCTCCTTCGTCATCTCCCGGTGCATGAGGCGGATGATGTCGCCGCGTAGCCCCGAATCGGTGAGGGTCTTTTCCATATGAGGGGTAAGCGTCCAGGAAAGCGGTCCGGCCTGCTGTGCCAACTCCATCCGCTCCAGCACCCGCGCCCGGGCAACCAGCAGCAGCTGGTGACCGGGATCGAACGCCACCTCTCCCTCCATCCGGCGGAGGTCGATGACATGATCCTTGGCCTGGGCCAGCATCATCCGGTCGAGCCGGGTGAGCCGTTCGGCATCGACCTCCAGCGCGAGTTGCTGGCGCACCTCGATCTCGCTCTGCGGTCCCAGCGCCCGGGTCATGATTTCCGATGCCCGGTAGCGGATGGCATGGGCGATATAGTCGCCTGCAATATTGAGGGTCTTGCCGTCCTCGGTGATGCCCCGGATCAGGATATGGCTATGGGGATGGCCCGTGTCGAAATGATCCACCGCCACCCAGTCCAGGGTCGTACCCAGATCCTCCTCCATCTTCGCCATCAGGTCGCGGGTAAAATCGCGCAGATGATCGAAGGCCGGACCATCCTCGGGCGCGACGATCAGGCGGAACTGGTGGCGGTCGTCCACCCCACGCTCGGCAAAGGCCCTGGCATCGGCTTCATCGGCGAAGGTCGAGTAGAAGCGCCCGCGATCCCCTTCACGGCTGACGCCGTCGCGTTCGAGATAGCGCAAATGCGTACCCACAGCCCCCGCCTTGCCGGCGAGCTTCACCACCCGAGCCTTCACCGTCACGCGGCGGGGCCGCACCCGCATGCCGCTGCCCCGGTCGAAGGACCAGCCCGAGCCGCGCGGCACGGCGGCGGCGATCCGGGCGCCACGGCCCCGCGCATTGAAGCGGCCGGTGCGAGGTCCAGAACCCACACCAGCATCACCCAATCGGCGCGGATTGCCGCCGCGCCGAGCGACCTGCTTCATGATCTCCGAGCGCAGCCTCGTGCCACGCGGTGGGCGGGCGCTGTCGCGCCGCGAACGCCCGACGCGGGGCTCGGAGCTATCGTCATCCTGTGCCATCATCAAGGATATGGCGAGAAAGGCCCCACCGCCTCAAGTATCTCGCGCAGAAGTCCCGCTTTCCTGCGGCGTTGCGAGCGAACAGTGCCGGTTCGATCTCCCGAAGGAGACAGGCCGTCTCCGCAAAAAAGGATGTGCAGACAAGGGCTTGGCCGGGCAGATGCGACGAAGCGTGCCGGCCTTTATCTTGCGCGCATCTCCCTAACCGGCACCCCTTCCTTATGTTCCCTATATGTTCTATTCTCAGGCCCATTCCGATTCTCAGGGGAAGGGCCAGGCATGGGCGTGCAGATCGAGGCAATGGATGGCGGGAAGCTCAAGCTGACCGGCGATGTCGAGACCGTTCTCGACCTGCCCGCCAGCGCCGTGACGGATGGCTTTTCCTTCGCCTTTTCCGACGGGACATTGCTCAAAGGCCATCATGATATTGGCAGCGGCCGCTGCCATTTTGCGGTAGCCGCAGAGGGCGCTGGCATCGTCAGGATCATGCGCGAAGGGCGGCATGATGGCGCAAAGATCGACGGACAAATCGAGTGGATGACGCTTGCCTGCGGCAGCAGGACGCTGTGCCCGATCCATGCGAAAGCGCAGGATGACGGGCGGCAATTGGTGCTGGATATGGACGCAAAAGAGGCGGCTTAGAGGTCTGATCGAAGTAAGTGATTATCGCGACAGATAGCTTCCGTTCGATGTGGACCGGCCTTACTCCTGCGCCACATAAATATTCCTGTCGAAGTCCCGCATCAGGGCAGTGCCGACCGGTGCGTCAATCCACCGCAGCCAGCTATCGTCTCGATTGAGCACGGCTCCCAGCGCTACATAGGAAGATTTCCGCGCTTCCATATCCGCATCGGATGCTGAACCTTGCCGGCCCCGGATACGCCAACCGCTATCGGGATATGTATCGCCATCCTGCTGCATGTCGGGTTCTTCACGATAGATGAACTCGACCGGCTCAGGGGATCGAAGCGGGCAAGCTGCGCAAGGTCGTGTTTCATGGTCAGATGTTCGACGGCCGCGTGAAAAAGATGGCGAACCGAACTGAGGCTCATCGCTGCGACCACAAGGAGCAGAAGTGCCTCAAAAGCGAAAAATTCGCCATGGAGCGGTTCATCATATTTGCTCGCCGCGTGCAGCATCATGGCAAAAGCAGTCGGGAGAACGCAACAGCCAAGGCTCAAGATGCACAAGAGCGGTCGTGATGCGTTCCGTGACACGATGCCCGCGCCGAAGGTGAAGACAAGACTGAGCGTCGCTACGTGAATGAGGGGTTGGTGCGTCATGAGGGCGCGGACATTGAGCCCCGCCAGGAGCAGGGCAAACAGGCAAGTGAGGAGGATATGCCTCCTCTCCCATCGGTGAAGCAGTTCAATGTCCTGGCGGACGCCGCCGGCCTGATTAAAGCGCGCGATCATCACTATGCGCACCGCAGTCACGAGGACGGCTGCGACAATCAGGCCGAGGATGATGCCATCCTGCCATTTGCGATAAATGAGCAACCCCACGACGACATATAGAATACCAAAGCCAATGATCGGCATTGTCATGGTGAAGAGCGTGGAGAGGAGATCGCGATAGACAGCGTCGGGCAGGACGGGCGCTGTCCGCCGGCGAGGCGCCACGGGCGTGCCTGCAGCACTGGCTTGAGCTCGTCTCTCCATCCCCCGATCTATTCGCGGCCAAGGTTAACTCCGCGTTACGAGTGCGCCAGACTGAGCATCGGCGGGCAACGGGCAGTTTCCCAAGCTAAATGATCATCTCCAGACCCTCTTCAAAAAACTCGCCACGGACCGCAGCACGCTCTGCCGCCAGAATAAATTGGAAGACCGGACCGAGCGAACCTGAAAACTGAAATTTCGGGGCTGTTCGTCCACTATGGGCCGCGGCCAGTCATCGCGTCCTGCAATAAGCCCCCCATTCGTCCATCAGCTTCCTTCTCTTTTCGAGCAGATTACCTCGCCGATAGGCAGCTTCCGTCTTATCCCTGACCCGGTGCGCCAATGCCGCTTCCGCGATTTCGCCGGGGTGATTGGTTTCCTCGCTGACCCAGTCCCTGAAGGCAGAGCGAAATCCGTGGGCGGTTGCGTCCTCCTTCATCTCACGAAGCAGCTTGGTGAGTGTCATGTCGCTCATCGGCATGTCCCCCCTGGCACCGGGAAACACGAGCGACCGCGACCCGATTCGCAGTTCGCGACACCGCTCGAGGATGGCGAGAGCGGGGGCCGACAGAGGAATGACATGCTCGCGCGACGCCTTCATCCGCGCAGCGGGGATCGTCCAGAGTTTCTCCTCCAGATCGAATTCTTCCCACGCCGCGCCGCGCACCTCGCCCGATCGCACGGCGGTCAGGATGGCAAAGCGCAACGCCAGACGGCTGAAGGATTCCCGCTCGGCGAGCTTGACCATGAAGGCCGGCACCTTCGCATAGGGCATGGCCGCAAAATGCCCCTCCTTCTTGGGCTGCCGGGGGAGCCCCTTGGTGATCGCCCGCATCGGCGCCTCGCTCTCGCGATAGCCGGAGGCATAGGCCCAATCGAGTACGGTGCCGATCCGCTGACGGACCCGCCGCGCCGTCTCCGGCTTGGCAAGCCAGATGTCGGAGAGCAGATTGCGGATCATCGGGCCAGTGATCTCGTGGACCTGGACATGGCCTATATTCGGGAACACATAGGCATCGAGCGTCTGGAGCCATTGCTTCTCATGCTTCTCGTTTCGCCATGTCTTGCTGTGAGCAGCAATCACCCGGGCCGCAGCCTGCCGGAAGGTGGGAATGCCCTGGGCCTTGCGCCGCTCGAAGATCGGATCCAGCCCAAGCTCGACCCAGGTGCGGATTTCCCGCGCCCGCTCGCGGGCTGTCGCCAGCGAGACTTTGGACGCGCTGCCCAGGCCAAAGTCGCGCCGGTTGCCATTTTTCTGCACCCGGCAGACCCAACTCTTGCCGCCGCCGGGCTGGACCACGAGGAACAGGCCATCGCCATCCCCGATCCGCCCGGGACGAGTTGCTGCCTTCACGGCGCTGGCGGAGAGCTTTCCCATGCCACCAAATCTCCCACATTCTTTCCCACATTTCCAATCGGTCACTGGTGGACTGGCAGGGATGAACGTGGACGCGAATCACGCTGAAAGCCGCAGAAAAGCTAAGCTTTCATGATTCGGAACGGATGTGGAAGGAAAGCTAGGTGGCGGAGAGGGAGGGATTCGAACCCTCGGTACCGTTGCCGGCACGCCGCATTTCGAGTGCGGTGCATTCGACCACTCTGCCACCTCTCCGCAGAAGGTCCGGCGCGCGCCGTCCCGGTCGAGCGGCGGCCATTAGCGAATGATTCCTACCTTGCCAAGCAGCGGCGAGCATTTTTCTTGTTTCGCAACGCAACCATCCTAAATTGCATCATATGAACGACATGATTCAGATTTTCGGACCCGATGTTACCGCCCCGCCCATCGTCCACGCCCGCTTCAGCCTCGGCGATGTCGTGCAGCACCGCCTCTTCGGTTTTCGCGGCGTGGTGTTCGATATAGATCCGGTCTTCGCCAATACCGAAGAATGGTACCAGGCCATTCCCGAGGAGGTCCGGCCGGACAAGCACCAGCCCTTCTACCACCTGCTCGCCGAAAATGGCGAAAGCAGCTATGTCGCCTATGTCAGCCAGCAGAATCTGGTCGCGGACGACAGCGAGGAGCCTGTCGACCATCCCGCCATCTCCGGCATGTTCGGCACCTATGCGAACGGCAAATATCAACTCCGTCCGCTGCATCGGCATTAAGGTCGCGTCCGCGCTGCTCGGCCTTGGCCTGCTGATCGGGCCGGGCGGCGCGTTGCGGGCAGCGGAGCCGCAGGTCCCGGCACCCAGGATCAACGCCGACCCCGCCTTCCCCTTTTCCCGGGAGATCGAGGCCTTCGCCAAGGCCAATGAGGCGGGACCGGCGGTCGCCGACGCCACGCTGTTCCTGGGCAGTTCCAGCATACGCCTGTGGGACATTGGCGGGAGCTTCCCCGACATCGGCACGGTCAATCGCGGCTTCGGCGGCGCGACCACGCCCGACGTGCTGCATTATTACAAGCGCCTGCTGCCCAAGGCGAAGCCGCGCTCCATCCTGGTCTATGTCGGGGAAAATGATCTGGCGGCGGGCGCCACCCCGGCCGAGGTCGCGAACAATGTGCTGACCCTGCTCAGGCAGCTTCGCGCCGATTATCCCAAGGCGCATATCGCCTATCTGTCGCTGAAGCCCAGCCCGATCCGCTGGACACTCTGGCCGAAGATGGCGGCGGTCAACATGACGGTGGCGGCGCGGTCGCGGGTGACGCGCTTCGATTATCTGGATGTCGGGCGGGTGCTGCTGGCGGCCGACGGCCTACCCGACGCGTCGCTCTTCCGACCCGACGGGCTGCACATGAACCCGCGCGGCTATATGCTCTGGACACAATTGGTGGACGCTTATCTGGACGAGGCCGTCGCCGCCGAGCGCGGACCCGTTTCCCCTTCCTGACACTTTCCGATTGATCCACGCGCAAGCAACATTATTACCGGACATCGATAAAACAACCGCAGGCAAGGGGACAGACAAGTGACAGGTGATTCGGCCAGGGCGGCCCCGATGGCGGAGCTGACGCTTCGCGGCGTGATATTGGGCGCGCTCATCACATTGCTGTTCACGGCGGCGAACGTCTATCTGGGGCTGAAGATCGGCCTGACCTTCGCCACGTCGATCCCTGCCGCCGTCATATCCATGGCGGTGCTGCGGCTGTTCGCGACCGGCACGATTCTGGAGAACAATATCGTCCAGACCATCGCGTCGGCGGCGGGCACCTTGTCCGCGATCATCTTCGTGCTGCCGGGGCTGGTCATCATCGGCTGGTGGCAGGGCTTCCCCTATTGGCTCTCCGCCTTCACCATCGCGCTGGGCGGCATATTGGGCGTCATGTATTCGGTGCCGCTGCGCCGGGCGCTGGTGACGGGATCGGACCTGCCCTATCCCGAAGGCGTGGCCGCCGCCGAAGTGCTGAAGGTCGGCGCTGGATCGCGCGAGGGGCTGGAGGAGAATAAGCGCGGGCTGGCCGCCATCGTCGCCAGTTCGGTCGCGGCCGCAGCCTTCTCCATCCTCGCCAAGACGAAGCTGGTCGCGGAGGAAGCCGCGACTTTCTTCAAATTCGGCGCGGGCGCGACGAGCGTCTCCACCAGCTTTTCCATGGCGCTGATCGGCGTCGGCCATCTGGTCGGCCTGTCAGTGGGCGTGGCCATGTTCTTCGGCCTGCTGATAAGCTGGGTCGGGCTGGTGCCCTATCTCACCGCGCCGCTCCCTTCGGGCGCGGAGCTTTCGGAGATCGTCGGCGCCACCTTCCGCATGAAGGCGCGCTTCATCGGCGCGGGCACCATAGGCGTCGCGGCGATCTGGACCCTGCTCAAAATCCTTGGCCCCATCGTCAGCGGCATCCGGTCCGCCCTCGCCGCCGCCAAGGTGCGCAAGGGCGGCAATGCCGGGCTGCTGGAACTGACCGAGCGCGACCTGCCCATCGGCATCGTCGGCGGCACCATTCTCGCCTCTCTGATCCCCATCGCCATCCTGCTGTGGCTGTTCGCGCAGGGCGGGCCGATCGCGGCCAATCCGGTGCCGATCATCGGCCTGACGCTGGCCTATATATTGGTCGCGGGCATCGTGATCGCGTCGGTCTGCGGCTATATGGCGGGCCTGATCGGGGCGTCGAACAGCCCGATTTCCGGCGTCGGCATACTTGCGGTGCTGGGCGCTTCGCTGATCCTGGCGGCGATCTACGGGTCGGGCGGCGATCCGAAGCAGGCCCAGGCGCTGATCGCCTATGCGCTGTTCACGACCGCCATCATCTTTGGGATCGCGACCATTTCCAACGATAATTTGCAGGATCTGAAGACCGGCCAGTTGGTCGGCGCGACCCCCTGGAAGCAGCAGGTGGCGCTGGTGCTGGGCGTGATCTTCGGCGCGCTGGTGATCCCGCCGGTGCTGGACCTGCTCAACAGCGCCTTCGGTTTCGCGGGCGCGCCGGGCGCCAAGGAGACCGCCCTGCCCGCCCCGCAGGCGGCGCTGATTTCGGCGCTGGCGAAGGGCGTGCTGGGCGGCGATCTCGACTGGGGCCTGATCGGCTTCGGCGCGGGCATCGGCGTGGTCGTCGTCGCCATCGACGAACTGCTGGGCAAGGCGGGCAAGCTGCGGCTGCCGCCGCTGGCGGTGGGCATGGGCATCTACCTGCCGATGGCGCTGACTTTGCTGATCCCGGTCGGCGCGGTGATCGGGCATGTCTACAACCGCTGGGCGCTGCGTCAGGCCAACCCCGAATTCGCCGAGCGCATGGGGGTGCTGATGGCGACAGGCTTCATCGTGGGGGAGAGCCTGTTCGGCGTGGCCTTCGCAGGGATGGTCGCGGCGACCGACAGCGATGCGCCGCTGGCGCTGGTGGCGGAAAATGGCTGGGCGGTGCCCTTGTCGATCCTTGCCTTCTTTGGCGTGATCGCGGCGCTGTACGGGCGGCTGCGGCGTTGGGCGAGCGCGCCGTTGGGGTAAGGAAGAGGGGGAAGGAGGCGCGACCTGTGCTGCTTCCCCTCCACCATGCTTCGCATGGTCCCCCTCCCCACGCTTTGCGTAGGGAGGAATGAAAAGGGCGGTGGATCGCTCCACCGCCCTTCCTTTCACTTGGTGGCGAACCAGGCGGTCAGCGCGGGTTTCAGTCGCGCCCGCGTCTCGATCCGCGTCTTGATCGCGGCGATGGAGCGGTCCACCACCTTGCGCGATTCCGGCGTCAGATATTGGGTGGCATAGGCGTCCAGTTTCGTCGCCATCGCCGGATCGGCCGAGTTGCCGCCCAGCCGCGCAATCGCCTGGCTGCGCGCCGACACGTCGATCATCGCTTCATATTGCTGGCGATGCGCCAGCACATAGTCCACCGCCAGCATCGAATGCTCCCCGCCCACGGCGGAGATGATCGCCGCGCTGGTGGTCTTGCCCGGCTCGTCGGTCATGGCGAGGTCGAGCGCCTTCTTCGCCAGCACCTCATCCTTGGCGACGCCCAGCAGCGCGAAGGTCGTGCTCTTTTCCAGGTCCGACTTCGCGCCATTGGCCATGGCGCGCAGCTTGTCCCAGGTCGCGGCGTCGGCATTTTCCGCGATGATGCGCAGCCAGACATTGCGCAGCGGCCCGTCGAGCGCCGCCGGATTGGACGCCAGCGCGGCGAAGCGCTTGTTCGCCTCCGCCACCACGGCCTTGTCGCCCATGCCGCCCAGCGTGGAAACGAGCGCCGAACGCAGCACCGGCACCTGCGGATTTTCACCCGGCTTGGCGTCGAAACCGACCATCGCCAGCACCGGGCTCAGTTTTTTAGAGGCATAGGCCGCGACCCGCGCCTGCGCCGCCTTGTCGCTTTCCAGCATGGTGTGGGCGCTGTCGAGATAGTCCGGCACCTCCGCCAGCACGGCGGGACTGGCGTCGGCGGGCACGGCGTCCACCAGGTCGAGCGCCAGGCCCATGGGCTGATAGCCGCCCAGGCCAAGCTGGAAATTATCCGCCAGCAGGCCGATCTGGTCCATGGAGGCGAGCTTCGTAAAGTCCTTCGCCAGCGCCTTGACGTTCGCTTCCGGATAGAGCGAGCGATAATAGCCGGTCTGGCCCGCATTGATGACATAGGCGCCGCAACCCGGCAGCGTCACCTGCGCGGAGCCGTTGAGGATCAGGCGCTGCTGCGCGCCGCCAATGGTCTGCGCCATGACGGGCACATTCCATTTGAGCGGCGTCTTGTTCTTGCGATCGCGGCTGAATTCGCCCTGGCTCAGCGACAGGAGCGTCGATCCGCCCTGGCATTGGGCGCTGTCCACCTTCACCAGCGGAATGCCCGGCTGGCTGGTGAAATCATGCGCGATGCCCACCACGCCCTTCGCGCCCGCGCCCTCGACCGCTTTCCACAGGTCGTCGGTCACGGTGTTGCCATAGGCGTGCTGCTTCATATAGGCGCGGATGCCCGAACGCCACGCATCCTCCCCCGCAAAGCCCTCCAGCATGGTGATGACCGCCTCGCCCTTTTCATAGGTGATATCGTCGAACGCCTGGTTCACTTCATCGACGGTGTGGATCTTCTGGAGGATCGGGTGGGTCGTCGCCAGCGAATCCAGGCTCATCGCCCGCTCGCGGCCGTTGACGCGGCTGAGCAGCATTTCCCATTCCGGGTTCAGCTTGTCCGTGACCTTGGTCGCCATCCAGCTTGCGAAGCCTTCGTTCAGCCAGAGATCGTCCCACCAGGCCATGGTGACGAGGTCGCCGAACCACTGGTGCGCCATTTCATGCGCGACGATGGAATAGATGGTCCGCCGCGTGCTTTCCGACGTGAAGCGCGGATCGACCAGCAAGGCGCGTTCGAAGGTGAAGATCGCGCCCCAATTCTCCATGGCGGAGAAGAACTGGCTCTGGCCCGGCCCGGCGACATTGTCGAGCTTCGGCAGCGGGAAGGGGACGCCGAAATAGTCGTTATAATAGGGCAGGATCGCCGCCGACGCGTCCAATGCCAGTTGCGCCTTGCCGGTATTCCCCTTGCCGGTGATCACGCCAACTTCGGTCGCGCCGGACATTTTGGTGGCGCGCTCCAGCTCGCCCAGGCCGAAGAAGAGCAGGTAGGAGGACATTTTGGGGCTGGTGCCGAACGTCACCAGCTTCCTGCCCGGCCCGGCGGCGGCGCTGCTCTTGACCGGCATGTTGCTGACGGCAAGCTGGTCGGCGGGGATGACGGCGGAAAGGTCGAAAGTCGCCTTGTAGCTCGGCTCGTCGAAGCTGGGCACGAAGCGGCGGGCGTCGGGCGCCTCGAACTGGGTGAAGAGGGCGCGCTTCGCCTTGCCGTCATTGTCGCTATAGTCGAGCGCGAACAGGCCGTTCGCCTGGGTGTTGATGATGCCCGCATAGTCGATGGCGAGCGTGTAGCTGCCCGGCTGGACCGGCTTGCCGAAATCGAAGGTCACGGTCTGGGCGTCGGCGTCGATTTTGGCGCTTCCCTTGATCGCCTTGCCCTTGGCCGGGGTCAGGGTGACGTTGCTCACGGTCAGGTCGGCGGCGTTCAGCACCAGCGTGGGCATGGCCTGCGCCACGGCGAGGTCGATCTTCACCTTGCCCGTGAACTTCAGGTTCGCCGCGTCGGGCGTGACGGTGATGGCATAATGGCTGGGCGCGGCGCCGCGGGGCAATTGGGTGGTGACGCCCGCGGCTGGCCCGGCAGCCGCCGTCTGCGCCAGCGCCGGCATCGCCATCGCAAGGGGCGCGGCCGCCAGCATCAGCGGAAGTATCTTCGAAAAGGACATGGGGTTCGCAACTCCGACAGGTTGGAACGGCACGGCTGAAGACGCGCGCCAGGATGACAGGGGGATCGGCTGTTTCGGCCTGCCGGTCAAGCCGGGCGCCTCGCCGCCGATGTCGTTGGTCGAATCTTGTTGTTCGTTTGTCAAACAAAGCGATGCCGTCGCACCAGCACACCTCCCGTCATCCCAGCGAAGGCTGGGATCTCAGGCCGCTACACGATAAGGTCGAACAAATCCCGCCACTCCGGATTGCTCTCCTCGATCAACCGAATCTTCCAATCCCGCTTCCAGGCTTTCAGCGCCTTTTCCCTGGCGATGGCATCCTCGACCCGGTCATGCTCCTCAGCCAGCACCAGCCGATACAGATTATATTTGCGGCAGAAAGCCGAACCCACGCCGCGACGGTGCTGGTCGACGCGGGCGGCAAGGCTGCTGGTGATCCCCACATACAACACGCCATGCGGCTTGTTGGTCATGATGTAGGTCCAACTTCGCCGCACGGTCACGTTTCCCCTCCTGAGATGCCAGCTTTCGCTGGCATGACGGCAGGGTTCACCCCCGGCCGCGATAGCCCGGCACGTCTTGCGGCGGCAGCCAAAGGCCGGCGGGCGGCTCGCCGGATTGCCAGAACACGTCGATGGGAATGCCGCCGCGCGGATACCAGTAGCCACCGATGCGCAGCCAGACCGGGTTCATCTCCGCGAACAGGCGTTCGCCGATTCCGACCGTGCAATCCTCGTGGAAGGCGGCATGGTTGCGGAAGGCGCCCAGAAACAGCTTCAGCGACTTGGATTCCACGATGGTCGCGGCGGGCGCATAGTCGATCACAAGATGCGCGAAGTCCGGCTGTCCCGTCACCGGGCAGAGCGACGTGAATTCCGGCGCGGTGAAGCGCACCAGATAGGGCTTGCCCGGCCGGGGATTGGGCACATAGTCCAGCACGGCGTCTTCCGGACGCGCAGGCAGGGCGCTGGTCTGGCCCAAATGAATCGGGGACGGCTGAAGTGGAGTCGGCATGTCAGTCATGGGCAGGCCATCTACGCCATCGCACGGCAGATGTCATCGTCGCGCCTCTCTTGCCTTTCGTTCATGGCGGGTTCACTTGGGCGAATGCCTTGGCTGCCACCCATGGGGTTTCGCTTCTCGCTTCTGTTCGCCGCGCCGCTGCTGCTGGCCGCGCCTGCCCTCGCGCAGCAGGACAATGGTGCGGAGCCGGTCTTCAACCTGCCGCGCACGCCGGCGCAACCGCGGACCGATCCCAATGCGCAGGGGCCGGAACTGGACGTGTTCCGCGGCGCGCCGACCCCAGCGACGCCGCCGCCGGTCGTCGCGCCGACGATTCAGCTTCCGCCCATCGCCGCGCCGGTCCCGACGCCGGCACCGGCGCAAAACCAACCTGTCCAGCGATCCGCCGAGCCGGTGCGCCCGCCGCAAGCCGCACCGCAAAGCCAGGCCCCGGCCGAAAGCGCGGTTCCCGGCGAAGCCGCTTCGCCGCCGCCTCCCGCCGCCGACCAGGACCTCCCCTCAGCCGACAACGGCACTGTTTCGAGTCCGACGCCGGTATCGCCAAGTCCGCCTGAGCCTCCAGCCGCGCCCGCATGGCCTTGGATCGCCGCCGCAGCGGCGGCCGCCATGCTGCTGATCGGGGCCTATTCCTGGCTGCGCCGCCGCAGGCAGGACGCGGCGGAGGAACCGCCTTACGAAGCTGAAGCGGAAGCCGACACCGCGCCGCCGCCGCCCCCTCCGCCTCCCAGCGCAACGCCTGCCCCGCCCGAACCCGAAGCCGCGCCGGACGATGCCGACCGCCCATGGATCGAACTTGCCATGGACGTGCAGGCCGCCCGCCTGACATTGCTGGGCGCGACCATCGGCTATCGGCTGACGCTCCGCAATCGCGGCACCCGCGCGGCGGAGGACATCCTCGTCCGCAGCCTGATCACCAATGCCGATGCGCAGCAACAGGCGCTGTTCCAGTCGTTCTTCGCGGGCGAAACCGGCCTTCCCGTCCATTCGGTGGTATCCATCGCGCCGGGCGAAACGCAGAAGCTCAGCGGGGAAATGCGCCTCGACGCCCAGGCGATCGCCGCGATCCCCATGGGCCAGCGCGCCCTGCTGATCCCGCTGATCGCCTTCGACGCCCATTATCGCTGGACGGGCGAGAGCGAAGGGACGGGACGCAGCGGCGGCGTCTTCATCGTCGGGGAGGAACAGTCGCCCCCGGCCGAGCGCCTTTCCCCCTTCCGCCTTGACCTTGGCCCGCGCCAATACCGCGCGCCGGGCAGCCGCGCGACCGCGCTCAGCCTCTCCAGCTAAGGCCAATCGGCCCTTTCCACCTCCGCCTGCCGCTCCTAGAATGGCTCCGCGCCACCCGTGCGGGTGGCCGAACCAGCCAGGGAGCAAGGGCGCGCATGGACATATTGGTATCGACCGACTGGCTTGAGGGGGAATTGGGCAAGCCAGACCTGCGGATCGTCGACGCCAGCCTGTTCCTGCCCGGCGTGCCCCGCGACCCCAGGGCCGAGTTCGAGGCCGCCCATATCCCCGGCGCCGCGTTCCTCGACCTCCCCACCCTGGCCGATCCCGACGATCCGCGTCCCGGCATGCTGCCGACCGACGATTTCATGACGGAACGCTGCCGCCGGCTTGGCATCGACGCGGACAGCCGCATCGTCGTCTATGACAACAGCCCGACCCACAGCGCGGCGCGCGGCTGGTGGATGATGCGCCTCTATGGCGTGGGCAAGAGCGCGGCGATCCTGGACGGCGGCCTGCCCAAATGGCTGGCGGAGGGACGGCCGACGGAAAGCGGCATGCCGACGCCGCCACCCGGCAATGCCGTGGCGAAGCGCGCGGCGGGCCAGGTCCGCACCAAGGAGGATCTTCTCGCCAATGTCGAAAGTCAGGCCGAACAGGTGCTGGACGCGCGCGGCGCGCCGCGCTTCACGGGCGAGGAGAAGGAGCCCCGCCCCGGCATGGCGTCGGGCCATGTTCCGGGCAGCCGCAACATTCCCTCCTCCGCCTTCTACCATGCCGACAACAGCATGAAGCGGGGCGAGGAACTGCGCCGCCTGTTCCTTGACGCCGGGACGGATTTCGACCGCCCGATCATCACGAGCTGCGGCAGCGGCGTGACGGCGGCGATCCTGCTTGCGGGCCTCGAACTGCTCGGCAAGACCGACGTCACCCTCTATGACGGAAGCTGGTCAGAATGGGGGCTGGACCCCGCCACGCCGAAAGCGACCGGCCCCGCCGCATGAGCCGCGATTCCGACAAGCGGCGCGACCGCAAGCCCCTGACCCAGATCGCGCAGGCGGGCCGCAAGCCCGAATGGACCGGCATGCCCGGCCAGCCCGGCGGCATCGTCAACCCGCCGGTCTGGCGCGCATCGACCATCCTGTACGACGATGTCGCGCATCTGCGTAGCGCGGCAGGGCGCAGCACGCATGAACGCCTGTTCTACGGCCGCAAGGGCACGCCGACGGCATGGAGCCTGGCCGACGCCCTCACCGAAATGGAGCCGGGCGCCGAAGGCACCATGCTCTATCCGTCGGGCGTGGCGGCCATCGCCTGCGCGCTGATGGCGGTGCTGAAGCCCGGCGACCAACTGCTGATGGTCGACAGCGCCTATGACCCGACGCGCAATTTCTGCGAACAGATGCTGCGGCCGCTCGGCATAGAGACGGTCTATTACGACCCGATGGCGGGCGCCGGGATCGCGGACCTCATCACCGACGCCACCCGCGCCATCTTCCTGGAAAGCCCCGGCAGCCTGACCTTCGAGGTGCAGGACGTTCCCGCCATCACCGCCATAGCCCGCGACCGGGGCATCGCGACCCTGATCGACAACACATGGGCCACGCCCTGGTTCTTCCCGGCGCTCAGCCATGGCGTCGACATCAGCATCCTTGCCTGCACCAAATATATCGTCGGCCACAGCGACGTGATGATCGGATCGGTGACGGCCACCCCGGCCTTCTTCGCGAAAATCCGCCAGGCCGCCTATCTGTTCGGGCAGATGACCAGCCCCGACGACGCCTGGCTCGCGGCGCGGGGCCTGCGCACCCTGGGCGTCCGCCTCAACCAGCACCAGGCCAGCGCCCTGCGCATCGCGCAATGGCTGGCGCAGCAGCCCGACGTCGCCCGCGTGCTTCATCCGGCCCTGCCCTCCTGCCCTGGCCATGCCCTGTGGCAGCGTGATTTCACCGGCTCCAGCGGGCTGTTCAGCTTCGTCCTCAAGGGCGGCGATGAAAAGGCGCGCGCCGCCCTGATCGACGGCCTTGCCCATTTCGGCATCGGTTATAGCTGGGGCGGCTTCGAAAGCCTTGCGCTTCCCGTCGATCCGGCCCGATACCGCACGGCCACCGCCTGGCAGGCGGAGGGGCCGGTCGTCCGCCTCCAGATCGGGCTGGAGGACAGCGACGACCTGATGGCGGATCTGGACGCCGGCCTTGCCCGCTTCCGGGCGGCGCGCGGATGACGCCTGGCCTGCCCGACCTCCTGTCCCTGTTGCCCGGCGATCCGGCCGTCGTCCACCCACTGGTCGCGCTGGCGCTGGCCGTCGCCATCCATCTGGTCGCCAGCGCCGTCGCCCGATTCGCCTCGCCTCGCCTGCGCCGCCGATTCCGCGCTTTGGGGGAGGCGCTGGCCGGGCATCTGCGCCCGATCCTGCGCCACGCCATCGCCGCCGCCGTCATGGCTCTGGCTGTCGCCCTCTGGCCGATCGGGGATTTCGCCCATCTGATCCTGGGCGCCGCGCTTGCCCTCTCGCTCTCGCTGCTGGCGGTGCACATATTGCGCAGCCTCGCCATTCCGCGCCTTGCGGTGTTGCCGATTGCCCTGCTGCTGTTCGTGATGGTCCTTTCCGGCAGCAGCGGCGGCTTCGCCCCGGTGGCGGACATGCTGGACGGCGTGGGCCTGGACCTGGGCAAGCGGCGCGTCACGCTGCTGGGGCTGGTCAGCATGGCGGCGATCTGCGTCGCGCTGTTCGCCCTGGTCCGCCTTGCCAACCGCGTTGTCGGGCGCAGCATCACCCGCGCCCACGGGCTGGACGCCACGCAGAAGCTGCTCGCGCAGAAGCTGGCCGCCATAGTCGTTGTCGTCGCCGCCTTCTTCATCGGCGTCGACCTGCTGGGGATAGACCTGACCGCCTTCGCCGTCTTTTCGGGCGCGCTGGGGCTGGCGGTCGGCTTCGGCCTGCAAAAGACCTTCGGCAACCTGATCGCCGGGATCATCCTGCTGATGGACCGATCGATCAAGCCGGGCGACGTCATCGTCGTTGGCGACAGCTTCGGCTGGGTGAACAAGATCGGCGTGCGCGCCGTCAGCGTCATCACCCGCGACGGCAAGGAACATCTGATCCCCAACGAGAACCTGATGACGCAGGAGGTGGAGAACTGGTCCTATTCCGACCGCAACGTCCGCGTCCGCATCCCCGTCGGCATCGGTTATGACAGCGACCTGAAGCTGGCGCAGGAATTGATGCTGCGCGCCGCGCAGGAAAGCCCCCGCGTGCTGCGCAATCCCAAGCCCAATGTCTGGCTCACCGCCTTTGGCGAGAATCGCGTCGAACATGATATATTGGTGTGGATCAGCGATCCGGAAAGCGGCGTCGGCAATGTGAAGTCCGATGTTCTCGGCCGGTTGTGGCTGCTGTTCCGCGAACATGGCATCACCATTCCCTATCCGCAGCGGGTGATCCACGCGCCCCGCGAAGGCTCATTCCGGCAATAACGACCCGGCAATTGCGGCGAAAAGCGCGCATCGACCAGCGCCGCGCCACAATCATGCCTGATTTTGTTGCAGACCAGCAACATTAGAGAAGCAAACGACACGCAACGGCAATAAATTCTTGTGCGCCGCAGTGGAGGCAGGCATTTCCTCACCCGTTGAGGCAACCCGGTCCATCCCGTGCAGGGCGACAAGAGACCGGGGACCATGACGCAGGCGGGACGATCGCAGAACCATCAAGGGGAAACCATATGCGTAAGTCCATTCTCGGCCTCTCGGCCGTTGCTCTTGCCGCGCTCTCCGCGCCGGCCTTCGCCCAGGACGAGCCCACTCCGGAACTGACTGTCACCGGCAACGCGGCGGTCGTCACCGACTATCGCTTCCGCGGCCTCTCGCAGACCGACAAGCGCTTCGCGCTGCAGGGCGGCATCACCGTGACCCATGCGTCGGGCTTCTATGTCTCGACCTGGGGTTCTTCCATCGATGACTATGTCGCCGCTGGCAGCGACCAGGAACTCGACCTGATCGCCGGCTATTCCAAGACGGTCGGCGCGGCCACCTTCGATGTCGGCGTGCTCTATTATTATTATCCTAGCTCGGGCGGCGGCAACACCGACTTCGTCGAGCCCTATGCCTCGGTCAAGGGCACGTTCGGCCCGGCGACCGCCAAGCTGAGCGCCGCCTATGCGCCCAAGCAGCACGCCCTGTCCTTCGCTGGCAGCAAGCCGCGTGAAGACAATCTGTACCTCGCGGGCGACCTGTCGGCCAGCATCCCGAACACCCCGCTGGGCGTGTCGGCGCATTTGGGCCACAATTTCGGTCCCAGCTATCTGGTTCCCGTCGGCAAGGGCTATACCGACTGGAGCGTCGGCGCGACCTACACCTGGAGCCACCTGACCTTCGGCGTCAGCTATGTGGACACCGACACCCATTTCCGGCCCAATGCTGGCGTCGGCAACTTCCGCGACGCGGCAAGGGGTGGCGTGGTCGGTTCGGTCACCGCGTCCTTCTGATCGACGGAAAAGTCTTGGGGGGCCGTGATCCATTGGATCGCGGCCCTTTTTCCTTTGCCCTTTTTGCGGGTCGCCTGAACAGGCTCCTCGCCCTATAAGGGCGCGCATGAACGCCCTGCCGCCGATCCTGATCTTCCTGGCCACCGTCGCCGCGATGGAGGGCTTCGCCTATGTCATGCACCGCTGGGTCATGCACGGGCCGGGCTGGTTCCTGCACGCCAGCCACCATCGGGAACGCACCGGCCGCTGGGAAGCGAACGACCTCTATTTCGTGATCTTCGCCATGCCCTCCATCCTGCTGCTGCTGGGCGGCGTGCAATGGCAATGGGGCGACTGGGCGACGGCGATGGGCGCCGGCATCGCGGCCTATGGGGCCATTTATCTCGGCTTCCACGACATCATCGTCCACCGCCGCGTCGGCCATCGCCATGTCCCGCGCTCCGCCTATATGAAGCGGATCGTCCAGGCCCATCGCCTGCACCATGCGGTGGAGACGAAACAGGGCTGCGTCAGCTTCGGCTTCCTCGTCGCACCAAGCCCGGAAGCGTTGAAACGCACGCTCGCGCGGAACGGCAAGGCGGGGCTGCGCGCCGCCAAGGGCGTTTTGGAGAGCTGAGCGAGCGAACGGAAGCTGTCCCGTCGTCTAACCACTTCCCACTCCGCCAAAACCCCGGTAAGTGCCGGCAATGGCTTCGCATCCCGCGCCCATCGCGCGTTCGCTTTTCGTCTTCTCGATCTTCTACGGCGGCATGGTCTGCATCGCGGGCGTGCTCGGCAACAAGCAGGTGACGCTGGGACCACTGTCGGCCATCGGCCCCTGGTTCGGCCTTGGCCCGCTGGCGGTGGAGGCGGGCATCTTCGCCTTCCTGCTGCTGGTGACGATTTCCAGCGCAGTGGCGGAACTGCATGGCCGCGCCGTCGCCAACCGGCTGGTGCAGGTGGGCTTCCTGCCGCTGATCGCCTCCATATTGCTGTCCATCGCCGTGCTGGCCGTGCCCGCCGCGAGCGACATGGACCCGGCAAGGCGAGACGCCTTCGCGCTGATGATGGGCGGCACGCCGCGCATCTGGCTGGGCGGCATCGTCGCCTACGGCATTTCCCAGACGCTGAACGTCACCCTCTTCGCCGCGCTGAAAGGCAGGGAGGGCGACCGCCTCCTCTGGCTGCGCGCCGCGGTGGCCAGCATCCTCTCCCAGATCGCGGACACGCTTCTCTTCGTGTCCATCGCCTTCTACGGCGTGTTCCCCATCGGCGAACTGCTGCTGGGCCAGATGCTGGCGAAGGTCGCGCTGTCGGCCCTGCTGGTGCCGCCGGTCATCTACGCGCTGGTCGCGCTGGGGCGGCGGCTCGACCGCTAACTTGCAGCGGGGGGCATAAAGCCCTATGCGCCCGCGCATGAACAGCAAGCACGCCCCCGATCCGGCGCTCCTCGCCAAGGCCGAAACCCTCGTCGAGGCATTGCCCTATATGCAGCGATATGCGGGCAAGACCTTCGTCGTGAAATATGGCGGCCACGCCATGGGCGATCCGGAGGCGGCCCGCGATTTCGCGGAGGACGTGGTGCTGATGAAGGCGGTCGGCATCAATGTCGTCGTCGTCCATGGCGGCGGGCCGCAGATCGGCGCGATGCTGAAGAAACTGGGCGTCGAATCGCAGTTCGTCGGCGGCCTGCGCGTCACCGACAAGGAAACCGCGCAGATCGCGGAAATGGTCCTGGCCGGTTCCATCAACAAGGAAATCGTCGGCTGGATCTCCGGCGCTGGCGGGCGCGCGGTCGGCATTTCGGGCAAGGATGGCGGCCTGGTCCTGTGCGAAAAGGTGCTGGGCAAGCGTGAGGCGGACCCCAATTCCGGCATAGAGCGCAATGTCGACCTGGGCTTTGTCGGTGATCCGGTGAGGGTCGACCGCAGCATCCTGGACACGCTGACCCAGAACGGCATCATCCCGGTGGTCGCGCCGGTGGGCATCGGCGCGGACGGGCACACCTATAATGTCAATGCCGACACCATGGCGGGCGCCATCGCGGCGGAATTGCAGGCGGCGCGCTTCTTCCTCCTCACCGACGTGGCGGGCGTGCTGGACAAGCAGGGCCAGTTGCTGACCGATCTCGACCCGGAGGCGATCAACGGGCTGGAGGCGGACGGCACGATCAGCGGCGGCATGATCCCGAAGCTGGAAACCTGCGTCCGCGCGGTCGAAGGCGGGGTGGACGCCGCCGTCATCCTGGACGGCCGCGTGCCGCATGCGATGCTGCTGGAAATCTTCACCGACCGCGGCGCAGGTACCCTGGTGCGCCGCTAACCCATTCCTCCCCATGCCTGCATGGGGAGGGGGACCGTCGGCGCAGCCGATGGTGGAGGGGAAATACGCAGGTCACGCCCCATTCCCTCCACCAGCCTTCGACCGCCCAACTTAATCAAATCTCCCACCATGGCTTGTCCCGCGCCGCCCGCCTCGGCTAGAGCAATCCCAATCAAATCGGAGATCGCATGGCCTACGCCCTCTATCAGATCATCGTCATCCTGCTCGATGTGCTGTGGTGGATCATCATCATCCAGGCCATCATGAGCTGGCTGATCGCCTTCAACGTCGTCAATCTTTCCAATGATTTCGTGCGCACGGTGATGGTGGCGCTGGATCGGATGACGGCGCCCATCTACAATCCGATCCGCCGGGTGCTGCCGGACCTGGGGGCGCTGGACCTGTCGCCCATGGTCGTGCTGCTGGGCATTCTGATCATCCGCCAGGCCATATTGCCGCCGCTGTTCGGACTGGTGTGACGGTCTGGAGTCGGGACGGAGACGACCTCATCCTTTCCGTCCGGTTGACGCCGGGCGCGGCGCGGGAAGAGGTCGGCGGCGTCTGGACGGACGACAAGGGCGCGAACTGGCTGAGCGCCCGCGTCCGCGCCGTGCCGGAAAGGGGCAAGGCCAATGCGGCGCTGATCGCGCTGCTGGCGAAGCGGCTGGATTGGCCACGCGGCGCGATTTCGCTGGAATCGGGCGACGCCAACCGGCTAAAGCGGCTGCGGATCAAGGGGGGCGGTGAAGCGTTGGCCTCTGGCCGGCTCTCCACCATTATCGAATAACAGGGTGAAGCATCATGACCATCGGCAAGATCATCGACGGCAAGGCCTTTGCGGAGACGCTTCGCGGCAAGGTCGCGGACGGGGTCGGCGCCTTCATCGCCAAGACCGGGCGCAAGCCGGGGCTGGCCGTGGTGCTGGTCGGCGAAGATCCGGCCAGTTCCGTCTACGTCCGCAACAAGGGCAAGATGACCGTCGCCGCGGGCATGGAGAGCATGGAGTTCAAGCTGCCCGCCTCCATAGGCGAGGAGGAATTGCTGGACCTGGTCGAGGAACTGAATGCCGACGAGCGGGTGGACGGCATCCTGGTCCAGTTGCCCCTGCCGCCGCACATCAACGAGGCGTCGGTGATCGGCACGATCGATCCCGCCAAGGATGTGGATGGGTTCCATGTCGTCAATTCGGGCCTGCTCGCCACCGGGCAGGAGGCGATGGTGCCCTGCACGCCGCTGGGCTGCATCATGCTGCTGAAGGATGAGCTGGGCGACCTTTCGGGGCTGGAAGCCGTGGTGGTCGGCCGCTCCAACATCGTGGGCAAGCCGATGGCGCAATTGCTGCTGGCGGAAAATTGCACGGTCACCATCGCGCACAGCCGCACGCGGGACATTGCCTCGGTCGTGCATCGCGCCGACATCGTCGTCGCCGCCGTGGGCCGGGCGGAGATGGTGAAGGGCGAATGGATCAAGCCGGGCGCGACCGTGATCGACGTCGGCATCAACCGCGTCACCGATACGGAGGACGGCAAGAGCCGGATCGTCGGCGACGTCGCCACGGCCGAAGCGCTGGCGCATGTCCGCGCCATCACCCCGGTGCCGGGCGGCGTCGGGCCGATGACCATCGCCGTCCTGCTGCGCAATACGCTGGTGGCGGCGCATGCGCGGGCCGGACTGCCCAGGCCGGAGGGGCTGTGAAGGCGCGCGCCGCGCTTCTTGCCCTGACATTGCCGGCGCTGGTGGGCGCACGCCCGCCCATGCGTTATCAGCCCGACCCCAGTTCCGTGTTCGCCGCCGAACTCGCCTTCAACCGGCTGGCGCAGCAGAAGGGGCAATGGACCGCCTTCCGCGAAACCGCTGCGGACGAGGCCGTCATGTTCGTGCCGCAGCGGGTCCTGGCGAAGCAATGGCTGAAGGGGCGGGCCGACCCCCCTGCCCCGGTAAGCTGGACGCCGTCGGCCATCTATGTGTCCTGCGACGGCAATCTGGCGGCCAGCACCGGCGGCTGGAAGCGGCCGGACGGATCGGTCGGCTATTTCACCACCATCTGGCAGCGGGACAGGAAGGGCGAGTGGAAGTGGATCATGGACCATGGCGACACGCTCGCCAGCGCCCGTGAAGCGCCCGAATTCCTCATCGGCAAGGTCGCGACCTGCAAGCGCCCCCGCGCAGGAGAGGCCCCGCGCCCCGCCAGCCCTCCGCCGGGCCGCAAAGCGGCAAAGGGCGAGATGCAGACGGCTCCCCGCGACGAAAGCCTGAGCTGGAACGCAGAGGCCGCAGCCGACGGCAGCCGCCGCGTGACCGTGCGCATGTGGAATGGGACCGACTATGAAACCGTGATCGACGACAGGGTGGCCGCGGCGCCATGACGGAACTGTTCATCTCCGCCTTCGTCACCCTGTTCGTGGTGATCGATCCGCCGGGCTGCGCGCCGATCTATGCCAGCCTCACCACCGGCGCGACGCAAGTCCAGCGGCGCAGCATGGCGATCCGCGCCGTGGCCATCGCGGCCGGAATCCTGCTGCTGTTCGCGCTCTGGGGCAAGCAGTTGCTGGGCACTCTGGGGATCGAACTGGACAGCTTCCGCATCGCGGGCGGAATCATGCTGTTCATCATCGCCATGGACATGGTGTTCGAAAAGCGCACCCAGCGGCGCGAAGACCGGGCGCAGAAGATCGCGGAGACGCCCGAGGTGGAGGATGTGTCGGTCTTCCCCATGGCGATGCCGATGATCGCCGGACCGGGTTCGATCGCCACGGTGATGCTGCTGATGTCGCGGGCGGAAGGGCTGAGCGAACGGCTGGTGGTGATCGGCGCCGTGGTCGTGACGCTGGTGCTGATGTTGGCGTCGCTGCTGGCCGCTGGGCCGATCATGGCGCTGCTCGGCGCCAAGATCGAGGCGGTAATCACGCGGCTGCTGGGTGTCCTGCTGGCGGCTCTGGCCGCGCAATTCGTGATCGACGGGCTGAAGGCCAGTTTCTAGAGCGCACCGCGTTAATCGGGCGCGGGCAGGAGCCCGGTTGACACGTCTGAACCGCGCAGACGGAACAAACTTCAGCCGCCCGTCGCCACCTGACAGAATGGACTTAGCGGCTCCACCGGGCCCAGATCGCGGTGGGCAGCATCAATCCGCGCGCCTCTTCGCGCACCGCCAGTTCGCCCGCTTCCACGGTGCCCGGCAGATCGGCAAAGGCCTGGCGCAGCAATTCCCCGATGGCCAGCGCCGACATGCGGACGGCATAGACAGTCAAGAACAGGAAGCGGCTGTCCGCATCCAGCAATTGGCGGCAATGCGCGATCAGTCCCGGCAGATCCTCTTCCAGCCGCCAGACCTCGCCATCGGGACCACGCCCATATTTGGGGGGGTCGAGCAATATGCCGTCATAGCGCCGGCCGCGCCGCACCTCCCGCGCCACGAACTTGGCCGCGTCGTCGACGATCCAGCGGACCGGGCGATCCTCCAGCCCCGACAGCGCCGCATTGGCCCGCGCCTGCGCCACCGACTTCTTGGAAGCGTCGACATGCACCATCTGCGCGCCCGCCGCCGCCATCGCCAGCGTGCCGACGCCGGTATAGCCAAACAGGTTCATGACCTGCGCCTGGTCCTTGTCCGCGATCCTGCCGCGCATCCAGTCCCAGACCGGCGCCATGTCGGGAAAGAAGCCCAGATGGCGGAAGGGCGTGCAACTGGCCTGGAACGTCACCTCTTGCCAGTGCAGCGGCCAGCCTTCGGCCGGGACGGGCCGTTCGTAGAACCAGCGCCCGCCGCCTTCCTCGTCGGAACCGGGGATGAATTCGCCGTCGGCCTGCCAGTCGTCCTGCGCGGGCGCCCACATGGCCTGCGGCTCCGGCCGGATGAAGCGGTAGCGGCCATAGCGTTCCAGCTTCCGTCCATGGCCCGAATCGATCAGGCCGTAATCGGACCAGGGTTCGCCGGGAAGGGTCTGGAGGTTCACCTCAGCCCCTCGGCGTCGCCCGCTCCGCGACATAGGCGGTGACCGCTTCGAAGGTGCCGGGCAGCTTGGCATAGGCCTCTTCCCGCGCGAACAGGTCGCCCACGCGCGAAGGCAGAGACGGGCGGATGCCGGTAGCCCGCTCGACCGCCGTGGGGAATTTCGCCGCATGCGCCGTCGCCAGCGTGACCACGGGCACCGCCGGATCGAGGTCGATCGAGCGCGCCGCCGCCAGGCCGATGGCGCTGTGCGGATCGATCACCTGCCCCGCCGCGTCATAGGCCCAGCGCATCGCCATGGTCATGGCGTCGGCATCGACCCGCGCCGAGGTGAACAGCGCGGACGCGCCATCCCGCTGCGCATTGGTGAGGCGCATCGCCTTGCTGGCTTCAAAGCCCTTCATCTGTTCGGCGAGCGCCTTGCCGTCGCGGCCGCCCGCGTCGAACAGCAGCCGTTCGAAGTTCGAACTGACCTGGATGTCCATGCTGGGGGTCGCGGTCGCCACCACCTGGCCCTGGCTATAGTCGCCCTCCGCCAAGGCGCGGTGGAGGATGTCGTTGACGTTGGTCGCGACCATCAGCTTCGCGACGGGCAGGCCCATCTTCGCCGCGACATAGCCTGCGAACACGTCGCCGAAATTGCCGGTGGGGACGGAAAAGGCGATGGCCCGGTCCGGCGCGCCCAGGCGCACGGCGGCGTAGAAATAATAGACGACCTGCGCCATCAGCCGCGCCCAGTTGATGCTGTTCACCGCCGACAGGTTGAAGCGGCGCGCGAAATCGGCGTCGTTGAACATCGCCTTCACCAGCGCCTGCGCGTCGTCGAAGCTGCCGTCGATGGCGATATTATGGACATTGGGCGCGAGCACGGTGGTCATCTGGCGGCGCTGCACGTCGGACACGCGGCCGTCGGGATGCAGCATGAAGATGTCGATCTTCTCTCGCCCCGCCACTGCGTCGATGGCCGCCGACCCGGTGTCGCCGGACGTCGCGCCGACGATGGTCAGATGATCGTCCCGCCGCGACAGGAAGCGTTCAAACAACTGGCCGAGCAGTTGCAACGCCACATCCTTGAACGCCAGGGTCGGCCCGTGGAACAGTTCCAGCAGCCAGTGCCGATCGTCGAGCTGCACCAGCGGCGTCACCGCGTCGTGGCTGAACCGGCCATAGGCGGCGGCGCACAATTCGCGCAGTTCCTCTTCGCCCAGCGATCCGGCGACGAAGGGCGTCATGACCCGCACCGCCGTTTCGACATAGGACAGGCCCGAAAGCGCGCGAATCTGGTCGGCGGAGAAGCTGGGCCAGCTTTCCGGCACATAGAGTCCGCCATCGGACGCCAGCCCGGCCAGCGTCACATCCTCGAACCCGAGCGCGGGCGCGCTTCCCCTGGTGCTCACATAGTGCATGGGGGTAGCCCGGTAGCGCTCGACGCGCCTTCGGGCAAGCATTTAAGGTCGCGGCGTCCGTCTGCGCAGCGCGAGCAGGTAGATGACCATCGCGACGGCGGCGAAGAAGAACCATTGCCCGGCATAGGCCAGATGGTTGTTGGGCACGTCGGCGGCGGTGGGCGGCGCCAGCGGCTTGAGGCCCGGCACCGGCTCCCCGGCGATCAGCATGGGGCGGAGCGGCATGGCCTGGCCGCCGATGCGCGACAGAAGGGATCGGTGATCGGGTTCCTCCCCTATCCAGCCGCGCATCTGGCCGCCCTGCCATTGGGGCCTTGCGTCAGGCGTCTTCGCGACGCCCGCCGCGACCAGCACGCCGGGACCCTCCGCGCCGGTCGCGCATTCGGCGATGTAGCGGTAGCCGACCGATCCGTCAGCGGCGCGCCCGGCTTCGCTGCGCCAGTGGACCACGCGCAGGCAATGGGCGGAGGAGCGGCGGAAAAGAAGTTCGGGCGGCACCGGCGGATGGGCCGGGAAAGCGACGGGCGGCTTGGCCGGATTGGCGGCAACCAAGGCCAGCGTCGCTTCCTTTTCGGCGCGGCGCTGGAGTTGCCAGACGCCGAGGCCGATCATGACCAGCACCGCCGCCGCGACGATCAGCGTGGGGATGAGGGGCAGGCGGCGGCTCATGCTTCGCGGTCCCTTGCGATCAGGCGGCCCTCGCGCGCCTTGTTGCGATATTCCAGGATCAGCAGCGCGCCCTTCGCCACGCGCAGGCTGCCCATCACCGCCGCCACGGTCAGCGGCGTCCAGAGCAGCAGGTGCAGCCAGAGCGGCGGATGGGCCTTCAGTTCCAATATCAGCGCCATCGCCACCATCAGCGCGCCGATGATCAGCGTCAGGAAGGCGGCGGGGCCGTCGCCGACATTGAACTGGCCATAGTCCAACCCGCAGGAACGGCAGGCGGCAGCAAAGCGGACCGGGCCGGAAAACAGCGTGGGCGCGCCGCATTGCGGGCAGGCGCCTGCCATCGCGCCGATCAGCAAGGGCTGCGGCGCGGGCGGATGAGGATCGGGGGCCGACATGGCGTCAGGCATAATGCCCGCCGCCCAAAAAGAAAACGGCCGGAACAGGTCCGGCCGTTATTCGTGCACTCATTGGTGGGAGGATCAGCCGCCGTGGACCGGCGCGCCCCAGCCGCCCCAGACATAGATAGCGACGAAGAGGAACAGCCACACCACGTCGACGAAATGCCAGTACCAGGCGGCGGCTTCGAAGCCGAAATGCTGGCGCGGGGTGAAATCGCCCCGATGCGCGCGGATCAGGTTCACGATCAGGAAGATCGTGCCCACCAGCACGTGGAAGCCGTGGAAGCCGGTCGCCATGTAGAAGGCCGAGCTGTAGGGGCTGCCGCCGAAGGGGAAAGGCGCATGGGCATATTCATAGGCCTGGATCGCGGAGAAGAGCGCGCCCAGGATGACCGTCAGCGTCAGCCCCTTCTTCAGCCCGTCGCGGTCGCCATGGATCAGGGCGTGGTGCGCCCAGGTCACGGTCGTGCCGGAGCAGAGCAGGATCAGCGTGTTGAGCAACGGCAGTTCAAAGGCGTTCATCACCTCTATGCCCTTCGAGGGGAACATCCCCTCGATCGGCGCCAACTGGCTGGGGAAGAGCGAGAAGTCGAAGAAGGACCAGAACCAGCCCACGAAGAACATGACTTCCGATGCGATGAACAGGATCATGCCGTAGCGCAGGTGGAGCTGCACCACCGGCGTATGGTCGCCGGCATGCGCCTCCGTAATGACATTGGCCCACCAGCTATACATGGTGAACAGCACGCCCGCGAGGCCGATCAGGAAAACCCAGCCGCCGCCGGCCGGCGTGGCGTCCGGATGCATCCACATGATCGCGCCGAAAGCCATGACCAGCACCGACATGGAGCCGAAAAAGGGCCAGATGCTGGGCGGAAGAATATGATAATCGTGGTTCTTGGCGCCTGCCATGACGTTTCTCATCCCCGTTCGCGTTATGATTGTGCCTTAGCTTGGCTTTTTATCCTGCTCAACAGGATAGAAGGTGTAGCTCAGCGTGATTTCCTGCGTGTCCTTATTGTCGGCATCCGTCAATATCTTCGGATCGACATAATAGATCACCGGCATGCGCACCTGCTCCCCCGGCCGTAGCGTTTGCTGGGTGAAACAGAAGCACTGGATCTTGGTGAAATAGGCGCCCGCCTGGGATGGCGTGACGTTGAAGGTGGCGGTGCCCGTGACCGGCCGGTCCGACAGGTTCTTCGCGACGAAGATCGCCATGTTCCGGGCGCCGACCGTCACCGTCTGGGTGTGGCGTTCCGGGTGGAACTGCCACGGCATGCCCGGCGTCACGTTGGAATCGAAGCGGATCGACATGCGATGCCCCGCCGCTTCTGCAACCTGCACATCGGCGTCAGCCCGCTGCGTGGTGCCGCCGAATCCGGTCCGCTCGCAGAAGATGCGGTAGAGCGGAACCGAGGCGAAACCCAGGCCCAGCATGGCAAGGCCCACGCCCGCCATGCCGATCATCGTCCGCCGGTTGCGGCGATCCCGGTCGAAGGGCGAAGGAGGAAGGCTGGCCATCACTGTCCCCCACCGATCTTGGCGATGGTGATCGCGTAGAAAAGGATGACCAGCGCGCCCAGCAGCACCCCCGTCACGATGGCGCGGGATTTCTGCCGCGTCCGGACCTGCCTGTCTTCGTCGGGAGTCATGCGAACACCCAGCGGTCGACCACGACCGCGCCGAAGAGGAGGAAGAGATAGAGGATCGAATATTTGAACAGCCGCCGTTCGGGCGCCATGCGGGCGGGGTCGCTTTCCCGCCGCCGCAGCACCTGGAAGGCCATGGCGACGAACAGCGCCGTGCCCAGCAGGGCCGTCGTGCCGTAGATCGGGCCGGTCAGGCGCAGCAGCACCGGCGCCATGGCGGCGACCGCCATGATCGCGGTGTAGAACCAGATCTGGCGGCGGGTCGCGACCTCGCCGGAGACGACCGGCAGCATGGGGATGCCCGCCGCCGCATAATCGGTCTTCACGAACAGGGCCAGCGCCCAGAAATGGGGCGGCGTCCAGAAGAAGATCAGCATGAACAGCGCGACCGGCAGCGCGCCGATGTCGCCCGTCACCGCCGCCCAGCCGATGACCGGGGGGAAAGCGCCCGCCGCGCCGCCGATGACGATGTTCTGCGCGGTCCGGGGCTTGAGCCAGATGGTGTAGACGAAGACGTAGAAGAGGATCGACACCGCCAGCACGGCCGCCGCCAGCCAGTTGGTCGCGACGCCCATCAGCAGCACGGAGAAGAAGGACAGGCCGACGCCGAAATGCAGCGCGGATTGCCGGTCCATCCGGCCCGCGGGCAGCGGGCGGTTGGCCGTGCGCTTCATCTTCGCGTCGATGTCCGCCTCATACCATTGGTTGAGCGCGGCCGCCGCGCCCGCGCCGAGCGCGATGCAGAGAATCGCCGTGAAGGCCAGCACCGGATGGATATGCCCCGGCGCCGCGAGCAGACCGCACAGCCCGGTAAAGACGACCAGCGTCATCACCCTGGGCTTGGTCAGCGCGACAAAGTCCCGCCAATGCGCGGGAATCACGGGAAGCGGACCTTCGGACATGAACGGCGAACTTGCCATAGTCTCCTCATGCGGCATCCCGGCGCGGCGACCGTGCCGGGATTGCCTGATTCCAGGAACTGGCGGCCTTTACGCCAATCCCGGCGTTCCGGCAAACCGGAACGCCCCCGGCTGCGGTCAGTCGATGACCGGCAGCGTTTCGAACTGGTGGAAGGGCGGCGGGCTGGACAGGGTCCATTCCAGCGTGGTGGCGCCTTCGCCCCAGGGATTGCCCTCCGCCTTCTTGCCCGCGGCCAGCGACCAGATGAGGTTGACGAAGAAGATCAGCATGCCGGCGGCCATGATCTCATAGCCGTGGCTGGCAAACTTGTTCCAATAGGCGAACGCCTCCGGATAGTCGGGATAGCGGCGCGGCATGCCCGACAGGCCCAGGAAGTGCATCGGGAAGAACAGCATGTTCACGCCGACGAAGAACACCCAGAAGTGCAGATGGCCGAGGAATTCGTTGTACATCCGGCCCGACATCTTCGGGAACCAGTAGTAGAAGCCCGCGAACAGGCCGAACACCGCGCCCAGCGAGAGCACATAGTGGAAGTGCGCGACGACATAATAAGTGTCGTGCAGCACGTCGTCGACGCCGCCATTGGCCAGCACCACGCCGGTGACGCCGCCCACGGTGAACAGGAAGATGAAGCCCAGCGCCCAGACCATCGGGGTCTTGTAGCTGATCGAGCCGCCCCAGATCGTCGCGATCCAGGAGAAGATCTTGATGCCGGTCGGCACCGCGATCACCATGGTGGCGGCGGTGAAGTACATTTTCACGTTCACCGACATGCCGGTGGTGAACATGTGGTGCGCCCAGACGACGAAGCCGACCACGCCGATCGCGACCATGGCGTAGGCCATGCCGAGATAGCCGAACACGGGCTTGCGGCTGAAGGTCGAGACGATCTGGCTGATGATGCCGAAGCCCGGCAGGATCATGATGTACACTTCGGGATGGCCGAAGAACCAGAAGAGATGCTGGTACAGTTCGGGATCGCCGCCGCCGGCCGCATCATAGAAGGTGGTGCCGAAATTGCGGTCGGTCAGCAGCATGGTGATCGCCGCGGCGAGCACGGGAAGCGCGAGCAGCAGCAGGAAGGCGGTGACCAGCACCGACCAGACGAACAGCGGCATCTTGTGCAGGGTCATGCCCGGCGCGCGCATGTTGAGGATGGTGGTGATGAAGTTGATCGCGCCCAGGATCGAGCTGACGCCCGCGACGTGGAGCGACAGGATCGCCATGTCCACCGCCGGACCCGCCGAACCGCTGGTCGAGAGCGGGGCATAGACCGTCCAGCCGGTGCCAGCACCGTTGCCGGTGCCGCCGGGCACGAAGGTCGAGCCGAGCAGCAGGACGAAGGCGGGGATGAGCAGCCAGAAGCTGATATTGTTCATCCGCGGGAAGGCCATGTCCGGCGCGCCGATCATGATCGGCACGAACCAGTTGCCGAAGCCGCCGATCATCGCGGGCATCACCATGAAGAAGACCATGATGAGGCCGTGGGCGGTGATCAGCACGTTCCAGAGGTGATAGGCCTGGTCCAGCGTCGCTTCGGGACCGTCGCTGAACTGCGCCCAGGTCTGGAGATACTGGATGCCCGGCTGCGCCAGTTCGGCGCGCATCAGACCGGAAATCGCGCCGCCGATGATGCCGGCGATGATCGCGAAGATCAGGTAGAGGGTGCCGATATCCTTGTGGTTGGTCGACATGAACCAACGCTGGAAGAAGGCCGGCTTGTGGTCGGCGTCATGATGATCATGAGCATGATCGCCGTGATGATCTGCGGTAATGGTGGTCATGGCGTCTATGCCCTTACATCAAAGCTTGGCGGCAGGAGCGGCGGCGGGCGCGGCAGCTTCGGCCGTGGTCGCGGCGGCGGCGCCCTTCAGCGTGCCGCCCTGCGACAGGAGCCACTGGTCGAACTGCGCGGGTTCCAGAGCCTCGATCGCGATCGGCATGAAGCCGTGGCGCGCGCCGCACAATTCCGAACACTGGCCGTAATAGACGCCCGGCTTCTCGATGGTGAAGCTCTTTTCATTGAGGCGGCCCGGCACCGCGTCCATCTTCACCCAGAGGGAGGGGACCGCGAAGCTGTGGATGACGTCGGCGCCGGTGATGATCAGCTTGATCGGGCGGCCGACCGGCAGGACCAGGCGATTGTCGGGAGCGAGCAGATAGGGCTCGCCGTTCGCCTCCGCCTTGTCCTTGGGCAGCATGTTGGAAACGAATTCCGGGATGCCGTTGTCGGGATATTCATAGCCCCAATACCACTGATAGCCGGTAACCTTGACGGTCAGCGCATCCTTCGGCGCGGGCTTGTACTGGTCGGCGAGCAGGCCGATGGAGGGAACCGCAATGGCCAGCAGGATCACCACCGGCACCACGGTCCAGATCACCTCTATCACCGTGTTGTGCGAGGTCTTGGACGGCGTCGGATTGGCGCTGCGACGGAAGCGGACCATCACGTAGAGCATCAGGATCAGCACGAAGATCGAGATGATGGTGATGATCGGCAGCAGCATCACGTCATGCAGCCAGCGTGCGGTGTGCCCGGTGGGCGAAAACTGCTTCTGGAGGGTGATTTCACCCGGCATGGGCATGCCGATGCCCGGCGTCGGCTTCATCCGGGGCGGCGCGGCCACCTTCGCGGCGGGCGCGGCTTCCGCGGCGGGAGCCGCTGCATTGCCGGCCGAATCAGCGGCCACAGCTTCATTCCCGGCAGCCGGAGCCGCAACCGCGGCATTGTCCTGGGCCAGCGCCGGACCGTTCATGGCGAGCGTCGGCGCAAAGGCCAACAACCCGGCGAGAACGAGCGATTTCACCTTGTTCATAAGCGTCTTCTTACCCCGTAACCCCTTGGCGCCGCGGCAACGAAGACGCACGCATACACGTCCCCCCCGCCCGTATCGGTCTGCCGCGGCTTATAAGCATCTTTTGTAACGCCTCAAGGTTCCACAACCAGATTTTCTTCGCTGTTGCAACGCCTAGTTGGTGAGCCTATCTCGCTCCCCGCGCGCAACCGCGCAAACATGGGGCGAGATCATGGGGCGACCCATGACGGGAAAGGCGCGCCGCATCGCGCATGAAGCGGGCGGCACGGGCGAATGGATCGAAGACAAGAATGACCGACGAGGAAGTATTGGCGGAATTCAGGGCTGCGGGCGCGTTGCTGGAGGGGCATTTCATCCTGTCCTCCGGCCGCCGCAGCGCCAACTACCTGCAATGCGCGCGCGTGCTGATGAACGCGGAACGCGCCGGACGGCTGGCCCGCGCCACCGTGCAGAAGCTGCCGCGCGAATTGCGGCAGGAAATCGACCTGGTGGTATCCCCGGCGATGGGGGGACTCATCATCGGCCATGAAATCGGCCGCGCGCTGGACAAGGACGCCGTGTTCCTGGAGCGGCCGGAGGGCAGGTTCGAACTGCGCCGCGGCTTTTCCATCGCGCCGGGACAAAAGGTGCTGATGGTGGAGGACGTCGTCACCACCGGCCTGTCCTCCCGCCAGGCGATAGAGGCGGTCGCGGCGGAAGGCGGCATCGTCATAGCGGAAGCCGCGCTGGTGGACCGTTCCGCCGGAGAGGTGGAGCTGGGCGTGCCCTTCTACCCGCTCGTCAGCATCAACTTCCCGGTCTATGACGCCGACCAGATCCCGCCCGAACTGGCGGCGATCCCGGCGATCAAGCCCGGCAGCCGGAAGCAGTAGCCCATGTCCCGAACCCCCGCTCATCTGCGCCTGGGCGTCAACATCGATCATGTGGCGACCATCCGCAACGCGCGCGGGGGAACGCATCCCGACCCGGTCAAGGCCGCGCTGCTGGCGGCCAAGGCGGGCGCCGACGGCATCACCGCCCATCTGCGCGAGGACCGGCGGCATATCCGGGACGAGGACATCGCCACGCTGATGGCGGCGCTGACGGTGCCGCTGAACCTGGAGATGGCGGCGACGCAGGAAATGCTGGGCATCGCGCTGCGGCATCGGCCGCATGCCGCCTGCATCGTGCCGGAAAAGCGGGAGGAGCGGACCACCGAAGGCGGGCTGGACGCCGCCGGGCAGATCGACGCTCTCCACCCGATCGTCGACGCGCTGGGCAAGGCGGGCGTGCGCGTCAGCCTGTTCATCGAGCCCGACGCCGCGCAGATCGAGGCGGCCATGCGCCTGGGCGCGCCGGTGGTAGAACTGCACACCGGCCGCTACGCGCATCTGGAAGGGTCCGAACGGGCGGAGGAATTGCGGCGGCTGGCCGACGCCGCCGCGCTGGCGGCGAAGAACGGCATCGAACCCCATGCCGGCCATGGCCTGACCTTCGACAATGTCGGGCCGGTCGCGGCGATCCCGCAGATCGCCGAACTCAATATCGGGCATTTCCTGATCGGGGAGGCGATCTTCGGCGGGCTGGAGAGCAGCATCCGCGAAATGCGCCGCCAGATGGACCTGGCGCGTTGATCGTCGGCCTGGGTTCCGACCTCTGCAATATCGAGCGAATCGAGAATTCGCTCGACCGTTTCGGCGAGCGGTTCGAGAATCGCGTGTTCACCGATGTGGAACGGGCCAAGGCCAACCGCCGTCCCTTCACCAAGGCGGGCACGCTTGCCAAGCGCTTCGCCGCCAAGGAGGCGTTTTCGAAGGCCGTCGGCACCGGGTTCAAGCAGGGCGTGTTCATGAAGGACATCGGCGTCGTCAATGGCCCCAGCGGCGCGCCGACGCTGCATTTGACGGGCGGAGCGCTGGCCCGGCTGGAATCGCTGGTTCCCGCGGGGCACCGGCCGGTCGTTCACTTGACGCTCACCGACGATCATCCATGGGCGCAGGCCTTTGTGATTATCGAAGCCCTGCCGTTATAAGCGTCGCACCTCTCCAGCCGGAAATCCTCCCATGACGGCAGCCGACATGACCGAAAACGATTCCGCCTCATCCGAACAGCCCGGCAGCCCGGCTTCCGAACCGGAAAAGACGCCGGTGAACTGGTGGCAGGAGGTTAAAAGCATCACCCTGCTGATCCTGGCGGTGCTGGCCTTCCACAGCTTCGTCGCCAAGCCCTTCTACATCCCCAGCGAATCGATGATGCCGGTGCTGCTGAAGGGCGACCGGCTGGTGGTGAGCAAATATCCCTATGGCTGGTCCTACGTGTCCCCCAGCTTCCATCCGCTGCCCTTTCTGAAAGGGCGGATTTTCGGGCGCCTGCCGGAACGCGGCGACATCGTCATCGTCTCGCCCCAGAACAAGCGGGAGGATTATATCAAGCGGGTCATCGGCCTGCCCGGCGACATAGTGGAGGTGCGCGGCGGCCAGGTCGTGCTGAACGGCGTGCCGGTGCGGCAAAGGGTGCTGAAGCCCATCCGCATCCCCGTCGACGGCAACGCCCCCTGCCCACCCATGCAGTTCCCCGGCGCGCTGGTGACGGACGCGAGCGGCAGAAGCTGGTGCGAACTGCCGGTGCGGCAGGAGGTGCTGCCCAACGGCAAAAGCTATGTCACCATCGACATGGGGCCGAGCACGCTGGACTGGTACGGGCCGGTGCGGGTTCCGGCGGACCATGTCTTCCTGATGGGCGACAATCGGGACAACAGCGCGGACAGCCGCGCGCCGCTGGAGGAAAACGGGTTGGGCGGGCCGGTGCCGTGGGAAGCGATCGGCGGCCGGGCTGAGTTCATCACCTTCTCGCTGGACGGCGATTCGTCCTGGAACCCGCTAAGCTGGCTCCATGCCTTCCGCGCTGGCCGCGCGGGGAACAGCCTGCGCCCGGCGAGCGTTACCCCGCCGAAATAAGCGTTTCGGATAGGGGCTTTGGGTTGAGCGGGACGAAAATCCACAGAGAGGAACCCGGTCCCAGCGAATTGCGCAGCCCGCTGGTCCAGCATGAGGTCAAGCGGGCGGGCGTGTGGTTCGCCATGGGCATCGCCATCGCGCTGCTGGTGCTGCTGGCCCAGCCGATCATGCTGATCATGGGCGCGCTGGTGCTGGCGACGATGATGGACGGCGGCACGCGGCTGTTGGGCAGGCTGATGCCCATCGGGCGGGGCTGGCGGCTGGCCATCATATTGGTCGCCGCGCTGACCTTCCTGGTCTATACCTTCTACCTTACTGGATCGAGCCTGGCCGCGCAGGCGCAGGCGATGCGGGTGATCGTCGAGACGCAGGTCAACCGCATCGGCCAGTGGTTGCAGCAACTGGGCGTCACCACCATGCCGGGGGATTTAGGGCCGGAGGATTTCAAGAGCCTGGCGCAACAGGCGATGAGCTCGCTCGGCCGGGTGACGGCGGCGGTCGGGACCATGGTCGGCGCGGTCACCAGCGGGGTGATGATGCTGGTGCTGGCCATATTCATCGCGATAGAACCCAAAATCTATGAGCGAGGCGTCGCCTGGATGCTGCCGATGGACAGGCGCGACCGCTTCTACGCCATTGCCGACAGGATGGGCTGGACGCTGCGGCGGCTGATGTTCGGGCGGCTGATCGGCATGGCGGTGGAGGGGGTCGGCACCTGGCTGCTGCTGTGGGCGGGCGGCGTGCCGATGGCGGGGCTGCTGGGCATATTGACCGGGCTGTTCGCCTTCCTGCCGAATATCGGATCGATCATTTCGGGCGTGCTGATCGTGCTCGTGGGCTTTTCCGCCGGGGTGGATGCGGGGCTTTACGCTTTCGGGGTCTATCTGGCGGTGCAGATCGTCGACGGCTATCTGATCGTGCCGATGGTGGCCAAGCGGGCGACCGACCTGGCGCCCGCGCTGGTGCTGGCCGCGCAGATCCTCTTCGGCGCGCTGTTCGGGATCATGGGGCTGTTCCTGGCCGATCCCATCGTCGCGATGATCAAGGTCTATCTGGAGGAGCGGTCGAAGGCGCTGGAGGCGGAAAACGGCAGGAGCGCGGCGGTTCCGGTGGCCGGGTAGTGTATGCAACCTGCTCCTGCGCAGGCAGGAGCCTAGTCCTGCCCTAGGGTGTGTGGGGATTCAGTTCAGGGCGAGGCGAAAATAGTGGATTTCGAGAACCGGCGCGCAGCGTACTTCAGTACGTGAGCACCGGAAGCGCAGAAAGCCGCTATTTGCAGCCCGCCATGGGCTGAATCCCCACACACCCTAGTGGACCATGGCACCGCCTGAACTGGACTCCTGCCTTCGCAGGAGCAGGTTGCGCCGGAGGGAGCGTTGGCTCAACAAAAAGGGCCGGGAAATCCCGGCCCTAATTGCTTTTCCGCCATGTCCGGACTCAGCGCCCCGGCGCGCCCTGCGGCATTCCGCCCTGCTGCATCATCTGCTGCATGCGCATGATGTCCGCCTTGGACTTGAAGTCGTGCAACTGGACATCGAACACCAGCACCGAATTGGCCGGGATCGGACCCGCCGCCTGCTCGCCATAGCCAAGCTGCGGCGGAATCCACAGGCGGTACTTGCCGCCCTTCTTCATCTTCTGCAAACCTTCGGAAAAGCCCGGAACCACGCCGTCCACCGGCATGGCGGTCTGCGGATTCTCGTCGAACACGGTGCCGTCGAGCAACGCGCCCTTATAGCCCACCAGCGCCACGTCGGCGGCCGTCGGGCTGGGACCGGCGCCTTCCTCCAGCACCTTGAACTGGAGACCCGATTCGGTCGTCACCACGCCCTCTTCGCCGCCATTATGCACCAGGAAGCTGGCGGGCGAAGGCTCCACGCCCCGCTGCCCGGCCCAGGCCAGGCCGCCGGCCGCCAGCGCCACCGCGGCGACACCCACCCAGAGGCGCGTCAAAGACCCCTTGGCGATAGGATGAAGGGGAACGGCCGTGGTCGACATGGCTTAAGCCTCGCAAATTGGTGCGGGTGGTGTTTTCAGCGGAAGGAGGGACGGCCGGGCGGCCGCCCCGAAACGGCGGTCCTTAACGGACGCCGTCGCGCTCGGCGCGCTTGCGCTCCAGCTTGCGGGCGCGGCGAACGGCGGCGGCCTTTTCGCGGGCGCGCTTTTCCGAGGGCTTCTCATAGTGACGGCGCAGCTTCATCTCGCGATACACGCCCTCGCGCTGCAGCTTCTTCTTGAGCGCGCGCAGGGCCTGGTCGACATTGTTGTCGCGAACGATGATTTGCATAAGCCAGTCAAACTCCAGTCGAAAACGGACGGATCGCCAGGAAATTCAACCCTTCCCGACGGGCCGCCCGAATGAAATAGCGGTGAGTCGCCGCAGGTCACCCTGCGCCGTGTGGGGCGCGCCCTACCAGCAGAGTCGCGCAAATTCAACCCAAAAGCCGTTTTTCTCGACAGAGGCGCGGGACAGGCAGATAGTCGCCCCATCAACGATAAGGAGGATCGCCATGGCAACAGCCGCCAGAACCAAGGGCAAGCGCCCCGACATGTCGCCCGCGGAATGGGCCGCGCGCCAGCAACTTGCCGCCTGTTACCGCATTTTCGACCATCTGGGCTGGTCGGAACTGATCTACAATCACATCACCCTGCGCGTGCCGGACGAGGAAAACGCCTTCCTGATCAATCCCTTCGGCCTGCTCTACGGCGAAGTGACCGCGTCGAACCTGGTCAAGATCGACATTGACGGCCATGTGCTGGACGGCAGCCCCTATCCGGTCAACCGCGCCGGTTTCACCCAGCACAGCGTTTTCCACCGCCACCTGCCCGACGCGCACTGCATCATCCACACGCACACCACCGCCGGCATGGCCGTCAGCGCCACGCGGGAGGGGCTGACGCCCACCAATTTCTACGCCGCCGCCTTCATCGGCCGAATCGCCTATCATGATTTCGAAGGCGTCACGATCCGGCCGGAGGAGGGAGAACGACTGGTCGCCAATCTGGGCGACCGGCGCATCATGATGCTGCGCAACCATGGCACGCTGGTCATGGCGAAGTCCCTGCCCCAAGCCTTCCTGACCCAATGGCTGCTCCAGCGCGCCTGCGAGATACAGGTCGCGACCGGCGCGGCCGGGACGCCGGTGGACATCCCGCCGGAGGTCATCGCCGTGCACCAGCGCGACCTGAGCGGCGTGCAATTGCCGACCGGCCCCGGCGTGCCGGATTTCGAGGCGCTGGTGCGGAAGATCGACCGGATCGATCCACGCTGGCGGGATTAGGCCGGGGGAATGAGGGCGGGCGTTCCAACTCCCCCGCCCCCACATCGCGCTCTACGGCAGCCAATGCCCGACGCGCCCGTCAGGCCTCATCCGATTGCAACCGCCTGTCCCCGCTTGCTACCCGCACCATATTTCCGCATCTTCCGCGCCATGCCCGCCATCCGCCCCGAACGGTCGATCTTCCTGCTGCTTCTGGCCTTGCTGATCGTCGGGCTGGCTGTGGGCAGCACCTATTGGCTCTACGCGGTGCAGCAGCGGGTCAACATCTGGGTCCAGCACACCCTGCGCGTCGAGAACCAGCTTTCGACGCTGCTGCTGCATGTGCAGGAGGCGGAAAGCGCCCAGCGCGGGTTCATGCTGACGCGCAAGGACTCCTTCCTTGGTCCCTATGAGGCATTTCGCGGCCGATGGCGGCAGGAACTCGCCGCGCTGCGCGTGGAGGTGCGCGATAATCCCCCGCAGGCCCGATCGGTGGAGGAACTGGAGGAACTGCTGGACGACCGGCTGTTCCTGATGCGCACGGGCATAGAGCGGCGGCGGCGGGGGGAGATCATCCCGGCGGGCGATTTCGATGCGGGCATGGTCACGATGGCCCGCATCCGCGCCCTGGTGGCGGCGATGCGGGCGCGCGAGGCGCAGTTGCTGAAGGGCCGGACGGCCAATGACAATCGCCTCAGCACCATGGTTTCGATCGGACTTGCCGTGTCCGCCGTGCTGATCACCCTGTTGGGCGCGGTGGCGCTGCGCACCGCCTATCGCCGCGTGGCCGAGGCGACGGAAAGCCAGCAGGCGCTGGCCGACATCAACCGCCGCCTGATGAGCGAGGCGCGGGAGCGCGAAGCCGCCGAGGGGCAATTGCGCCAGATGCAGAAGATGGAATCGATCGGCCAACTGACCGGCGGCATCGCCCATGACTTCAACAATATGCTCGCCATCGTCATCGGCTCGCTCGACATTGTCCGGCGGCGGCTGGCGCCGGGCACCGACGTCCGGATCGTCAGGGGCGTCGACAACGCGACCGAAGGGGCGCAACGCGCGGCCCAGCTCACCGCCCGGCTGCTCGCCTTTTCCCGCCAGCAGCCGCTGGACCCGCAGCCGACCGACGTCAACAAGCTGGTCGGCGGGATGTCTGAACTGCTGCGCCGCACGATCGGCGAGAGCATCCGGGTGGAGGCCGTGCTGGCGGGCGGGCTGTGGCGGGCGAGCATCGACCCCAGCCAGCTCGAATCGGCCATCATCAACCTCTGCGTCAATTCGCGCGATGCGATGCCCATGGGCGGCAAGCTGACGATCGAGACGGCCAACGCCCATCTCGACGATGCCTATGCCGCCGCCCACAACGACGTCTTGGCCGGGCAATATGTGATGGTGTCGGTCACCGACAGCGGCACCGGCATGCCGCCCGAGGTGGTGGAGCGCGCCTTCGACCCCTTCTTCACCACCAAGGGCGTGGGCAAGGGCACCGGCCTCGGCCTCAGCCAGGTGTTCGGGTTCATCAAGCAGTCGCGCGGTCATGTGAAAATCTATTCCGAACCCGGCGAGGGCACGATCATCAAGATCTACCTGCCGCGCCATTACGGGCCGGAGCCGGTCGCCGGCGCCGTCCAGGCGGCGCCCGCCGAACTGCCCCGCGCCAAGGGGGAAGAGATCATCCTGGTGGTGGAGGACGAGGAGCGCGTCCGGCACATGTCGGTCGATTCGCTGCGGGAGCTGGGCTACACCATCGTCCAGGCATCCGACGGCGAACAGGCGCTGGAAATGCTGACGATCCAGCCGCGCATCGACATGCTGTTCACCGACGTGGTCATGCCCGGCATCAACGGGCGCGACCTGGCCGACCGGGCGCGGGCGAGCCGACCGGGCCTCAAGATCCTCTACACCACGGGCTATACCCGCAACGCCATCGTCCATAACGGCATGCTCGACCCCGGCGTCTCCTTCCTCGCCAAGCCCTTCACGCTCGATCAACTGGCGGCAAAGGTGCGCCAGGTCCTGGATGCCGATCCCGGCGAGCCTGACTGATCGAGATTATGGACAGGGGCGGATGAGGAACATATGATGAACAATCATGACCGCCCTCACCACCCGACAGAAGCTGGAAATCCTGGCCGACGCCGCCAAATATGACGCGTCCTGCGCCTCGTCGGGCACGGCGAAGCGCGACAGCGCCTCGGGCCGGAAGGGCGGCATCGGCTCGACCGAGGGCATGGGCATATGCCATGCCTACGCGCCCGACGGCCGCTGCATTTCGCTGCTCAAGATCCTGCTGACCAACAGCTGCATCTTCGACTGCCATTATTGCGTCAACCGCCGGTCGAGCGATGTGCGGCGCGCCCGCTTCACCGTGCGGGAAGTGGTCGACCTGACGCTCAGCTTCTATCGCCGCAACTATATTGAGGGGCTGTTCCTCTCCTCCGGCATCATCCGGTCGTCCGACTACACGATGGAACAGTTGGTGGCCGTCGCCCGCAGCCTGCGCGAGGAGCATGATTTTCGCGGCTATATCCACCTCAAGACCATTCCCGACGCCGATCCGGAACTGGCGCGCCAGGCGGGCCTTTATGCCGACCGGCTGTCGATCAACGTCGAACTGCCGACCGAGCAGGGCCTGCGCAGGCTGGCGCCGGAAAAGGACGGGCAGCGGATCGAAAGCGCCATGGCGGGCATGCGCGACGCCATAGAGGATGGGTCGGACGCCAGTCGCCGCTACGCCCATGCGCCGCGCTTCGCCCCGGCCGGCCAGTCCACCCAGATGATCGTCGGCGCGGACCAGGCGGACGACCGCGCCATCATCCGGCGGGCCAGTGCGCTCTACAGCCGGCACAGGCTGCGGCGGGTCTATTACAGCGCCTTCTCCCCCATCCCCTCGCCCAGCAGCGTGCTGCCCTTGAAGCGTCCGCCGCTGATGCGCGAACATCGGCTCTACCAGTCCGACTGGATGATGCGCTTCTACGGCTATTCGGCGCAGGAACTGGAAAGCGCCGCCGATCCCGCCACCGGCTGCCTGCCGCTCGACATCGATCCCAAGCTCGCCTGGGCGCTGCGGCACCGGGATTGCTTTCCGGTCGACGTCAACCGCGCCCCGCGCGGGGCGTTGCTGCGGGTGCCGGGACTGGGGGTGAAGGCGGTGGACCGGATCGTCGCCAGCCGCCGCCACCGGCGGCTGCGGCTGGACGATGTCGCCCGGCTGACGCGGAGCGTCGCCAAGCTGCGCCCCTTCCTGGTCGCGGCCGACTGGCGCCCGGTGCATCTGGCCGACCGGCTGACCCTGCACATCGCGCACCCGCCCGCCTCGCAATATGAGCTTTTTCCATGAGTCGCGCGCATTTTGCCGTTGATCGGACGGGCGGTTCATGTTTTCCTTGTCCGACGCAAGGAAAGGGCCGGATTTTTGGCGACGAAGTGGAACGATGGCGCGACCCGCCGCACGGGCCATGCCCAGCGGATGAGCACCCATCTGGCCGTCGCCCTGGTCGTCTTCTGCCTGCTTCAGATCTTCATCGTCGCCAAGATGGGCGGGTCGCTGCTGCTGCACCTGGGCATCATCGTGGCGATCGGCGGCTTTGCCGTCGCGGCGCGGGGGCTGGAGCGCCGCTGGGAGTTGCTCGACAGCAGCGGCCTGCCCGCGCACAGCCTCGACCTTCGCTTCCGCCGCGATCTGGTGCAGCTCTGGGGCGCCAGCATTGGCGGCGGGCTGCTCTGGATTCCCGTCGCGATCATTTTTCACGCCCTGTTCGGCTGAACCCAAAGGCCCGGTCCATCGTTGTTCCTTCCGCAAGAGAAGGAGCATGCCCCATGGCCGACGCCAGCATTTTCGACCGATTGAAGCAGGATCATGACGCCCATCGGCAATTGTTCGACAAGATGGCCGATGCGCAGGCGGAGCCGGATCGGCTGGAAAAGCTGTTCGAACAGTTCCGGGTGGAGGTGACGGCCCATGCGGCGGCGGAGGAGGAAACGCTCTACGCCACCATGCTGGCGCGGCCCGACCTGCGCGAAGACGCCCAGCACAGCGTGTCGGAGCATAAGGAGATCGACGATTATCTTGAGGAACTGGAAGGCCTGCCCTTCAATGGCGATGAATGGAACCGCGTCTTCGCCCAGATGAAGAAGCGCTACCTCCACCATATCGAGGAGGAAGAGGAGGAGATGTTCCCCGACGCGGCGAAGGAACTGACCGCGGAGGAGGAGCAGAAGCTGGCCGCCCGGTTCGCCCAGCGCAAACCGGCCGAATTGCAGCGCGCCGAGGCGAATGATTAGGGTCCATGCATCGCGCGCGGCTGAACGGACCGGATGATTTCGACGGTTGGCGCGTGGCCGCGCGCGCCTTCGCCCTCGCCGGCACGAAGCCAGCCGACATCCTCTGGCAGACAGGGGATGAAGGCGATCTCTTCGCGGCGGACGAAGCGCCTCCGCCCGTAGGCGAGGTCGCCTTTTCCGTTCCGCGCGCCTTTGTCGAACTGGCGGAAAGGGCAATCCTGCACCGCGATGCGGAGCGTTTCGCCCTGCTCTACGCCCTGCTCGTCCAATTGCGCGACCGCCCCGCCAGCCTGGAGGATCGTGCCGACCCGCTGGTCCGCCGGGTGGAGGCCTTGGCCAAGGCGGTGCGGCGCGACATGCACAAGATGCGCGCCTTCGTCCGCTTCCGCGAACTGGCCGATGCGGAGGGGCCTCGCTTCGTCGCCTGGTTCGAGCCGGACCATCATATCGTCCGCGCCAATGCCGGATTCTTCGCGCGCCGTTTCGCCTCGATGCGCTGGTCGATCCTGACGCCGGAACTCAGCATCCATTGGGACGGCGATGCGTTGACCGAAGGACCGGGCGCCACCCGCCGGGATGCGCCCGCGCAAGACCCGGTCGAGGACATCTGGAAGGGCTATTATGCGGCGATCTTCAATCCGGCGCGGCTCAAGGTCGGCGCGATGCTGTCCGAAATGCCCCGGAAATATTGGCGCAACCTGCCCGAAGCCGCGCTCATCCCGGAGCTTGTGGCAGGCGCCCAGTCACGGGAGGCGGCCATGATCGCGACGCCGCCCAAGCCTTCCGCCCGGCAGGGGAACGCCGCGGCGGCCTGGAGCGCGCTGCGGGAGGAGGCGATGGGTTGCACCCGCTGCCCGCTCTACCGCGACACGACCCAGACGGTGTTCGGAGAAGGGCCGGTCGACGCCCCGCTTATGTTCATCGGGGAACAGCCCGGCGATCAGGAGGATCTGGCCGGGCGCCCCTTTGTCGGGCCGGCCGGGCAATTGTTCGACTATGCGCTGGAGGAGGCGGGGATCGACCGCAGGCGCGCCTACATCACCAACGCCGTCAAGCATTTCAAGCATGAGCGGCGCGGCAAGAGGCGCATCCACCAGACGCCCGAAACGCCGGAAATCCAGGCATGCCGCTGGTGGCTGACGCAGGAGCTGGAGCTGGTCCGGCCCCGGATTATCGTCGCGCTCGGCGCCACGGCGGGGCGGGCGCTGCTGGGGAAGGCGGTGACGATCAGCCGCGTCCGCGGCGCGCCCATCGCCCTGGAGAGCGGCGCGCAGGGCTGGATCACGGTGCATCCCAGCTATTTGCTGAGGGTGCCGGATGAGGCTCGCAAGATGGAGGAGAGAAAGCGCTTCGTCGCGGAACTGCGGGAGATTGGAGAGCAGGTGAAGGTGCTCGCCTGAAAGTCACCGAGGGATCCTACAATAACCCCAGCTTCGACAATTCCCCCAGCAACCGCGTCGGCATGGCGTCCAGATCGTTCGCTTCGCCCGACCCCAGATCAGGCGGCGCGTCCTTGTCCTCCAGATAGCGCCAGCCCTGATGCGCCCGCTTGGGCAATGTGCGCACCGGGATCAGCCGGGGTTCCAGCCTGATCCAGTAACGGCCCTGCCCGGTTTCCTGAAAGCCCAGCAATGGACTGCGCCCGACAAGCTGGTGCCCGTGAATCCAGAACAGCGAACCGCCCGCCAGTTCCTCGACCCGCTTGGGCAGGTAGCGCGTGGTCAGCCGCGCCTCCTCCGCATGGCTTTCCAGCCAGGCGCGGAGCGTCGCGGGACTTTCGCTCCGAAAGGCGATCTTGGTGAGGTGCAGCGGCATGGCAGGAAGATGGGCGCTGGCTGGCCGATTACAAACCCCAGACCGTGGCAAGGCCGAGGAAGGAGAAGAAGCCCATCACGTCCGTCATCGCCGTCACGAACACAGCCGAGGATACGGCCGGGTCGATATTCATCCGGTCGAGCGTCACCGGCACCAATATGCCCGCCAGCCCGGCCACCAGATTGTTGATCAGCATGGCGAGCGCGATGACGATCCCAAGGTCGTGATTGCCGTAAATCAGCCCCACCGCGACGCCGATCAATATGCCGAGCGCCGTGCCGTTGGCGCTGGCGATGCGGAATTCGCGCGCGATCTGGCGGATGGTGTTGGAACTGGTGAGCTGGTTGGTGGCGAGGGCGCGCACGGCGACCGCCATGGTCTGCGTCCCCGCATTGCCGCCCATGCCCGACACGATGGGCATCAGCACCGCCAGCACGACATATTGGGAGATGGTCGACTGGAACAGCCCGACCACCGACGCCGCCAGGATCGCGGTGCCGAGGTTGACCACCAGCCATTGGAGGCGGGTGCGCACCGTTTCCAGGATCGGCTGGTTGATGTCGCCCTCGCCCGCGCCGGACAGGCGGAGGATATCCTCGCCCGCTTCCTCGGAGATGATGTGGACGATGTCGTCGACGGTGATCATGCCGACCAGCCGCCCGCTGCCGTCCACCACGGCGGCGGAGATCAGCGCATATTTCTGGAAGCGCAGCGCCACTTCTTCCTGGTCCATGTCGACCGGGATCAGCGTCTGTTCGCGCTTCATCAGGTCCGCCATGGCGACGCTGCGCGGGCAGGTCAGCACCCAGCTCAACTGGCAGGTGCCGATCGGCTTGTGCGCCTCGTCGACGACGAAGATTTCCCAGAAATCGCTGGTCAGGTCGCGATTGTCGCGCAGATAGTCGATCACCTGCCCGACCGTCATATGTTCCGGCACCGCGACCAGGTCGCGCTGCATCAGGCGCCCGGCGGATTCCTCCGGATAGGAGAGCGCGCTTTCGATGGCGGCGCGGTCCTCCGGCTCCATCGCGTCGAGGACGGCCTGCTGGTCGGCCTCCTCCATATCCTCGATGATGGCGACGGCGTCGTCGGTGTCCAGTTCGGCGGCGAACTCCGCCACCTGTTCGGGCAGCAGCGCATCGAGCAGGTCGTCGCGGACATAATCGTTGAGTTCGGACAGAACCTCCGCGCCGACCAGGTCGCCCAGCGCCGCCGCCACCTGCCCGCGCCGTTCGGAGGGGGTGAGTTCCAGAAGGTCGGCGATGTCGGCGGGGTGCAGCGGCGAGACCAGTTCGCGCGCGCGGTCGCGGTCGTCCGCCTCCACCGCGTCCAGCACGGCGGAGACGAATTCGCCCTTCAGCCGGTCATCCTCGTCATGGCGGGATTCCGCCTGTTCAGCGGCGATATCGCCCAGTTCGTCCGGCCGGGGTTCGGCCGTATCGGCTCGTTCGCTCATCGCGTCCCCTACTGTCCGGTTCCTGTAGCATTTCGCTGCTTTTGCCCATGCCCGTCACAATTGCAATGGCTTCCATCCCCGTCTCAACGCTCTATATGGTCCATCACCCCAATTTTCCCCGAAGAGAGGATTTTTCATGGCCGACGACACCCTGACCCTTTCCCTCGACAGCGGCGGCGACGTCGTCATCAAGCTGCGTCCCGACCTGGCCCCCGGCCATGTCGAGCGCATCATCCAGCTTGCCAAGGACGGCTTCTACGACGGCGTCGTGTTCCACCGCGTCATCCCCGGCTTCATGGCCCAGGGCGGCGACCCCACCGGCACCGGCATGGGCGGGTCGAAGCTGCCCGACCTGAAGGCCGAATTCAGCCGCGAACCGCATGTCCGGGGCGTCTGTTCCATGGCCCGCGCCATGAATCCGAACAGCGCCAACAGCCAGTTCTTCATCTGCTTCGACGACGCCACCTTCCTGGATGGCCAATATACTGTCTGGGGCGAAGTCACCTCCGGCATGGAACATGTCGACGCCCTGCCCAAGGGCGAGCCGCCCAAGACCCCCGGCAAGATCGTGAAGGCGACTATTTCTTAAGAAGACCATCCGTGGCGGAGATGGCGTTGCCCGTCTCCGCCGCTTCCTCAGTCGGCGGCGCATAGGGGCCGATGCTCTCTATATGCCAGCGGCGGTCCGCCTCGCTGGAGCCGGGCACATCGTTGGCCCGGCGCAACGTCACCTGCCGCAGCCGATACCAGGGCTTGCCGTTCGCGGCCAGGCGACCATAGACCTGCACCGGCACCGTCACGAACAGCGATCCCGCGGCCCCCTCGATCGCGCCGGGCGCGCCCAACTGGGCATGGATCTCGCTGAATCCGCGAAAACGGGCGGCGAAGCGCGCATCGTCTTCCGCCCCCATGGCGCTGTTGTCGTTCCACAGATCCTGCGCGTCATTATAGCGCTTTTCCTCCAGCAGGCCGTAATAGCCCTGCACTACCTGGGCTGCGCCCTGCGCGCCCTTGGGATCGATGGAGCCTTCCTCCACCACTGGCTGCGGGTCGACCGGCAGGCCGCCGGGCATGCCGGGCGCCGGCGGGTTAAGCGGCTCCAGCACCGCCTGCGCCTCCGCCCGGAAATTATTTTCGACCTGCGCCGCATTGGCGCCATTGGCCAGATTGTCGATCGCGCTCTCCTCCCGGCCGTCGCAGGCCGCGAGCAGGAGCAGGGCGAGAACCGCGCTGGACCCAAGCCGCATCAGTCGCGCCGACCCCGCCAGCCCTCACGGCCGGAACGCGCGCCGCCGTCGGATCGGGTGCGCGGCGTCCCCCAATTGCGTTCCGTCCGTGGCGTCGTCATATCCCCTTGTCCCCTTCCTGGCCGGGGCGCCTGCGCGCCCGCAGCGGGATTGCCCTGACGGGCGTTCCGCCAATTGCCGCTCCACCGATTGCCGTCGCCGCCGGAACGCTCCCGCCAGCCCTGACGCGGTGCGCCATTGTTCCAGTTGCCGCGCCGCCCGTCATCGCGGCGGGCCTCCCGGCGTCCTTCCCAATAGCGGCGCTGGCCTTCGCTCCAACGTTGGCGATGGCCGCTGCGATTGTACACATAATAGCCGCTGCCGGGATAGTAGTAGCCGTCATACCAGCCGCCATATAGCCGGGACGATAATAGCCCGGACCCCAATAATCGTCATAATAGCCGCCGCCATAATAGCCGCTGCCCACGCTCACGCCGCCATAATAGCCATCGTCATAAGCACAGCCGCCCAAGGCCAGCGCACCGGCAAGGCCGATCGCCGCGAGGAACCTCCGTCCGATCCAGGCCATCGCCTTTCTCCTTCATCCTGCATCCATGCCATGCATAACGCGGGCTGCTTGAATTGGTTGTGAATGGCCTGGGCGGGGAGAGCGGTCAGGCTTGGCTCGGCGCACCTTCGTTGGGCGCGGACCTTCCCCGATTCCGCCACCAGCGCAATATCGCTTCCCCGGCGGGCCGCTCGACCAGCCGGTTGATCAGCGTGCCCAAAACCAGCGCCACGGCGAATGCCGCCGCGAACCCCGTCCAGGGACTGTACCCCGCCTCCGCCATCTTCAGCATGACGACGAAGCCGACATGCTGATGGATGAGGTAGAAGGAATAGCTGATCCCGCCCATCCAGACGAGCGGACGAAAGCTGAGGAAACGCAGCCGCCCGGCGACGAGCGCCACGAACGTCGCCAGCAGCAGGACGCCGGCCAGCAGCATGTCCGGGCTGTCGATCGTCGCGACCGACAGCAGCGCGAGCGCGGCATGGGGTGCCTGCTGGCGCCAGCTTCGCTGCCCTGCCCAGACGCGATAAGACAATATGCCGATGATGAAGAAAGGCACATAGCGCAGCACCAGCAGCATCACGATCCTTTCCGGCATGCCCGGCCACAGCGCATAGAGCCAGCGCGCGGCCAGCCAGCCCAGCAGCAAGAGTTCCAGCCGCCTTAGCCCCGTGTACTTCCAGATCGACAGCATGCAGGCGTAAAAGGCGATCTCCACCGTCAACGTCCAATAGGCGCCGTCCACCTCCGGCAGGAAGGCGAAGCCCTGCAGCATGGTGACGTTGGCCAGAATCGCCGCCGACCCGATCAGCAATTGGGAAACCCGCGCCAGGGATTCGATGCCCAGCGTCAGGAGCATCGCGACGAGATAGGCGGGATAGAGCCGCGCGAAACGGTTGACCAGGAAATCGGCCGTCGTGCGGATGCGGTCGAGCGTGAAGAAGATCGCGAAGCCGGAAATGGCGAAGAACAGCAGCACCCGGTAATTGCCGCCCAGAAAGCGGAAGGGCACATGGGCCGCCTGCGGGAACAGTTCATGGAAGCGCGTGGAATAATGGAAGACGAGCACGCATAGCGCGCCCAGCCCGCGCAAGGCGTCCAGTTCCGTCAATCGGCGGGAAGAAGGGCGCGGCCCCGGCATGACCGCGCCATAGCAAAGAAACAGCAATCATTCCGTTAATATCGTGGTTAAGCAGCGATATAAGCCATGCTTCCGTCGATGACTGGATTGGGTGGGAAGCCGTCATTCCCCCATTCGTCACCCCGGACTTGATCCGGGGTCCCGCTGCCTTGGGCTGGGCGCGGTGTAGAGGCAAAAGCGGGACCCCGGATCAAGTCCGGGGTGACGGAAAACTAATGTCCGCTCATGGCCTTTCTTGCCGCTGGCTGCGGACCCCAGGAACGCCCATCACAGGCCGGTTCGACCAGCGGCATCCTCCTCTGCCGCCCGTTTCAATCCCGACAGTTGCTCCGCCAGCACCTTGTCCACCACCGGCGCGATCCTGGCGGCGCCCATGCGGATATAACCGCCGACCACATAGCTCATGACGACACGCACGCCCTTCCCGGACGGGGCGATGTCGAAAGTCAGCGTCCCGGTCACGGCTTCGGCCTGCAACGGCCCAAGGGCGCCGGACAGCCGCAATTGCCGGTCAGGCGCGGCATGGATCACACGGGCATGTTCGACGCTGCCCACCCGTCCCTCTTCGCCCGGCAATGCTTCGCAGAAGCATCCGCCCGCCACTGGTTCCAGCCTGAGATTGGCGGCAGAGCCGCTATAGCTATGCGCACCGTTCCACCAGCGTCCGGGCTGGCTCAGAAGGCGATAGACCGTCGCGGCATCGGCGGCGACCTGAACGCTGTTCTCCACCGCAAAGCCGGCATCGCTGCTGGCGGTAACAGCAGAATGGGCCGGTGCGGCCATCGCCGCGCCAGCCCACCCCAAAGCCACGATCTTGCGCATAAATTCCCTCCGGAATGGAGGGCCAGCTTAGCTCAGGCGGCCTTGCCGTCCAATATGGCGGCGATAGCGACGGTCACATCGTCCATGTCGGCCATGCCGTCGACCCGCGACACGATGCCGCGCGCTTCGTAGATCGGCAGGATGGGCGCTGTCTTGGCGCGATATTCGGCCATGCGGGTCCGCACGGTTTCCTCATTGTCGTCCGGACGGCGCTTGAATTCATGGCCGCCGCATTTGTCGCAGGTGCCCTCGACCTTCGGCGTCTTGAACCTGTCGTGATAGCCCTCGCCGCAGGTCGCGCAGGTGAAGCGGCCGGTGATGCGCTCGACCAGCGCGTCCTCGTCCACTTCCAGTTCGATCACATGGTCCAGCGTCCGATTGCGGTCGGCCAATATGCCGTCCAGCGAATGCGCCTGCGCCTCCGTCCTGGGATAGCCGTCGAAGATCACGCCGGTTTCCGGAGCCAGGGCGTCCAGCGCCTCCCCGATGATGCCGGAGACGATCTCGTCGGACACCAGTTCGCCGGCCTCCATCACCGCCTTGGCCTTGAGGCCGATGGGCGTCCCGGCCTTCACCGCCGCGCGCAGCATGTCGCCGGTCGACAGTTGCACCATGGCCCGGCTGTCCACCAGGCGCGTCGCCTGCGTTCCCTTGCCGGCGCCCGGAGGGCCGAGCAGAATGATATTCATGTCGCGCATTCTCCCCTGTTCTTCGCGCTTTTTAACCGCGCCGCGCAGCGTTAGCGCAGACGCCCCTTCAGCTTCGCCTTCTTGATCAGATCCCCATATTGATGGGCGAGCAGGTGGCTCTGGATCTGCGTCACGGTGTCGACCGTAACATTGACGACGATCAACAGGCTAGTCCCACCAAGGTAGAAGGGAATGCCCGCCCGGGCGATGGCGAATTCCGGCACCAGGCAGATGAAGGCCAGATAGGCCGCGCCGATTACCGTGATGCGCGTCAGCACATAATCCAGATAATTTTCGGTGTTCTTGCCCGGGCGGATGCCGGGGATGAAGCCGCCGTTGCGCTTGAGATTGTCGGCCGTCTCTTCCGGATTGAACACCACTGCAGTGTAGAAGAAGCAGAAGAAGACGATGCCAAGGCCATAGAGCGCCATATAGACCGGGCTGCCGTGCGACAGATACTGGTTCAGCGTCAGCACGAAATCGCCGAGCCTGCTCTCGCCCGCCACGGTCTGGCCGGCGAATTGCGAGACGGTGAGCGGCATCAGCAGCAGCGACGAAGCGAAGATCGGCGGGATCACGCCCGCGGTATTGACCTTCAGCGGCAGATGGCTGCGGTCCGCCTGCATCAGGCCCTGCCGCGTCTGGCGCTTGGGATATTGGATCAGCACCCGGCGCTGCGCCCGCTCCATGAAGCAGATGAAGGCGATGAGGCCGAAGCCCAGCACGATCACCAGGAAGATCACCAGGCCGGAAATCGCGCCCGTGCTGCTCGACTTGAACAGGTTGCTCAGCGTCACCGGCAATTGCGCGACGATGCCCGCCATGATGATGAGCGAGACGCCGTTGCCGATGCCGCGCGAGGTGATCTGCTCACCCAGCCACATCAGGAACATGGTGCCGCCGATCAGCGAGACCACCGCCGCGACCCGGAACAGATAGCCAGGGTCGACCACCGCCTGCACGCCCGATTGCGCGCCGAAGCTCTCCAGCCCCACGGCGATGAAATAGCCCTGCACGGCGGTCAGGCCGACCGTGCCGTAACGGGTGTATTGATTGAGCTTCTTGCGGCCGCTTTCGCCTTCCTTCTTGATCGCCGCGAGTTGCGGCGAGAGGCTGGCGGCAAGCTGCACCACGATGGACGCGGTGATATAGGGCATCACCCCCAGCGCGATCAGGCTCATGCGGGAGAGCGATCCGCCCGAAAAGGTGTTGAAGATGTCGAGGATGCCGCCATTGGTCTGCGCGTAGAGCTGCGACAGCGCGGTCGGATCGACGCCCGGCAGCGGCACGAAGCTCAGGAAGCGGAAGACGATCAGCGCGCCCAGCGTGAACCACAGGCGCTTCTTGAGGTCGGTCGCCTGGCTGAACTTCGCCAGGCTGAGATTGGATGCGAGCTGGTCGGCTCTCGATGCCATCTTGGCTGCCCTTCAAAACATCTTGCCGGAGTAACGCTCCGGCCTGAATCGCTAACCCCTTAGCGAGGTCATGGGGCGCTGTCGAACCGGGATTTGCCGCTCCTGCGACAAACAGCGTTCCCCGATGCACATGACCCCGCCGACCCATATCGGGCAGCGGGGTCATGCTTGCAAGACTTGGCGGGCCGGATCAGGCCTTTGCAGCGGCCTTCTTCGCGGCAAGGGCGGTGCCCTTCTTCGCCTTGGCCTTTTCAGCCGCCGGAACGACTTCGATCACATCGACCTTGCCGCCGGCCTTCTCGACCGCTTCGACCGCGCCCTTCGACGCGCCGGCGACCAGGAAGCTGACCTTGGCGGTCAGATCGCCCTTGGCGAGCAGGCGCACGCCGTCCTTGCCGCCACGGGCGAGGGCAGCGGCCTTCAGCGCCGCATGGTCGATGGTCGCGTTGGCGTCCAGCTTGCCGGCGTCGATCGCCTTCTGCACGGCGCCCAGGTTCACGATCGCGAAATCCTTAGCGAAGATATTGTTGAAGCCGCGCTTCGGCAGGCGCATGTGGAGCGGCATCTGGCCACCCTCGAAGCCGTTGATGCTGACGCCCGAACGCGCCTTCGCGCCCTTCTGGCCGCGACCGGCGGTCTTGCCCTTGCCGGAACCGATACCACGGCCCACGCGCATCCGGCCCTTGCGGGCGCCGGCATTGTCATTGAGTTCGTTAAGCTTGGTCATTGTGCACTCGCTTTCGCTATGTTCGCGCAAGGCCCGGTCCAAAGGGCCGGGCCGCAGCCCCAGCGAAGGCTGGGGCCTCGTGAGGCTGGGCAGAACCCCATCGAGGGTTCGCCCAGCGGCCTGAGATCCCGGCCTTCGCCGGGATGACGGATATTACTCGACCACTTCCACCATATGGGGGAGCTTCTTGATCGCGCCGCGGACTTCCGCGGTATCTTCCAGTTCCACCACGCGGTGCATCTTGCCAAGGCCCAGGCCGATCAGAATCTTCTTCTGGGCTTCGGGGCGACGGATCGGCGAACCGATCTGCTTGATCTTGATCTTCGCCATATCCTGTTACTCCGCAATCGCTTCGGCATCGGCCTGCGCGACTTCGGCCGAGACGCCGCCGCGACGCAGAAGGTCGGCGACCTTCTTGCCGCGACGCTGCGCCACCGACTTGGGGCTGGTCTGCTCGCCCAGCGCCGCGAAGGTCGCGCGGATCATGTTATAGGGGTTCGACGTGCCGTTCGACTTGGTCACGACGTCAGCGACGCCGAGGCTTTCGAACACGGCGCGCATCGGACCACCGGCGATGATGCCCGTACCGGCCGGGGCCGAACGAACCGTCACCTTGCCCGCGCCGAAATGGCCCAGGCCGTCATGGTGCAGCGTGCGGCCTTCCTTCAGCGGAACGCGAACCATCGCCTTCTTGGCCGAAGCGGTCGCCTTGCTGATGGCTTCGGGCACTTCGCGCGCCTTGCCATGGCCGAAGCCCGCGCGGCCCTTGCCGTCGCCGACGACGACCAGAGCCGCGAAGCCGAAGCGCTTGCCGCCCTTGACGGTCTTCGAGACGCGGTTGATGTGAACCAGCTTCTCGATCAGTTCCTCGCCCTGTTCCTCGTCACGATTGCCGCGACGGTCGTCGCGACGGCCACGGCCGCCACGCTCGCCACGGTTGCGGTCGCCGCCGCGACCACGGCCGCGACGGCCTTCGGTCTGCTCGCCGCCTTCAACGGCAGCCGGTGCGCCCGGCTGGGCCTGGATTTCGTTTTCGTCAGCCATTTGTCAGAACTCCAGCCCGGCTTCACGGGCCGCATCGGCCAGCGCCTTGACGCGGCCATGGAACAGGAAGCCACCACGGTCGAACACGACCTGGGTGACGCCGGCGGCGGTCGCCGCGGCGGCGACGCGCTTGCCGACATCGGCGGCGGCGTCGGCGGTGGCGCCGGTCTTGCCGCGCACATCCTTGTCCAGGGTCGACGCGGCCGCCAGGGTCTTGCCCTGCGCGTCGTCGATGACCTGGGCGTAGATGTGACGGCCCGAACGGTGGACGCTGAGGCGCGGACGCGTGCCCGAAACAGCCTTGAGCGCGGTGCGGACGCGGCGACGGCGCCGCGCGAAGAGGGAAAGCTTTGCCATCTTACTTCTTCTTCCCTTCCTTGCGGAAGATGAACTCGCCGGCGTATTTGATGCCCTTGCCCTTATAGGGTTCGGGCTTGCGCCAGCGGCGGATCTCGGCGGCAACCTGACCCACCTTCTGCTTGTCGATGCCGCTGATCTCGACCGTGGTGTTGTCCGGGGTCTTGATCTCGATGCCTTCCGGCACCGCGAAATCGACGTCGTGCGAATAGCCGAGCTGCAGCTTCAGGGTCTTGCCCTGGGCGTTGGCGCGGTAACCGACGCCGGTGATGAGCAACTTCTTCGAAAAGCCCTCTGTCACGCCGGTGATCAGGTTCGCGATCAGCGTGCGCTGCATGCCCCAGAAAGCGCGGGCGCGCTTGCTGTCATTGGCAGGCTTCACGGCGATCGAGCCTTCCTCGATGCTGTAGGTCACTTCGTCGGCCAGCGGCAGCGACAGGGTGCCCTTGGGCCCCTTCACCGAAAGCTGACCGTCGGCGATGGCGGCGGTGACGCCCGCGGGGACGGCAACCGGCTTTTTACCAGTACGGCTCATCAGAACACCTCCGCCAGCACTTCGCCGCCGACATTCTGCTCGCGCGCTTCGGCGTCGGACAGAACGCCGCGGGGCGTCGAGACAATGGTGATGCCCAGGCCGTTGCGGATCACCGGCAGTTCCTTGGAACCGGAGTAAACGCGGCGGCCCGGCTTGGACACGCGGGCGACATGCTTGATCGCCGGCTGGCCTTCGAAATATTTGAGCTCGATGCGCAGGCCGGGATGGTTGCCGAGCAGTTCCTCGGAATAGCCACGGATATAGCCTTCGCGCTGCAGCACGTCGAGCACGCGGGCGCGAAGCTTCGAAGCGGGGGACACGACGCTGTCCTTCTTCGCCTGCTGCCCGTTGCGGATGCGGGTGAGCATATCACCCAGGGGATCGGTCAATGCCATCTCAAATGATCCTTACCAGCTCGACTTGGTGACGCCGGGGATCAGGCCCTTGTTGGCCAGATCACGCAACTGCACGCGGCAGAGACGGAATTTGCGGTAATAGGCCCGGGGACGGCCCGTCAGCTCGCAGCGGTTGCGCACGCGGGTCGGATTGCCGTTGCGGGGAATTTCCGCCATCTTCAGACGCGCGATCAGACGATCGCTGTCGTCAGCGGTCGTATCATTCGCGATCGCCTTGAGCTTCGCATAGCGGCCGGCATATTTCTTCACCAGCTTCTTGCGGCGCTCGTTCTTGTTGATCGAACTCAGTTTCGCCATGACTTAAGTTCTCTTTCCTTGGGTTTGTCGGAAAGAGAAGCGGGGCCCGTTCAGGCCGCCTGCTTCTCTTCGATCGGGAAGGGGAAGCCGAAGAGACGCAGCAGTTCGCGCGCTTCCTCGTCCGTCTTCGCCGTGGTGGTCACGATGATGTCCATGCCGCGCACCTTGTCGATGCGGTCATAGTTGATCTCCGGGAAGATGATCTGCTCCTTGATGCCGAAGGCGTAGTTGCCGCGGCCGTCGAAGCTCTTCGGGTTCAGGCCCCGGAAGTCGCGCACGCGGGGGAGCGCGATGTTGATCAGGCGATCCAGGAACTCGTACATGCGCTCGCGGCGCAGCGTGACCTTGGCGCCGATCGGCATGCCTTCACGCAGCTTGAACTGCGCGATCGACTTGCGGGCCTTGGTGATGACCGGCTTCTGGCCGGCGATCAGTTCCATTTCCTCGGCCGCCGAAGTGACCTTCTTCTTGTCCTGGGTCGCTTCGCCGACGCCCATGTTGAGCGTGATCTTCTCGATCTTCGGCACTTCCATGACGTTCTTGTAACCGAACTTCGCGGTCATCGCCTTGGCGATTTCGGCGTCATAGAGCGACTTGGAGCGGGGGATGTACTTGTCGCTCATTACAGCACCTCACCGGACTTGACGGCGACGCGGACCTTCTTGCCGTCGCGGTCCTCGAAACGGACGCGGGTCGGCTTGCCATCCTTGTCGGCGACAGCGACGTTCGAAATGTGGAGCGGCGCGGGCTTGCGCTCGATGCCGCCCTGCGGGTTCGCCTGGTCCGGCTTGCGATGGCGCGCATGCACGTTGATGCCTTCCACCAGGACCTTGTCGTCCTTCGGCAGCACCTGCAGGACGGCGCCGGTGCGGCCCTTGTCCTTGCCGGCCAGGATGACGACCTTGTCGCCCTTCTTGATCTTGGCAGCGCTCATTACAGCACCTCAGGGGCGAGCGAGATGATCTTCATGTGCTTCTTGGCGCGCAGTTCGCGAACGACCGGGCCAAAGATACGGGTGCCGATCGGCTCCTCGTTCTTGTTGATCAGCACGGCGGCATTGCCGTCGAAGCGAATCACGCTGCCGTCAGCGCGACGCACGTCCTTGGCGGTGCGCACGATGACGGCGCGATGCACGTCACCCTTCTTCACCTTGCCACGAGGCGCGGCTTCCTTGATCGAGACGACGATAATGTCGCCCACGCTCGCGAAGCGACGCTTCGATCCGCCCAGCACCTTGATGCACTGGACGCGCTTGGCGCCGCTGTTGTCAGCGACGTCAAGATTGGATTGCATCTGGATCATGGATCCGGTTCCTTCTTATTTGGCCTACCGGGGCAATTCCCGGCGGTTCCGAATTCGAGTTTCGACCGGAAGATTCGAAACACGAAGCGCGGGCCTGTAACCTCTTCTTGACGAAAAGGCCAGCCCCGCGTCCGAAATTTCGACCCTTACGGCCGATGACTAACCTCAGGCCGCCGTTTCGGGCGACTTGTGGGTGTCCACGCGCTCGATGACCTTCCAGGTCTTGAGCTTGGAAATCGGAGCGGTCTCCTCGATGCGGACCGTTTCGCCTTCCTTGTAGACATTGCCCTCGTCATGGGCATGGTACTTCTTCGAGCGGCGGATGATCTTGCCGTAGAGCGCATGCTTAACCTTGCGCTCCACGCGAACCACCACCGTCTTGTCGGTCTTGTCGGAAACCACCGTTCCCGTCAGCACGCGCTTGGGCATCGTGTGTTTCCTTTACTTCGCGACCGAGCGCGAACGCTCGGACTGCAGGGTCTTGATCTGCGCGATCGACCGGCGGACTTCACGCACCCGGCTCGGCTTTTCGAGCTGGTTGGTGGCCGCCTGGAAGCGCAGGTTGAACTGCTCGCGCTTCAGGTTGTTGAGTTCGGTCGACAGTTCGTCGTCCGTCTTGGTCTTGAGGTCGGCAACATTCGCCACGGCTTAGCCCTCCAGGTGGGAGGTGTCGCCGAGGCGAGCGACAACCTTCGTCTTGATCGGCAGCTTCATCGCGGCGCGCGAGAAAGCCTCTGCTGCGAGCGGGCCGGGCACGCCGTCCAGTTCGAACAGGATGCGGCCCGGCTTGACGCGGGCTGCCCAATATTCGACCGAACCCTTGCCCTTGCCCTGACGGACTTCGGCGGGCTTCTTGGAAACCGGCACGTCGGGGAACACGCGGATCCACAGGCGGCCCTGACGGCGCAGGTGGCGCTGGATCGCGCGGCGGGCCGCCTCGATCTGGCGCGCGGTGACGCGCTCGGGCTCCAGGGCCTTCAGACCATAGGCGCCGAAGTTCAGAGCCGAACCGCCCTTGGCGTCGCCCTTGATCCGGCCCTTGAAGGTCTTGCGGAACTTCATTTTTTTCGGTTGCAGCATGACGCTATACCTACCTTATTCTCAGCGCGCCGGGCGCACGCCGGAGGTCTGAGCCTCCAGCATCAGCCGGTCGGTGGCCATCGGATCGTGGCCCAGAATCTCACCCTTGAAGATCCAGACCTTGATGCCGCAAACGCCATAAGCGGTGTGGGCTTCGGCTTCGGCATAGTCGACGTTCGCGCGCAGCGTGTGCAGCGGAACGCGGCCTTCGCGATACCATTCCACGCGGGCGATCTCCGCGCCGCCCAGACGGCCGCCGCAGGTGATCTTGATGCCTTCCGCGCCGAGACGCAGGGCCGACTGCACCGCGCGCTTCATGGCGCGGCGGAATGCCACACGGCGCTCCAACTGGTCGGCGATGCCCTGCGCGACGAGCTTGGAGTCGATTTCCGGCTTGCGGATTTCGACGATGTTCAGGCTGACGTCCGAAGAGGTCAAGCCGCCCAGCTTCTTGCGCAGCTTTTCGATGTCCGCGCCCTTCTTGCCGATGATGACACCGGGACGGGCGGCGTAGATCGACACGCGGCACAGCTTGGCCGGACGCTCGATCACGACCTTGGAGATCGCGGCCTGCGGCAGGTTCTTCATGATGTACTGGCGGATCTTCAGATCCTCCAGCAGCAGGCGGCCATAGTCGGCGCCTTCCGCGAACCAGCGGCTGTCCCAGGTACGGTTGATCTGCAGACGCAGACCGATCGGATTGCTCTTGTGACCCATGTGCTTACGCCTCCGCTTCGGCCTGCTCGCGCACGACGATGCGCACGCGGCTGAAGGGCTTGAGAATCCGGGTCGACTTGCCGCGGCCGCGAGCGTGAAAGCGCTTCATGGTGAAGCTCTTGCCCACCGATGCTTCCGCGACGACCAGCGAGTCGACGTCCAGATTGTGGTTGTTTTCCGCATTGGCGATGGCCGAAGCCAGCACCTTGCGCACGTCGACGGCCATCGCCTTCTTCGAGAAGGCGAGGATGTTCAGCGCGTCCTCGACCTTGCGGCCGCGGATCAGCGTGGCGACCAGGTTCAGCTTCTGGGCCGAACCGCGGATCTGCGTGCCGACGGCCAGCGCCTCATTGTCCGCGACGCGGCGGGGAGCCTTTTCCTTGCTCATTAGCGCTTGCCCTTCTTGTCGGCGGCGTGGCCGGGGAAGTAGCGGGTCGGGGCGAATTCGCCCAGCTTGTGACCCACCATGTCCTCGTTCACCGAGACCGGCACATGCTTGCGGCCGTTATAGACGTTGAACGTCAGGCCGACGAACTGCGGCAGGATGGTGGAACGGCGCGACCAGGTCTTGATCGGACCCGAACGGCCACCGGCGTCCTGCGCCACTTCCGCCTTCTTCAGAAGGCTGAGGTCCACGAACGGACCTTTCCAGACGGAACGAGCCATCTCGCTTACCTCTTCTTCTTCGCGTGGCGGCTACGGATGATGAACTTGTCCGTCGCCTTGTTGTGGCGGGTGCGTGCACCCTTGGTCGGCTTGCCCCAGGGCGTGACCGGATGACGGCCGCCCGAGGTCCGGCCTTCACCGCCGCCATGCGGGTGGTCGACCGGGTTCTTCGCCACACCGCGCGTCAGCGGACGCTTGCCGAGCCAGCGATTGCGGCCGGCCTTGGCGAGATTGGTGTTGGCGTTGTCCGGGTTCGACACGGCACCGACGGTGCCCATGCAGTCCGAACGGATGTAGCGCTGCTCGCCCGAGGACAGGCGGACCATCACCATGCCACGATCGCGGCCGACGAGCTGGGCGTAGGTGCCCGCCGAACGGCAGAGCTGACCGCCCTTGCCGGGCTTCATCTCGATATTGTGGATGATGGTGCCGACCGGCATCTGGCCGAGTTCCATCGCATTGCCCGGCTTCACGTCGGTCTTCTTGCCCGCGACGACCTTGTCGCCGGGAGCCAGACGCTGCGGCGCCAGGATATAGGCCTGGGTGCCGTCGGGATAGTTGACCAGCGCGATGAAGGCGGTGCGGTTGGGGTCATATTCCAGACGCTCGACCGTGCCCTCGACGTCCCACAGGCGACGCTTGAAGTCGATGATGCGGTAGCGCTGCTTGTGACCGCCGGCGATGCCGCGCGAGGTCACATGACCCTTGTTGTTGCGGCCGCCGGTCTTGCGCTTGCCTTCAGTCAGCGCCTTGACGGGCTTGCCCTTGTGCAGCGCGCTGCGGTCGACGAGGATCAGGCCGCGCTGGGCGGGGCTGGTCGGGTTGTAGCTCTTAAGCGCCATGGTCAGCGCACTCCTTCGGTGATGTCGATCGACTGGCCATCGGCCAGGCGAACGATCGCCTTCTTGACGTCCGAGCGCGTATAGGGCTTGCCCTTCCACTTCTTGGTCTTGCCCTTGGCGACCAGCGTGTTCACGCTCTTGACCGTCACGCCCCAAATGGCTTCGACGGCGGCCTTGATCTCCGGCTTCGACGCATCGTTGGCGACCTTGAAGACCACGGCGTTGTTCTCGGAGAGAAGGGTCGACTTCTCGGTGATGACCGGCGCGACAACGACGTCATAATGACGGTTGTCGACGGTCGCGGCTTCTTTCTTAGCCATTGAAACGGGCCTCCAGCTTTTCGACCGCGGCGCGGGTCAGCACCAGCGAGTCGGCCTTCAGGATGTCGTAGACGTTGGCGCCAACGGCGGGCAGCAGGTCCACGCCGATGATGTTCGCCGAAGCCTTCGCGAAGCTGACGTTCACGGCGTCGCCGTCGATGAACAGAGCCTTGTTGAGGTTCAGCTTGGCGAGGTGCGCGACCAGAGCCTTGGTCTTGCCTTCCGCCACGTCGAGATTGTCGAGAACGATCAGCGATCCGTCCTTGGCCTTCGACGACAGGGCCATTTTCAGGCCGAGCGCGCGAACCTTCTTGTTGAGGTCGTGGCCGAAGGTGCGGGCGCGGGCGCCGTGCGCCTTACCGCCGCCGATGAACACGGGCGCCTTGCGGTCGCCGTGACGGGCGGTGCCGCCACCCTTCTGGCGGCCGAACTTCTTGCCCGTGCGGGCAACGTCCGAACGCTCACGGGTGGCGCGAGCCGGAGCGCGACGCTTTTCGAGCTGCCAGGTGACGACGCGGTGCAGAATGTCGGTGCGGGGTTCGACGCCGAACACGGCATCGTTCAGTTCCACTTCACCGGCGGCTGCGGCATCGAGGGTCTGTACCTTGACCTTCATGATTAGCCCTCCTGGCCTTCGGTCGCTTCGGGCGCGGCCGCTTCTTCAGCGGGCGTTTCAGCCGGAGCGTTGTTGCTGTTGGCAGCCTGCTTCAGGCTCGCCGGATAGGGCGCGTCCGCCGGACGCTTCACCTTGACGGCGTCGCAGACGGTCAGCCAGGTGCCCTTGGCGCCGGGGACGCTGCCCTTGACGAACAGCAGGCCGCGCTCGACGTCCGTGCGGACGATTTCCAGGTTCTGCTGGGTCCGCTCGCGGTCGCCCATGTGACCGGCCATCTTCTTGTTCTTGAAGACGCGGCCCGGATCCTGGCGGTTACCCGTCGAACCATGGGCGCGGTGGCTGATCGACACGCCGTGGGTGGCGCGCATGCCGCCGAAGCCCCAGCGCTTCATGGCGCCGGCGAAACCCTTACCCTGGGTGTGGCCGGCAACGTCGACCAGCTGGCCGGCGATGAAATGATCGGCCGCGATCTCGGCGCCGACATCGAGGAGCGCATCCTCGGCGACGCGGAATTCGACCAGGCGCGCCTTCGGCTCCACTTCCGCCTTGGCGAAGTGGCCGCGCTGCGGCTTGGCGACATTCTTGACCTTCGCGACGCCCGCGCCGAGCTGAACCGCGACATAACCGTCACGCTCGACTTCCTTGCGGGCCACGACCTGATTGCCCTCAAGGGCCAGAACCGTAACCGGAATATGACGTCCGTCCTCCTGGAACAGACGGGTCATCCCGACTTTCTTAGCGATCACGCCTGTGCGCATCACCGATTACTCCCATAGAGGCCCGCCTTAGCAGCGGGCGTATCCAACGAAAAAACCGCTCAGGATCTCTCCCTCGCGGCCAACCCATGCATAACAATCACCCCGTCCGGGTTGGATGCCGATCCCGCCAGGGAAAGGCGACGGGGGACCAGGACCACGAGCCTTGGCCGGTTCACCGGCGGGCCGTGCGGTATCCCTTGTGTCGTTTGAGCTTCCGGCAAGCCGGAATGCCCGATACCCTGCCGCCAAAAGGACAACAGGAACTTGCTTGTCTGCCCGAGACCCCGGCTTTCGCCGGGGCTGAAGGCAAACTCGCTTAAGCGAGTTTGATTTCCACGTTCACGCCGGCAGCCAGGTCCAGCTTCATCAGCGCGTCGACCGTCTGCGGCGTCGGCTGCACAATGTCAAGCATGCGCTTGTAGGTGCGGACCTCGAACTGCTCGCGCGACTTCTTGTCGATGTGCGGGCCACGGTTGACCGTGAACTTTTCGATGCGCGTCGGAAGGGGAATCGGACCGCGGATAAGGGCGCCGGTGCGGCGGGCGGTGTCGGCGATGTCGCCGGTCGCCTGATCGAGCACGCGATGATCGAACGCCTTGAGGCGAATGCGGATGTTGCTGTCCATTGTTCCTGTACCGATGCGAAAGAGCCAAAAACCCCGGAGCATTTTCAGAAATCAGCCGGAGCAGCCGATGACTTGTGAAAATGCGCCAACCAAAAAATATCCGCCCCGTTCCTGGCCCTTCTAGCTCATGCGAGCCGGAGAAAGGCGATCCGGGGCGGCAAAAAACTCAGCGGCGCGAATCAGGCGATTCGCGCCGCTGCGGTCCTATATTACTTCGAGATCGTGCCGACAACCCCTGCGCCGACGGTGCGGCCGCCTTCACGAATGGCGAAGCGGAGACCCGCATCCATCGCGATCGGGGCGATCAGCTTCACGCCGAGCTTCACATTGTCGCCGGGCATGACCATCTCGGTGCCCTCGGGCAGGATCACTTCGCCGGTCACGTCCGTGGTGCGGAAGTAGAACTGCGGACGATAGTTGGCGAAGAACGGGGTGTGACGGCCGCCTTCTTCCTTCGACAGGACATAGACTTCCGCGTCGAACTCGGTGTGCGGGGTGATGGTGCCGGGCTTGGCCAGAACCTGACCGCGCTCGACTTCCTCACGGCCCACGCCACGGATCAGCGCGCCGATGTTGTCGCCGGCTTCGCCCTGGTCGAGCAGCTTGCGGAACATTTCGACGCCGGTGACGGTGGTCTTGCGGGTGTCCTTCAGACCGACGATCTCGACTTCCTCGCCGACCTTGACGATGCCGGTCTCGACGCGGCCGGTCACGACGGTGCCGCGGCCCGAGATCGAGAACACGTCTTCGATCGGCATCAGGAACGGCTTGTCGACCGGACGCTCCGGCTGCGGGATGAACGAGTCGACGGCAGCCATCAGCTTCAGAACGGCCTGCTTGCCGATTTCGTCGTTCGAACCGTCGAGAGCCTTGACGGCCGAGCCGGGGATGACGGGGATGTTGTCGCCGTCGAAGTCGTAGGACGACAGCAGTTCGCGGATTTCCAGCTCGACCAGTTCCAGGATTTCCGGATCGTCGACGAGGTCGACCTTGTTCATGAACACGACGAGCTGCGGCACGCCGACCTGGCGGGCGAGCAGGATGTGCTCGCGGGTCTGCGGCATCGGGCCGTCGGTGGCCGAAACGACCAGGATCGCGCCGTCCATCTGGGCCGCGCCGGTGATCATGTTCTTGACGTAGTCGGCGTGACCCGGGCAGTCGACGTGGGCGTAGTGGCGGGCTTCGGTCTCATATTCGACGTGGGCGGTCGAGATGGTGATGCCGCGCTCGCGCTCCTCGGGAGCCTTGTCGATATTGGCATAGTCGACGAAGGTCGCGCCGCCGGTTTCGGCGAGCACCTTGGTGATCGCCGCGGTCAGCGAGGTCTTGCCATGGTCGACGTGACCGATGGTGCCGATGTTGCAGTGCGGCTTGTTCCGCTCAAACTTAGCCTTAGCCATTTTATCCTACCTTCTAATCAAATCAGCTTTGGTCTGACCGCTCGGCCGCGCCTCGCGAAGGCGCGTCCATAGCAGCAAATTCAGAGAATACCAGCCCCTAACCGAGCCGTTTACACGACCCGGCCAAGGAAAATTATCAGGCCATCTTCGCCTTGACTTCGTCCGCCACATTCTGCGGCACTTCGTCATAGTGCGAGAAGATCATCGAGTAGTTCGCGCGCCCCTGGGTGAACGAACGAAGCTGGTTCACATAGCCGAACATGTTGGCCAGCGGGACCATCGCCTCGACCACCTGCGCGTTGCCGCGGCTGTCGGTGCCCTGGATCTGGCCGCGACGGCTGTTCATGTCGCCGATGACGTCGCCCAGATATTCCTCCGGGGTCACGACCTCGACCTTCATGATCGGCTCGAGCAGCTTGATGCCCGACTTGGCGGCCGCTTCGCGCATCGCGCCGCGGGCGCAGATTTCGAAGGCCAGGGCCGACGAGTCGACGTCGTGATAGGCGCCGTCCGTCAGGTGGACTTCGAAGTCGATGATCGGGAAGCCGATCAGATGACCGGTCTCGGCCGTCTCGCGGAAGCCCTTTTCCACCGACGGGATATATTCGCGCGGGATGTTGCCGCCCTTGATCTCGTCGAAGAACTGGTAGCCAGAACCGCGCTCGCCGGGGATGACCGTCACCTTGACCCGGCCGAACTGGCCCGATCCGCCCGACTGCTTCTTGTGGGTGTAGTCGATGTCGACCTTCTTCGCGAGATATTCGCGATAGGCGACCTGCGGCGCGCCCACATTGGCCTCGACCTTGAACTCGCGCTTCATGCGGTCGACCAGGATTTCGAGGTGGAGTTCGCCCATGCCCTTGATGATGGTCTGGCCCGATTCGTGGTCGGTCGAGACGCGGAAAGACGGATCCTCGGCGGCCAGGCGGTTGAGCGCGATGCCCATCTTTTCCTGGTCGGCCTTGGTCTTGGGTTCGACCGACAGCTCGATCACCGGCTCGGGGAATTCCATCCGCTCCAGGATGATCGGCTGGCGCTCGGCGCACAGCGTATCGCCGGTGGTGGTTTCCTTGAGGCCCGCCAGGGCGACGATGTCGCCGGCATAGGCGGTGTCGATGTCCTCACGCGAGTTGGCGTGCATGAGGAGCATGCGGCCGATCTTTTCCTTCTTGTCCTTGACCGAGTTCAGATAGCTGCCCTTGGTCAGCGTGCCCGAATAGACGCGCAGGAAGGTGAGCGAACCCACGAACGGGTCGTTCATGATCTTGAACGCCAGACCGGAGAAGGGCGCATCGTCGGCCGTCTTGCGGCTGTCGGGCTCGTCGGTGTCGGGGTTGATGCCCTGGACGTCGGGAATGTCGAGCGGCGAAGGCAGATAATCGACCACCGCGTCGAGCAGCGGCTGGACGCCCTTGTTCTTGAACGCCGAGCCGCACAGCACCGGCACGAAGGCATGGCCCAGCGTGCCCTTGCGGATCAGCTTCTTGAGCGTGGCGACGTCGGGCAGATTGCCTTCCAGATAGGCTTCCATCGCATCGTCGTCCTGCTCGACGGCGAGTTCGATCAGCTTTTCGCGATATTCGGCAGCCTTGTCGGCGAGGTCGGCCGGAATCTCCTCATAGGAGAATTCGGCGCCCAGATTCTCGTCCTTCCAGATGATGGCGCGGTTCTCGACCAGGTCGACCAGGCCCTTGAAGTCCGATTCCGCGCCGATGGGCAGGTAGAGGACGGCCGGGGTGGCGCCCAGACGGTCGATGATCGTCTGCACGCAATAATAGAAGTTGGCGCCGGTACGGTCGAGCTTGTTGATGAAGCACATCCGCGGCACCTTGTACTTGTCCGCCTGGCGCCACACGGTTTCCGACTGCGGCTCCACGCCCGCGACGCCGTCGAACGCGGCGACCGCGCCGTCCAGCACGCGCAGCGAACGCTCGACTTCGATGGTGAAGTCGACGTGGCCGGGGGTGTCGATGATGTTCAGCCGATGGTCGTTCCAGAAGCAGGTGGTGGCCGCAGACGTGATGGTGATGCCACGCTCCTGCTCCTGCTCCATCCAGTCCATGGTGGCGGCGCCGTCATGGACTTCGCCGATCTTGTAGGACTTGCCGGTATAGTAAAGGATGCGCTCGGTCGTGGTGGTCTTGCCGGCGTCGATATGCGCCATGATACCGAAATTGCGATAGCGTTCGAGCGGATGGCTGCGGGCCATGATGCTTCTCCGTTGCCGGCGCGCCGGCGGTTGGGGATTCGTTAAATCTGCGCGTGGCCCCTAAACCAATCCGTTCGCCATGGGTAGCCACCCATGGCGAACGGACCGATTTTTTGAAACCATGAGAGGAAGCGGGCGATATGGATGCCCGCTTCGCCTTTTTCCAGCGCCGGATTACCAGCGATAATGCGAGAAGGCGCGGTTCGCTTCCGCCATGCGGTGCGTGTCTTCGCGCTTCTTGACGGCATTGCCGCGGTTGTTGGCGGCGTCCAGCAGCTCGCCCGACAGGCGGGCGGCCATGGTGGTTTCGCTGCGGTTGCGCGACGCGGTGATCAGCCAGCGGATCGCCAGCGCCTGGGCGCGCTCCGGGCGCACTTCGACGGGGACCTGGTAGGTCGCACCGCCGACGCGGCGGCTGCGGACCTCGATGCCGGGCTTCACATTGTTCAGCGCGTCATGGAACATGGCGATCGGGTCCTTCTTGGACTTCGCCTCGACAGTGTCGAGAGCGCCGTACACGATGGACTCGGCGACGGCCTTCTTGCCGTCCTGCATGATGCTGTTCATGAACTTCGACAGCACGACATCACCGAACTTGGGATCGGGCAGGATGACGCGCTTTTCGGGGCGACGACGACGTGACATGTTTCTGGTCTCCCCTTACTTCGGACGCTTGGCGCCGTACTTCGAACGGCTCTGCTTGCGGTCCTTGACGCCCTGGGTATCCAGAACGCCGCGCAGCACGTGATAGCGCACACCGGGAAGGTCGCGCACGCGGCCGCCGCGGATCAGCACGACGCTGTGCTCCTGAAGGTTGTGGCCTTCACCCGGAATGTAGGTGATGACTTCGCGCTGGTTGACCAGGCGCACCTTCGCCACCTTGCGGAGGGCCGAGTTCGGCTTCTTCGGGGTCGTCGTGTAGACACGGGTGCAAACGCCGCGCTTCTGCGGGTTCGCTTCCATTGCAGGAACCTTCGACTTGGTCTTCTGCAGCTCGCGGCCCTTGCGGACCAGCTGGTTGATCGTTGGCATGAAGCCCTTCACCTTTTTCAGTTACTTTACCGCATGCATCCCCGCGTTCCTTGCGGCCTGGAAAACGAATCGCCTCCAAACGGCAAAGGCTCCGGCGGAAACCCGCCCGGAGCCGCAGGAGCACCGGCAATGTTCAGCTCTGATGCCCCAGGACCGGGATCGGCACGAACGAATCCGCTCCTTATCCGGTCTTTGAGCAGGCGCGCCTATAGCCATGCGGGGGGCGCGGGTCAAGAACGCCCGGCCTGCGTGGCGAAGAGGCGGATAAACGAGCCGTCCGTCCTGAGATGATGCACCGGGACTGTCGGGCCGCGCCAGGGAAGACAGGCCGAGAAAAATTTGCGGCAGGCCGGAACCGATTTGCATAGTTCCACGTTTCACCCCGTTCATCCTTCGACTCGTCACGACTCCCCGTCGCCGGATTCGCGCGACTCGATTCCATTTGTTAGCGCCCCGTTCACTAAAAACGCACGCGGGGTCGCAATTGTCGCAATGGAGCAAGATGGGGGCAGCCGCCCTCTGGGCCGGCATGACGGCCCGGTGTTCGAAGCTGTGCCCGGATCGGGAGATTTTCCTGCGCTCCGGCGGCCAGGTGAAGTTCATCCATATCTCGCGCAGGGCGCAGCTTGCCGCGGTCGGCCTGCTCTCTTCCGCCCTGGTCGGCGGGATTGGATTCGGCCTGTCCGTGGCCGCCAGCAGCGCTGAGATCGAGCAGGAGCGCGCCGCTCTCGCCGCCCGGGACAAGGCCATCTCCAGCAGCGCCAGCCAGGTCGCGCGCTATCGCAAGTCGGTCGACCAGCTCGCGCAGGAGCTGCAGGAGCGCCAGGACTTCATGGACGACCTTTACCGCACGCATTTCGGCCAGGACGGCACGGCCCCCGCCGGCGATGTGGTCGGCAAGGTCGATGGCGGAACCAAGGGCGGCACGTCCAAGCTAGACACCAAGATCAGCGTTGCGCCGGAAGCGGCGCCGCTGCTGCGGATCGACGCCCGGCAGCGCCGCTTCGCCGCCCTGCTGACCGGCGCCGTCCAGAAGCGCGCCGACAAGGCGGCCGCCGCGATCCGCAGCTTCGGCCTCAATCCCGACAGCCTCGCCCGCAGCGCCGCCCGCGCGCAAAACCGGGCGATGGGCGGCCCCTTCGTGCCTTGGGAAGGACAGGACGTCCTGCCGGGCGAGTTCGAAAAGCTCGCCAAGGCGCTGTCCCGCATGGAATTCCTGGAAGCGAGCCTGCTCGCCATCCCTTCCGGCAAGCCGACGGCGACGCCGATGATGAGCAGCAGCTATGGCTATCGCAGCGATCCGTTCAACGGCCATGCGGCCTTTCACGCGGGCCTGGATTTTCCGGGCAGCATGGGCCAGCCGATCCTGGCCGCCGCATCGGGCAAGGTCAGTTTCGTCGGCCAGCGCAGCGGCTATGGCAATGTGATCGAGGTCACGCATGGCAACGGCATCCTGACCCGCTACGCCCATCTGTCCGGCTTCAGCGCGCGGGTCGGCCAACAGGTGGCGCGCGGCGACGCCATTGCGCGCATGGGATCGACCGGCCGCTCCACGGGGCCGCATCTTCATTTCGAGGTGCGGGTGAACGGCAATGCCATCAATCCCCGCCGCTTCCTGGAGGCGCGCAAGGATGTCCTCCAGATCCAGCAGATCGCGACGGCGCGTCTCGCCGATGTCGGCGACCGGGGATAGAGATAACCGGGAGGGGATTGCCGTCTCCCTCGTCTCTTCGGTCGGCAATCTTTCTGCCCGAAAAAGAAAAGGGCCGGAAAACCGGCCCCTTCCCTTGCATTCATATTGATCGAACGATCAGCGCTTCGAGAACTGGAAGCTGCGGCGGGCCTTGGCCTTGCCGTATTTCTTGCGCTCGACGGCGCGGCTGTCGCGGGTCAGGAAGCCTTCGGCCTTGACGGCGCTGCGCAGCGCCGGCTCGTACTTGGCGAGCGCCTGGGCGATGCCGTGCTTGACCGCGCCGGCCTGGCCGGACAGGCCGCCGCCCTTGACGGTGGCGATCACGTCATACTGGCCTTCGCGCTCGGTGACGCCGAAGGGCTGGTTGATCACCAGGCGCAGGGTCGGGCGGGCGAAGTAGATTTCCTGGTCGCGGCCGTTGACCGTGATCTTGCCGGTGCCGGGCTTCACCCAGACGCGGGCGACGGCATCCTTGCGGCGGCCGGTCGCATAGGCGCGGCCGAGGCTGTCGATTTCCTGGGCGCGCAGCGGAGCGGCGGGCTGAGCCGGCGCGATCGGAGCGTCGGCGGCGGGCGCGGCGGCAGGAGCCGGCGCGTTGGCGGTCAGCGACGCGAGGTCGGACAGGGACTGGCGGTTATCGGACATTATGCACCCACCTTGTTCTTGCGGTTGCGCGACGCGAAGTCGAGCACTTCGGGGTTCTGCGCGGCGTGCGGATGTTCGGCGCCGGCGAAGATGCGCAGGTTGCGCATCTGCTGGCGGCCCAGCGGGCCGCGGGGGATCATGCGCTCGACGGCCTTTTCCAGGACGCGCTCGGGGAAACGGCCTTCCAGAACCTTCTGGGGGGTGGTTTCCTTGATGCCGCCGGCATAGCCGGTGTGCTTGTAATAAACCTTGTCGGTCAGCTTGCGGCCGGTGAACTTCACCTTTTCCGCGTTGATGATGATGACATTGTCACCGCAATCGACATGGGGGGTGAAGCTCGGCTTGTGCTTGCCGCGCAGGATGTTCGCGACGGTCGAGGCGAGGCGGCCGACGACGAGGCCTTCCGCGTCGATCAGAACCCATTTCTTTTCGACCGTGGCCGGGGTTGCCGGCTTGGTGGTCTTCATCAGCGCCTTCATGGTGCCAATACTCCAAGAATGAAACAGTGAATTGAAGGCTGTTTCCAGCTTTCGAAGATGCGCGCTAATGACGGGTCGAAGGGCACAAGTCAAGCGATTCGGCGGCTTTGCTGACGGGTAAAATAATACCTGCGTGGCATGGCAACGCCTATCCCCGGCGTTCGCCCAGGGCGTGGGCGCCCCAGGCGGCCGATGCGACCACCAGCGCGCCGACCGCCTGGTGCAGCACCGCGAGAGGCAGCGCCATGCCGCTGACGACCGTGGCGATGCCGAGCGCGATCTGCGCGCCGACCGTCGCGTTGATCGCGATGGACGGACCGCGCTGCCCCGCCTGCCGGGCCATGCGCGCCAGCATGACCAGCAGGATCGCGACGACCCAGGCCCACCAGCGATGGATGAAATGGACCAGATAGGGATCGCTGGAGACGGTCGCCCAGAGCGAGCCGAGCCATTCGATCCCCCGCGGCACCAGATGGTCGTTCATCAGCGGCCAGGTGCTGGAGACATAGCCCGCGTCCAGCCCGGCGGTGAAGGCGCCGAACATCAGTTGCGCCAGCAGCGCCAGCAGCGCGACCACCGCGAAGGGATGGAGCATGGCGGGCTTGGCGAAGGGGGTCTTGGCGCGGGTCAGCAGGTCGAGCGCGGTCCAGATCAGCCCGCCCATGATGAACAGCGCCGTCAGCAGATGCACCGCCAGCCGGTAATGGCTGACGTCGGTGCGCACCGACAGGCCCGATTCCACCATCCACCAGCCGATGGCGCCTTGCAGTCCGCCGAGCGCCAGCAACGCGACGAGGCGCAGGCCATAGCCCTGGGGGATCGCCCTTTTCCACGCGAACCAGATCAACGGCAGCGCAAAGGCCAGGCCGATCAGCCGCCCCAGCAGCCGGTGCACCCATTCCCAGAAGAAGATGAACTGGAAGTCGCCCAGCGTCATGCCCTGCCGCAACTGCCGATATTCCGGGATCTTCTGATAATCGCGAAAGGCCTGCATCCATTGGTCGTGGGTCAGCGGCGGGATGGCGCCGGCGATCGGTTTCCACTGGGTGATCGACAAGCCGGATTCGGTCAGGCGGGTGATGCCGCCGACCACGACCATGCAGAAGACGAGGGCTGCGACCGTCAGCAGCCAGCGCGCGATCGGCGCGGGGCGTGGGACGGCGGTGGCGGGTCGGCTCAGGGTCGTCGCGGTCATGGCGCCGATCCATGCGCGCTTGTTTCGCGCGTTGCAAGGATAACCCGGAACGATGGACAAAGGTCGTAACGCCTTCTGCATGAACGGATACAAAGCGTTGGACAGGCGTATCTGGCCCTATGGACAGGCTGACCCAGGATAATCGATTGAGCGGCGCGCCGGGCATAGCGGAGATGATCGCCGCCCAGGGCGCATTGGGCGCGCTCACCGCCCGCATCGACGCGGGATCGCCGCTGGGGCCGGTGAACGGCTGGTCGCCCGCGCTGGTGTCGACCGTGCGGCTGATGCTGTCGTCGCAGGCGGAGATCGTGCTGTTCTGGGGCCCGGAACTCTGCGCGCTCTATAACGAAGCCTATGCGCCCACCATCGGAGACAAGCATCCCCGCGTGCTGGGCCGCCCGGCGCGGGAGGGGTGGACGGAATTGTGGGACGACCTGGAGCCGCTGCTGCGTTCCGTCATCGACCGGGGCCAGTCGGTGCATGCCAAGGACCGCCCCTTCTATATCGAGCGGGACGGCGGACAGGGCGAACAGGTGTTCTTCGACATCAACTATTCCCCGGTGTTCGAGGCGGACGGCTCCGTCGGCGGCGCGCTGTGCATCGTCAGCGAGACGACCAAGCGCGTGCTGGCCGAAAAGGAGATGCGGGCCGACCGCGCCCGGCTCTGGGCGCTGGCGCGCGACCCCTTCCTGGTCGCCGACCGGGACGGCACCTGGCTGGCGGCCAGTCCGGCCTGGACCGACATATTGGGATGGAGCGAGGCGGAACTGATCGGCCGCACGTCCGAATGGATGGAGCATCCCGACGACCTGGAGAAGACCAAGGGCGAGATCGCCGGGCTGGCGCGGGGCACGCCGACGGTGCGGTTCGAAAACCGATTCCGGGCGAAGGACGGCAGCTACCGCAATTTCAGTTGGACGGCCGTGCCGGAAAACGACCTTATCTATTGCGTCGCCCGCGACGTGACCGAGCAGCGCGCCCATGCCAGGGCGCTGGCGGAGGCGGAAGAGGCGCTGCGGCAGGCGCAGAGGATGGAGACGCTGGGCCAGCTGACCGGCGGCGTGGCGCATGATTTCAACAATCTGCTCCAGATCGTCACCGGCAATCTGGAACTGCTGCAACGCGGCCTGCACGAGGACCAGGCGCGGCTGCGGCGCGCCGCCGACAACGCCATGGCGGGCGCGGAGCGGGCCGCTTTGCTGACGCAGCGCCTGCTCGCCTTTGCCAGGCGCCAGCCGCTGGCGCCCGAGCGGATTGACCCCAACCGGCTGGTGAGCGGCATGTCGGACATGCTCAACCGCACATTGGGCGAGACGATAGAGGTGGAGACGATCCAGAGCGCGCGCATCTGGCCGATCGAGATCGACGTCAACCAGATGGAGAATGCGCTGCTGAACCTGGCGGTGAATGCCCGCGACGCCATGCCGGACGGCGGCAAGCTGACCATAGAGGTCGCCAACACCCATATCGACGAGGATTATGCCACGCAGGAGGCGGAGGTTTCCCCCGGCCAATATGTGCTGATCAGCGTGTCCGACACCGGCGAGGGCATGGATGAGGAGGTGCTGAGCCACGCCATCGAACCCTTCTTCACCACCAAGGAGGTCGGACGGGGCACTGGCCTGGGCCTGTCGATGGTCTATGGCTTCATCAAGCAGTCGGGCGGGCATATCCGCGTCTATTCCGAAAGCGGCCATGGCACGACGGTCAAGATCTACCTGCCCCGCTTCTACGGTCCCCTGCCCGACAATGACACGGGCACGGAGCATCGCACCCCGCCGATATGCGGCGGCGACGAGACGGTGCTGGTGTGCGAGGACGACGACAAGGTGCGCGCCTATACCGTCGACGTGCTGAAGGAACTGGGCTATCGGGTGATCGAGGCGAATGACGGCGCGGCGGCGCTGCGGGCGCTGGACGCGGCGGCGCAATCCATCGACCTGCTGTTCACCGACGTCATCCTGCCCGGCGGCATGACCGGGGCTGACATCGCGCAACAGGCGCGGGCGCAGCAACCGGGGCTGAAGGTGCTGTTCGCCACCGGCTATGCGCGCAACGCCATCATCCATCACGGCCGTCTCGACCCGGGCGTGGAACTGCTGACCAAGCCCTTCACCTATGCGGAGCTGGCGACCAAGGTGCGCGACATGCTGGACCGGGACGAGGCGCGGCAGGTGGGGTGACGCCCCTTAGAGGTCGCATTTTCCGAGCCGTCGACCGTGAACGGCCAACTTGAAAATGCTCAAAGCAGCGTGGACAAATTCAAGACTCGCCGGACTGAGTGATTTGGGTGGGGAGCGGACGTTCCCCCATTCGTCACCCCTCCCCCTATTCGTCACCCCGGACTTGATCCGGGGTCCCGCTGCCTTGGTCGAGGCGCTGTTTTACAAGAAAAGCGGGACCCCGGATCAAGTCCGGGGTGACGGAAACTAAAGACCGCAACTGGCCATTCCCGACATTCCGAATTTGTCCACGCGGCCTAGGGCGTCCGTCGCCACGCGGCGACCAGTTCGGCCGCCCGGTCCCGGACCGTCGCCGCGCCGTCGCCGGGGCGGTAGAGCGCGCCGCCGACGCCGATCCCCTCGCAGCCGGCGGCCAGCCATTCCCCGATCGTGTCCGCGCCCGCGCCGCCGACCGCCCAGACGCCCACATGTTTGGGCAGCACGTCCTTCAGCGCCTTCACATAAGCGGGGCCGAGACGGGCAGCGGGAAAGAGCTTGATCCGGCGCGCGCCCGCCTGGATCGCGGCGAAGGCTTCGCTGGGGGTCATGAAGCCGGGGAGCAGTTCCAGCCCGAGTTCGGCGCCCCTTGCGATCACCTGCATGTCGGTGTTGGGCGTCACCATGATCCGCCCGCCCGCGCCGTGCAGTTCCTCCACCGCCCGCACCGACAGCAGCGTGCCGCCGCCGATCAGCGCCCGGTCGCCATATTCGGCCTGCATCGCGGCGATGCTGGCGAGCGGATCAGGCGAGTTGAAGGGCACTTCGAGGATGCGGACGCCCGCATCGATCAGGGCTGCGCCGATCCCAAGCGCCTCCTGCGGCCGGATGCCGCGCAGGATCGCGCAGATGGGCGGCGCGCCTTGCGCCAGCAGGTCGTCGAGGGTCATGACGGGTCTCCGTGGGGATGGTGGGGGTGCCCAGAAAGGCCCAGCCCGGCCAGCGAGCAGGCGTCGCCGTCCAGCGCCTGGGCCGCCAGCCCCCGCCTGCCCAGCGCTTCGGCATAGAGCGTCGAGAGGCGGCCGTCGCCGATGAGCCATATGTCGTCCGCCTGTTCGAGCATGTCCGCGACCTCCGCGATCTCCGTCCCGATCAGCAGGCCGGACAGATAGCCCGCGGCCCACTCCGCCGGGCGCCCCGCCCGCAGCCGCATGGTCCGCGCCGCGAACAGGGAGGAGAGCGGGCGCCCCTCCTGCGCCCGCGCCAGCCCCTCTGCAAAGCCCTGCGCCTCCCGCGCAGGATCGGGCCGGTCGGCCTGCGCGCCCAGGGTGGAACGGTCCCGCAGCAGTGCGAAAAGCTCGCCCGTCGGCATGGTACGGAAGGAGGAGACGCGGCCATCCTCCACCACCGCCCATTTATTGTGCGTGCCGGGCAGGACGATCAGGCGGCGGCCCTGCCCCAGCGCCGGATCGCGCGCCATGGCTCCGAATATCTGTGTTTCCTCTCCCCGCATCACATCGGGCGCGCCGTTCGCGCCGGTGCAGGCGAGGCCCGCCATGATCGCGACGGGCACGCCGCGCCAGGCGAACCGCGTCGCCGCCGCCCGCCAGGCGGCGACGTCGGCGGGGCAATCCGCATAGGGCGCCTCCACCCAGCCGTCGCGGGCGCCAGCCATGCCGCAAAGGCGGATCTGCGTCGGCGCGGCTTCCTCCAGCCAGGGGCCGATGGCGGCGGCGAAGGCCGCTTCCGCCTGCCCCGCCGCCGCGCCGATGCCGGGGCCGTCATGGCGCGCCGTCACGCGGCCCTGCTCCACGCGGAACAGCCTCAGGCGGCTGGTGCCCCAGTCGCCGACGACCTCATAGCGGCTCATCAAATTCATCACTTCGTCCGAAGCATCCTTGAAAATCTATTTGTATGAGTATATCTGAGGGGCGAGCGGGTCAACTTGCCCCGGAATCCATCCACCATCTTCTTCGACAGGTGCCTTTCCCAATGAGCGATTCGTCCAAGCCCGCCGACAAACTGCGTAGCCGCGCCTGGTTCGACAACCCAGACAATATAGACATGACCGCGCTCTATCTGGAGCGTTATCTGAATTTCGGCCTGAGCCTGGAGGAACTGCGCAGCGGCAAGCCGATCATCGGCATCGCCCAGACGGGCAGCGACCTGTCGCCCTGCAACCGCCATCATATGGTGCTGGCGGAACGCGTGCGCGAGGGCATTCGGGAGATGGGCGGCATCGCGCTGGAATTTCCGGTCCACCCGATCCAGGAAACCGGCAAGCGGCCGACGGCGGGGCTGGACCGCAACCTGGCCTATCTGGGGCTGGTCGAGGCGATCTACGGCTATCCGCTGGACGGGGTGGTGCTGACCACCGGCTGCGACAAGACGACGCCCGCGCTGCTGATGGCGGCGGCGACCGTGAACATCCCCGCCATCGCCCTGTCGGTGGGACCGATGCTGAACGGATGGTTCAAGGGCGAGCGGACGGGTTCGGGCACCATCGTCTGGCATGCGCGGCAATTGCTGGCGGCGGGCAAGATCGACGATGAGGGCTTCATCAAGCTGGTGGCGTCCTCCGCGCCGTCGACCGGCTATTGCAACACCATGGGCACGGCGACGACGATGAACTCGCTGGCCGAGGCGCTGGGCATGATGCTGCCGGGATCGGCGGCGATCCCCGCGCCCTATCGCGACCGGCAGGAGGTCGCCTATCGGACCGGCAGGCGCATCGTCGAGATGGTGGCGGAGGACTTGAAGCCGTCCGACATATTGACGCTGGACGCGTTCCACAACGCCATCGTGGTGAACTCCGCCATCGGCGGGTCGACCAATGCGCCGATCCACCTGGCGGCGATCGCGCGCCATGTGGGGGTGGAGCTGCCGCTCAAGGATTGGGAGACGGTGGGGCACAAAGTGCCGCTGCTGGTGAACCTCCAGCCCGCCGGCGAATATCTGGGCGAGGATTATTATCGCGCCGGCGGCGTGCCGGCGGTGGTGGGCCAGCTTATCGAACAGGGCCTGATCCGCGAGGGCGCGATGACCGTCAACGGCAAGACCATGGGTCAGAATTGCCGGGGCGTGGAGATCGAGGATGAGAAGGTCATCCGTCCCTTCGCCCGGCCGCTGAAGGAGGATGCCGGGTTCCTGGTGCTGTCGGGCAATCTGTTCGACGCGGCGGTGATGAAGACCAGCGTGATTTCGGACGAGTTCCGGGAGCGCTATCTGTCCAATCCGGAAGATCCCAACGCCTTTGAAGGCCCGGCGGTCGTGTTCGACGGGCCGGAGGATTATCATGCGCGGATCGACGATCCGGCCGTCGGCATCACGCCCGATACGCTGCTGTTCATGCGCGGCGCCGGCCCGGTCGGCTATCCGGGCGCGGCGGAGGTGGTGAACATGCGGCCGCCCGCCTACCTCATCACCGAGGGCGTGTCCGCTCTGCCCTGCATCGGGGACGGGCGGCAGTCGGGGACTTCGGGCAGTCCCTCCATCCTCAACGCCTCGCCCGAAGCGGCGGCCATGGGCGGCCTGGCGCTGCTGCGGACCGGCGACCGGGTGCGCATGGACCTGAACAAGGGCACGGTGAACGTCCTCATTTCAAACGAGGAACTGGCCGGCCGCCGGGCGGCGCTGGAGGCGGAGGGGGGCTATAAATATCCCGCCTCGCAGACGCCGTGGCAAGAAATCCAGCGCTCCGTCGTCGGCCAGCTGAACACCGGCGCGATCCTGGAAGGGGCGGAGAAATATCAGCGCATCGCCCAGACCATGGGCCTGCCGCGCGACAATCATTAATCCCATTTCGGAGTTTATCCCCATGTTCAACGGAGCCATTCTTGTCGGCGCGAGCGAGCGCCAGGGCGGCGAACCCTTCTTCGCCATCGATCCGTCGACCGGCGCGAAGGGCGAGGTCGCCTTTCACAACGCTTCGGCCGCCGATGTGGCGGACGCCTGCGCGCTGGCCGACGCCGCGTTCGAGAGCTTCTCGACCCTGACGCCCGAAGCCCGCGCCGCCTTTCTGGAGGCGGTGGCCGACCGGATCATGGCCATTGGCGACCTGCTGATCACCACCGCCATGACCGAGACCGGCCTGCCGCGCGGGCGGCTGGAGGGCGAGCGGGGCCGCACCGTCGGCCAGCTTCGCCTGTTCGCAGGCTATGTGCGCCAGGGCGACTGGCTGGACGCCACCATCGACAAGGCATTGCCGGAGCGCCAGCCGCTGCCGCGCAGCGACCTGCGCCGCGTCAACCAGCCGGTCGGTCCTGTCGCCGTGTTCGGCGCGTCCAACTTCCCGCTCGCCTTCTCGGTCGCGGGCGGCGACACCGCATCCGCCTTCGCCGCGGGTTGCCCGGTGGTGGTGAAGGGCCATCCGGCCCATCCCGGCACCGGCGAACTGGTCGCCCGCGCCATCGCCGCGGCGGTCAGGGACAGCGGCCTGCATGAAGGCGTGTTTTCCTACCTGCCCGGCACGACCAACGACCTGGGCGGCGCGCTGGTGGCCGATCCGCGCATCAAGGCTGTGGGCTTCACCGGGTCGCGGGGCGGCGGCCTTGCCCTCATGAAGATCGCGGCCGAGCGCAAGGAGCCGATCCCGGTCTATGCCGAAATGTCGAGCATCAATCCGGTCGTGCTGCTGCCCGGCGCGCTCGCCGCCCGCGCCGAAGCGCTGGGCACCGCCTTCGTCGGATCGCTGACGCTGTTTTCGGGCCAGTTCTGCACCAATCCCGGACTGGTGATCGCGATCGACAGCCCCGATCTGGACCGTTTCGTCGCTTCGGCGGCCCAGGCCCTGTCGGGCAATGCGGCGCAGGTCATGCTGACGCCCGGCATCCATGCCGCCTATGAAAAGGGCGTCGCGGCGCTGGCCGGGGCGGAGGGCGTCACCACCATCGCCCGCGGCATGGCGGCGGACGGCGTCCATCGCGGCCAGCATGCTCTGTTCGCCGCCAGCGGCGAGCAGTTCCGCGCCAATCCGGCGCTGGCGCATGAAGTGTTCGGTTCCTCCTCCATCCTCGTCAAATGCGCGACGATCGATGAGGTCATCGACACCATCGCCCGGATGGAGGGGCAGTTGACCGCGACGCTCCAGATGGACGACGGCGACCAGGCCGATGCCGCGAAGCTGCTGCCCACCCTGTCCCGCAAGGTCGGGCGCGTGCTGGCGAACGGCTGGCCGACCGGGGTGGAAGTCACCCATGCCATGGTGCATGGCGGCCCCTTCCCCTCCACCTCCGACGGCCGTTCGACGTCCGTGGGCACGCTGGCGATGATGCGCTTCCTGCGGCCGGTCTGCTATCAGGACGTGGCCGACGCGGTGCTGCCGCCCGCCCTCCAGGCCGCCAATCCGTGGAAGCTCAACCGCCGCGTCGAAGGCAGGCTGGAGATCGCCCGGTGAGCCTGTCCGGGACGCCATCCATGATCCGTTCGCTGGTCCAGTTCGAGGAGGGCGGCCGCCGCGGCGTCGCCGCCCTTGACGGAACCGGCGCGGCCCGGCGGGTGGAGGGCGCGGATTCCACCCGCGCGCTGGCGCTGGAGGCGATCGCGGCGGGGCAAGGCCTGGCCGCCATGGCCGAAGCGCGGCTGGGCGGGACGGTGGACCTTTCCGCCGTCCGGCTGCTCTGCCCCATCGACCATGAGGATGCCGCGCATCTGCTGGTCGCGGGCACGGGCCTTACCCATCTCGGATCGGCGGAGGGCCGCGACAAGATGCACAAGGCGGCCGCGTCGGGCGATCTGACCGACAGCATGCGCATGTTCCTGATGGGCGTGGAGGGCGGCAAGCCCGCCGACGGCGGCATCGGCGCGCAGCCCGAATGGTTCTACAAGGGCGACGGCCGGACACTGGTCCATCCCGGCGAGGATTTCGCCATGCCCGCCTTCGCGGAGGATGGCGGGGAGGAGCCGGAGGTCGCCGGCATCTACCTGATCGACGCGGACGGCGCGCCGGTCAGGCTGGGCTTTGCCCTGGGCAATGAATTTTCCGATCATGTCACCGAACGCGGCAATTATCTCTGGCTCGCGCACAGCAAGCTGCGTCAGGCCGCGCTGGGGCCGGAACTGCTGCTGGGCGACCTGCCCGACGACCTGCGCGGCACCAGCCGCATCGTCCGCGATGGCGAGACGGTCTGGGAAAGGCCCTTCCTTTCCGGCGAGGCCAACATGTCGCACCGGATCGGCAATCTGGAACATCATCATTTCAAATATGGCCTGTTCCGTCGTCCGGGCGACATCCATGTCCATTTCTTCGGCACGGCCACCCTCTCCTTTTCGGACGGCTTCGCCGCGCGGGAAGGCGACGTGTTCGAGGTGGAGGCCGCGCCCTTCACCCTGCCGGTGCGCAACGGCCTGCGCCGCGCGGCGGACGAAGGCCTGGCAAGGGTGAAAGTCCTATGACCATCCGGGCAGGCCTTGTCGGGCTGGGCAAGATCGCCCGCGACCAGCATCTTCCCGCCATTGCGAGGACCGACGGCATAGAGCTGGTCGCCGTCGCCAGCCGCAATGCGCAGGGAGAGGGATTGAACAACTATCCCGATCTGGACGCGATGCTGGCCGGGGAGGCGGACATGGACGCCGTCATCCTCTGCCAGCCGCCGCAGGTCCGCTACCAGGCGGCGCGGCAGGCGATCCTGGCGGGCAAGCATGTCTTCCTGGAAAAGCCGCCGGGCGCCACCGTGTCGGAAGTGGAGGCGCTGATCGCCCTTGCCGGGGCCCAGGGCGTCACCCTCTATGCAAGCTGGCATAGCCGCCATGCCGCCGCGGTCGCGCAGGCGAAGGCGTGGATAGCGTCGCGCGCGATCCGCCGCATCGACATCCAGTGGCGCGAGGATGTCCGTCACTGGCATCCGGGCCAGCCCTGGATCTGGGAAGCGGGCGGCTTCGGCGTGTTCGATCCGGGCATCAACGCCCTGTCGATCCTGACGGAGATCGTGCCGGAGCCGGTGACGATGCTGTCGGCCAGGCTGGAAGTGCCGGAGAACAAGGACGCGCCCATCGGCGCGGCGCTCAGCATGGCGACGGCTTCGGGCGCGGCGGTGGAGGCCCTGTTCGACTGGCGCCAGACCGGCCCGCAGACCTGGGACATCGCGATCGAGACGGCGAACGGCAGCCTGCTGCTGTCGGAGGGCGGCAACACGCTGCGCCTGGACGGCGAAGTCCAGATCAAGGCGCCGGACGAGGAATATCCGGCCATGTACCGCCGCTTCGTCGGGCTGGTCGCGGACCGGGCGATCGACGCGGACATCGCGCCGTTGCGATTGGTGGCGGACGCCTTCCTTTGTGGCCGGCATTGCCCTACGACGGCCTTCGACGACTGAACAGGGGGGCCTGAACATTGGAAAGCGAGCGCAAGGACGTAACGGAACGCAAGATAGCTACGGACGAAGGCTCGCTTCGCATCCACCAGGCCATCGCCCGGCAATTGGGCACGGCGATCCTGATGGGAACCCACAAGCCCGGCGACCTGTTCGAGGGGGAGATAGAGGCGTCGGAGCGGCTCCGCGTGTCCCGCACCGCCTATCGGGAGGCGGTGCGCATCCTGATCGCCAAGGGGATGCTGGAAAGCCGGCCCAAGGCCGGAACCCGCGTGCTGCCGCGCAGCCGATGGAACGTGCTGGACCCGGAAATGCTGGCCTGGATGTTCGCGGGGGAACCGGACCGCGACTTCATCCGCGACCTGTTCGAACTGCGCGGGGTGATCGAGCCGGCGGCGGCCGAATTCGCGGCGCGGCGGCGGACCGACGAGCAACTGGCCGTCATGGCGCAGGCGCTGGACGAGATGGGAAAGCACGGCCTTTCGACGCCGGAGGGGCGGGCGGCGGACCAGCGTTTCCACCATGCGGTGCTGGCGGCGACGCATAATGACGCGCTCGCCGCGCTGGCCAGTTCGGTGGGAGCGGCGGTGGGTTGGACCACCACCTTCAAGCATCGCAAGAAGCTGCTGCCGCGCGATCCCCTGCCCGATCACGAGGCGGTCTATCAGGCCATCGCCGCCCGCGACACCGCCGCGGCGCGCAGCAGCATGGTGGAATTGCTGCGGCTGGCCATGGCCGACATGGACGTGGTGATGGCGGAACGCGGCAAGCCCTGAGCGAGGGCGCGCCGGCGGGCGGAATGCGCCGTCAGTTCACCGGGGCCCGCCGCCGGTAGCTGAGCGCCTCCGCCACATGGACGCGCCCGACCCGCTCGGCGCCGGCCAGGTCGGCGATGGTGCGCGCCACGCGCAGCACGCGGGTATAGCCCCGCGCCGACAGCTTCATCGCCGCGGCCGCCTGCGCCAGCAGTTCGCGGCCGGCCTGATCCGGCCCGGCGACGTCCTCCAGCCGCTCTCCATCCACCTCGGCATTGGTGCGCAGCGAAGTCCCTTCGTAGCGGCGCGTCTGCACCGTCCGCGCCGCCGCGACGCGGGCCGCGACCTCGGCCGATCCTTCGGCGGGAGGGGGCAGGACCAGGTCCGCCGCCGTCACCGCCTGCACCTCCACATGCAGGTCGATGCGGTCGAGCAACGGTCCCGACACCTTGGCCTGATAGTCCGCCGCGCAGCGCGGGGCGCGGGAACAGGCCAGCGCCGGGTCGCCCAGATGGCCGCAGCGGCAGGGGTTCATCGCCGCCACCAACTGCACCCGCGCCGGGAAGGTGACATGCGCATTGGCCCGCGCCACGGTGACTTCCCCCGTCTCCAGCGGCTGGCGCAGCGAGTCCAGGACGGTCCTCTGGAATTCGGGCAGTTCGTCGAGGAACAGCACGCCCAGATGCGCCATGCTGACCTCGCCCGGCCGCGCCTTGTGCCCGCCGCCGACCAGCGCCGCCATGGACGCGCTGTGATGCGGATTGCGAAAGGGCCGCGCCCGGCTGATCCGCCCGCCCTCCAGCGTTCCCGCGACACTCGCCACCATGGATGTTTCCAGCGCTTCGCCCGGCGTCAGTTCGGGCAATATGCCGGGCAGGCAACTCGCCATCAGCGACTTGCCCGCGCCGGGCGGGCCGACCATCAGCAGGTTATGGACATAAGACCCCTGCTTCGGGTAGCTTATGCCGATGGACGAAATGAACCCAAGCGCCTCCCCTATCCCCCGCCGAAAAGCCTACTCTTACTTGCGGTTTAGTACGCCTGAGCAGAGCAAGGGTGATAGCCGCCGCCGGCAAACAGACATGGCGGCCAAATACGCCCGCGAGCATGATCTGGAATTGGACACGGTCCTAACCTTCCACGATGAGGGCATATCAGGCTTCCGGGGCCGCAATGCCGAAGCGGGACGACTGGCAGATTTCCTCGAAGCCGTGAAGGTCGGGCTGGTCCCGCAAGGGTCAGTCTTGCTGGTAGAGCAGCTAGATCGTTTAAGCCGTTTGGTGCCCCGTAAGGCCATGCGAGTGTTGGAGGACATCGTGGAGGCGGGGGTTTCCGTTGTCACCCTTAACGATGGGCGCGAGTACACGCCGGCCTCCTTGGACCGAGACCCCACGGACCTACTGGTAGCTGTGCTGACCTTCATGCGGGCGAATGACGAGAGCGCCACCAAAGCAAAGCGTCTGTCCGCTGCTTGGGAAGCCAAGAGGGCAAACGTGGCCGCCAAGCCTCTCACAGGCATCGTCCCTGCGTGGCTTGAGTTAGATAAGCAGACCCAGCAGATCAAGGTGATCCCCGAGCGGGCAGCGATCGTTCGGCGTATATTTTCGATGACCTTAGATGGAACGGGGCAACACTCGATCGCGGCTACATTGAATGGTGAAGGGGTCGAGCCTTGGGGCACAGGGAAGCGCAAGGGCCTGCACTGGCATCGCTCCTATATTGCAAAGATACTCACCAATCCGGCCGTGATTGGCGTCCTCCATCCCCATCGGACCGAATATGCCGACGGCAAGAAACGGCGTATTCCGCTGGACACGGTGCCGCACTATTTCCCTGCTGTGATCTCGCCGGAGACGTGGGCAGACGCTCAGGCCCTGTTGACCGCCAAAGGGGCACCCAGAGGGGCTCTGTTGCAAAAATCGTGAAGCTTGAGCATGCTTGGCGGAGATTGGACGGACGGAACGATGACGGATTTCAAGTGGCGCCATTTCCAGGGTGATGTGATCCTGTGGGCGGTGCGCTGGTATTGTCGCTATCCGATCAGCTATCGCGACCTTGAGGAAATGCTGGCGGAACGCGGCATTTCGGTCGACCATACGACGATCTATCGCTGGGTCCAGTGCTACGCCCCGGAGATGGAGAAGCGGCTGCGCTGGTTCTGGCGGCGTGGCTTTGATCCGAGCTGGCGCCTGGATGAAACCTACGTCAAGGTGCGGGGCAAGTGGACCTACCTGTACCGGGCAGTCGACAAGCGGGGCGACACGATCGATTTCTACCTGTCGCCGACCCGCAGCGCCAAGGCAGCGAAGCGGTTCCTGGGCAAGGCCCTGCGAGGCCTGAAGCACTGGGAAAAGCCTGCCACGCTCAATACCGACAAAGCGCCGAGCTATGGTGCAGCGATCACCGAATTGAAGCGCGAAGGAAAGCTGGACCGGGAGACGGCCCACCGGCAGGTGAAGTATCTCAATAACGTGATCGAGGCCGATCACGGAAAGCTCAAGATACTGATCAAGCCGGTGCGCGGTTTCAAATCGATCCCCACGGCCTATGCCACGATCAAGGGATTCGAAGTCATGCGAGCCCTGCGCAAAGGACAGGCTCGCCCCTGGTGCCTGCAGCCCGGCATCAGGGGCGAGGTGCGCCTTGTGGAGAGAGCTTTTGGCATTGGGCCCTCGGCGCTGACGGAGGCCATGGGCATGCTCAACCACCATTTCGCAGCAGCCGCCTGATCGGCGCAGAGCGACAGCCTACCTCTGACTGCCGCCAATCTTTGCAACAGAGCCCAGTTCTGACAAGCGGCGGGCGGCAGAAATGCGTTGCGGTCATGGCCCGCCGGCAAGGTCGTCAGAAAGGAAGGTTTTTGCGAACAGCGGGTGGCGCATAAAACGGGCACAGATATACGTTTACGACTGAACCAGTCGAAGCGCGCTGGCCGCGACCGTCCCGAATGGGATGGTATTATGGGAATGCAGGCTGCTGATGTTCGCAGTTGCAATATGGTCCGATCAGTGACTATCTAGAGGCCTTCGACGGACCCGGATTGATTCGGGTGGCTCGGCCCGGCGCCTATCCCCGGGATAACCTTAGCGAATTTGGGCCTCGCTTCCGAGTATCGTTGATTGAACGCGTCTGACGGCGTGCGCCCCTCGCTATTGCGATCAGGTTTCTACATGACATTTGCTACTTCGCTTCGACGCGAATGGCTCTCGAACCCGCGCGCCGACGTGCTTGCGGGTATCGTCGTCGCGCTCGCGCTGATCCCGGAGGCCATCGGCTTCTCGATCATTGCCGGCGTCGATCCAAGCGTCGGGCTGTTTGCCTCCTTCTCCATCGCCGTCATCATCTCGCTCGTGGGCGGACGCCCCGGCATGATTTCGGCCGCAACCGCCGCCATTGCGGTTCTTGTCCTGCCGCTGATCCGCGATCACGGCGTCCAGTACCTCTTTGCCGCCACCATCCTCATGGGACTGATCCAGGGCGTCGCCGGCTTCCTGAAGCTCGACCTGCTGATGCAGTATGTGTCACGCTCGGTCATCACCGGCTTCGTCAACGCGCTCGCGATCCTAATCTTCATCGCGCAGCTTCCCCAGCTAACGAACGTCGGGTGGGAAACCTACGCGATGGTCGCGGCGGGCCTGGCGATCATCTACCTGTTCCCGCGTCTGACCAAGGCGATCCCGTCGCCGCTGGTCGCGATCGTGATCCTGACGATCGTCTCGATCTATGCCGGCATCAAGGTCAACACGGTGGGCGATATGGGCAAGCTGCCCTCGTCGCTGCCAGCGTTCGGCATCCCACAGGTGCCGTTCACGCTGGAAACGCTGCGCATCATTTTCCCCTATTCGCTGACGATGGCGGCGGTTGGCCTGCTGGAATCGATGATGACCGCGCAGATCGTCGATGATCTGACCGACACGCCATCGAACAAGCGCCGCGAGATGAAGGGGCAGGGTATCGCCAATTTTCTGACCGGCTTCCTCGGCGGGATGGGCGGCTGCGCCATGATCGGGCAGTCGGTCATCAACGTGAAGTCGGGCGGCTCCACCCGCCTTTCCACCTTTGTGTCGGGCGCGTTCCTGCTGTTCCTGATCGTCGTACTGGGGCCGCTGGTCGCCCGCATTCCGATGCCGGCGCTGGTCGCGGTGATGATTATGGTGTCGATCGGCACCTTCTCCTGGGGATCGATCAGGAACCTCAAGAGCCATCCGTGGCAGTCGTCGGTTGTCATGCTGGTGACGGTGCTGGTTGTCGTCTCGACGCACGATCTGGCGCAAGGCGTGGTCGCAGGCGTGATCCTGTCCGGTCTGTTCTTCGCCAGCAAGGTCAAGCGCCTGTTCGACGTGGCATCCGAGCTGAGCGCGGATGGCAGGACGCGGACCTACCGCGTCTCGGGTCAGGTGTTCTTCGCCTCGTCCGAGCGGTTCGCCGACGCCTTCGACTTCAAGGAGGTGCTGGACAATGTGGTCATCGACCTGACCGCCGCGCACTTCTGGGACATTTCGGCGGTGGGGAGCCTCGACAAGGCGATCCTCAAGTTCCGCCGCGAAGGCACCCATGTCGAGGTCATCGGCCTCAATCAGGCGAGCGCGACGATGGTCGATCGCTTCGCCGTCCATGACAAGCCCGGCGCCGAAGCAGCGCTCGGCGCCCACTGAGGAGAGGGCTTATGAACCGCATATTGGCCTGTATCGACGCATCCACCTACGCGACCAGCGTCGTCGATCTGGCGGCCTGGGCCGCTACCCGGCTCGGGGCCGATGTCGAGCTGCTGCACGTCGTCCAGCGCAAGGATGCCGTGGCATCGCGCAACGATCATAGCGGCGCGATCGGCCTCGGTGTCAAAAGCGAGCTGCTGGAAGAGCTGACCCGCATCGAGGAAGCGGCGGGGCGTCTTGCCATCGAGGAAGGGCGCATCCTGCTGGACGCAGGCGGCACTCGCTTGAAGGAGCAGGGCATCACGGTCGCGTCGATGCACCTGCATGGAGGGATCGTGGAGACGATCGTCGAGCGTGAAGCCGATGCTGCATTGGTCATCATCGGCAAGCGCGGCGCGTCGGGCGAGTTCGCGACCGACCATATCGGCTCCAAGGTCGAACGGGTCGTGCGTGCCAGCGACAAGCCGGTGCTGATCGCCTCACGCGAAGCCAAGGCACCTGACGCGGTGGTGATCGCCTTCGACAACAGCCCCGCCGCCTGCCGCGCTGTCCGTCATGTCGCTACCTCGCCGCTGTTCGGTGGTTTGCCAGTACACCTCGTCATGGCGGGGCCGGATGATGGCAAACACCGCGACCAGCTCGGCGCAGCGGCAGCAACGCTGCCCGCCTGTTCCGAAACCGTCCTGCGTGACGGCAAGGTCGATGCGGTGATCGGCGATCATATGGCGGCGCATCCCGGCGCGATGCTGGTGATGGGTGCCTATGGACACTCGCCGCTTCGCACCCTGATCGTCGGCAGCACGACGACAACGATGATCCGCACCGTTCGCGCCCCGGTACTGTTGGTACGCTGACATAGCCGGGGACGCGCCGGACCTTGATGCGCGGCGTCGGCAACTGCTGGCGCTTCGCGATCAGCTCGTCGCCGATGATGCTGCGGCCGAGGAAACGCGCGCCCCGGTCACGCTCGATCAGGAAAGCGTCGGCCGCCTGTCGCGGATCGACGCCATGCAGGTGCAGGCAATGGCACTGGCGGCGCAGCGGCACCGGCAAGCCGAATGTAGCCGCATCGACGCCGCACTGATGCGGATCGACAGCGGCGATTATGGCTGGTGCGTCCGCTGTGGTGAGGAAATCGAGGCCAAGCGCCTCGATCGTGCGCCCGCGACGACGATGTGCCTCGCCTGCGCCAAGGAGGGCTAGGCCCGAAAGGAAGGCATCATGCCGACCGGAACGATCAAATACCTCGACCGTGGTGGGGCCTGGGGCTTCATCTCTCGTGACGACAAGCAGCCCAAGGTCTTTGTCCACGTCCGAGCGGCGGAGCGCGCCGGGTTCACTGAGCTACGGCGCGGGCAGCGATGGCGCTTCACGCTCGTCGAGCGCCCCAAGGGCGGGTTTGAGGCCGATGATCTGGAAATGCTGTTCGACGAACCGCCCCCGCCCGGACGATAAGCAGTTTCCCAAAAACGAAGGTCGAGTGGGACGGCTGACGGCGGCAAGGCGCGCTCGATGGCAACGAGGTGCCATTTTCCCGAAATGTGTTCCCGATTGGCTTTTCCCGAAACTGCCCGGTGCAGATGGAGAAACGGGACAGCCTATGGCCGTCTGATCGACCTCCCGCTGGCGGTCGAAGTTGTTGGCAGACAGCGTGAGTGCGACGCCTCGTTTGCGAGCAGCGCCGGATGAGGGCGAGCACATTGGCAGCTAATTTGAGCACGGCGCCACGCGCCAGTGGCAGATAGCGTGAGCAGGAAATCGCGCTGTTGGCGAGCAGACGCCGCTACGATTGCGAGCCCCTACAAATAGCCTTTGATGCATGCCCGTCTTCACCTTCCGTCTCGACGATGACATCGCCCAGCGCTTCGATGCTGCGGCGGACAGCGCCGGTGGCCGCTCGGCTTTGCTGCGGCGCCTCGTCATGACTGCAGTGGACGCGGAGGCGGGCGGGACGCCGGGACCAGTCCGCCGGCGGGAGCGAACAACACGGCGGTTTGAGATCCGGCTGACCGATGCGGAAATTGCCGCGCTGGATGCCGAGGCCGATGCTTTGGGTATGAAGCGCACCGACTGGGTGACGAGGCTTGTGCGGCGCCGCCTGCATTCTGCGGCGCCGCTGCCGCTTGAAGAGCGGGCGGCAGTGGCTCAGGCGTGGCGCGAGCTCAACCGGATCGGCATCAATCTCAATCAGGCAACGCGTGCGCTCAATGCTTCGGTGATGGTCGAATCCGGGCTCGATGTCGCGCGCGAGGCGGCGCGGGTGGCAAGCTTTCGGACGGAAATCCGGATCGCGCTTGCCGGTCTCGGCGCCGCGCTCAAGGGCGATCTTGCCTATTGGGACAGCCTTGATGCTTGAGGAGGAGGGCATCCTGCCGCTGCCCAGCCTCATGGAGGCATGGCGGCCGCCCACCGGTGGGAAACGGATACTGCGGGGGGCTTATGTGCGCGTCGGACGGGGCGGATCGGGCCGGGGAGGGCAGGCGCGCGCCGCGCCGCTGAGCCAGTCCGAGGCTCGGGCCAAGCTCGAGCGGATCGTGCGCAAGGCCCCGGAGGTCATGGTCAAGGTCTCGGGCAAGCAATATGGCGCGCATCATCTATCCGAGCATTTCGACTATGTTGCTCGGCACGGGAAGCTCGCGGTGCGCTCGAGCGAGGGTGAGATCATTGACGATCCCAAGCGCCTGAAGGAGATTGCGCAGGACTGGACCATGCTCGACGAGGCGATGAACGAGCATGGCCGCGATCGGCCGACCTCGCTGTCGCTGGTCCTCTCCATGCCCGGCGGTTCGACCGATCCCGAGACGCTGCAGGACGCCGCCCAGGCGTTCGCCCGGATCCTGTTCGAGGACAATCACGCCTATATGCTGGCGCTCCATACAGATACCGATCATCCGCATGTCCATCTGACGGTGGCCACCGAAGGTGCGGACGGCACGCGGTTCAATCCGCGCAAGGCCGACCTCCATCATATGCGAGAGACATTCGCGCATGAGCTACGGGTGCGCGGCATCGCGGCTGAGGCGACGCCCAGACGCGCACGCGGTCACGTTCAAAAGCGTGTGCGCTCAGCAGCGCTGCATCTCGATGCTCGGATCGGTCAGGAGGGGCGCCGGCTCAATATGGATGAACTCAACGTGCTGCGCGCTCGGGCCTTTGCGCGCGCGCGCGATGAGGAACGGCGGCCGCAAGACGTGATGGCGCTGGTTCGCCAGAAGCAGATACGCGGTGCTTATGCGGAGGCGGCAGTGGCGCTTGCACGCACCGGCGAGGCCGACGACCAGGCGCTTTCCGACGAAATTGCGGGTTTCCTGGCGGCTATGCCGCCGGCGGTCTCCCGACGTCTGGCCCTGGCCCGCGAGATGATGCAGGGGCGGCAAGCGACAGAGCCGGCGCGCGAGCTGGAGGGTGGAGCTGGTCCCGAGCGGCCAGCGCCGGAGCGTGGGCGGGAGCGTTGATTTGCATGGGGCGGTTGATCTTGCGAAGGGATGCTCCCACTACCATGTGCTGGAATGTCTTGGAAAATCGAGAGAACTGGCGCTTTCTGTGGCCATGGCTTGTTAGAAAAAACCATGCTACTATCTAACAGACAGGAGCATGGACATGTCTGCGGTGGCTGACCGGATTATGAAGCGTGTGCGCGGCAAGGGCTGTGGCTGGGTGTTTACGCCCAAGCAGTTCGTCGACTTCGGTACGCGCGGCTCGGTCGACATGGCGCTGTCGCGTCTCGCGCATGCCGGTGACATCCGTCGGATCGGCCGCGGTCTCTACGACTATCCCCGCCAGCATGACAAGCTTGGTGCCCTGAGCCCGGATCCCGGGCAGCTGGCCCAGGCGCTCTCCGCGCAGAGCGGCGATGCGCTCGCGCCGTCGGGAGCGGCGGCGGCCAATAGCCTTGGTATCTCGACGCAGGTGCCCGCCCGGGTGAGCTACGCCACCAGCGGCCGCACCCGCACCGCCAAGGCTGGCGGCCGCAGCGTTACCTTGAAGCACAGCCGCGCGCCGGTGCTCGACGCGCCGGAGTCTGTGAATGCGATCGTCCAGGCGCTCGCGCATCTAGGGAAGGGCAATATCGACGCGGATGTGATCGGGCGCTTCGCCGCGCGCCTCGACGATGCCGGTACGCGCGCGCTGGTCGCGGCCCGCTCGGCCATGCCGGGCTGGATGGGCGACATTGTCCTCAAGATCCAGGCGTCGCGGAGAGATAGGTCATGCAGGGAGAAAGGGTAGCGCCGCTGGCGCCACCAGCAAATCTCCAGATGCAGGGTCGGGCACAAGGATGGGTACGGCCGGATAAAGTGTCGGCCATGTCGAATACTTGGCGATCCATGTCGCGGCGCTTGGAGACAGCCAGCCCGTCAAGGTCGTGATACTCGCATAGCGCTGCGCGAGCGGAAGCGCGATGATGGGTTCATAGTGGGCGACGCGGTTGCGCAATATACGCAGGTCGCGCAAGTCCCGCGCGATCACACCGCGCTGTACGCCTTTGGCCTGAAAGATGGGTCGCAGGCTTTGCCAGAGGTGGTGTGACTTGGGGCCGAAGAGTGACGCCCAGAAGCCGAAGTTCAACTCCGCTACGATCTGCGGACGGGTCGCTGCCTTCCCGTCTTTCTGCAGCGTTTGCCGTGCTTTTGCGATTGCGCCCGTCTGATAGTTCGTCACAAGGATCGCAGGATCGTCGATCCAGGCGGCGCCATGTTGGGCCGCAAGCCGCGCGTCCGCCATGTTACGCAGCACGACCTCGAGCATGTGTAGAGGGCCATAGAGGGCTGCGGAAAGCTGCACATTATAGGTGTACAGGCGCTCTGCGAGCGTCTGATCGGCTCCGGCCCACTTCAGATAAGTGTCGAAGCGGTCAGCGGACAAGGCATGAACGAATGTTGGCACGGGAACCTTTTCACTTGATTTTTAGGCACCCTTGCGCCATATGAGCTGGGTATCCCCCGGCGGTCCCTGCTTTGCAAACCGTCGGGGCACTTTATTTCTAGACATCGTCGATTCGATCTTCAATGCCGTTGCTGGAGCAGCGCAGCGTGAATGAACTCGCGCGCCGCCGGCATGCGAGGAGATTTTGCGTGATCACAGCGAAATACATCCCGTGGGACCCGATTGGCGCGATGCCCGACGACCGAAAAGACGGTCGCCTCATGCTGCTCTGGGAAGGAGATCGTCCCGTAATCGGCCGGTGGGATGACGGGCGTAAGGGATGGGAAGATCCGGAAGGCATGCACCTTTTCGAGGAGATCACCTATTGGGCGGATATCAATTCACCGGAATGACCCTTGCTCGTCGGATGATAAATGATTGATATAAAACGATAAAAGGTTGATAATGTTACTTATGTTAAGCTTCGCGAATTTGGCCTCGAGAAGACGCTGTCGTTCGCGAGGCCAATAAGTTCAGCTATGTTCCATGAGGTCATTTATCCTGGTGGCCTTGACGTAACGGGCCGGATTTTGGTTGATCGCCAGAGCTTTGAAATGTGCCTCTCCGCAAGCGATCTTTGCCGCTTCGTTGTCCCGCAGATCATCCGCGAACAGGCTGCCCTTAGTTTCGACGACGAAATAAAGGCGTTCCTCGCCATCCATCTGCACGAGAACCGCCCAATCGGGATTGTAGGTTCCAAGCGGCGTCGGCACTTTGAACCAGCCGGGGAGCTTGGCGTAAACCTTCACGGCCTCGTTCTTTTCGAGCTGTTCGGCGAAAGTGCGCTCGACGCCGCCCGAGTCATAGACAACATGCTCGAACACGGATTTCTGTGTGTCCTTGAGCATGTTCTTAAGGTAGCCGGTCAGCTCCTCCTGCTCGAACAGCTCCTGCGCATAGAAGGTATCGACGCCGACGCGCTGATATTTGATGCCATCGACGAGAGCCAACCGCTTGGTGCGGTTGATAACCTCGGCGGCCAGCTCGATGAAGGCTTGCGGATTGCGCTTGAAATCCGACAGCCTGCCGCTCTCGGTCAGGATGGTGACGAGACTGCGCCGCGTGAGCTGGGTGCGATCCTGAAGATCAGTCAGCACGTCGGGCAGGACGATATCGCCCTCCTCGATGGTCACGGGGCCGGACGTGGAGGTTTCGGTTGCGAGCACGCCGCCCTGCCCGATGGCCAGGTCGGCCTTGCGGATGGTGACGCGCGCTTTGGCAATCGGCGGCGCACCGGCAATGGCCTTGACGCAATCGTCGATCAGCTTCGCGTTGTCGAAATGCACCCGATAGGTCGTCTTGTGCTTGATGCGCTCCCACAGCGCCTGGAATTCGGCGCTTTGCAGGACGGCCTGACGGGTTTTGACCGTGACGCGCTCGTCGGCATTCTTGATGTCGAGCTTGCCAGCGACCTTGCGCAGGACTTCTTTCACCTGCGGCAAATGCGCGGCGTATTCAGGCGGGAGGGTCAGAGTCCCCTCCTTCAGTGCCTGCCGCAGCTTGTCCTGCACCTTGCCTCTGGCGTCGATCATCTGCTCGGCCTTGAGGAAGTCAAAGATCGACGTCGATTCCTCGAAGCCCAGCATCGTGAGCGTACCGTCGTCCTTCTGGATCGGGATCGCCGCGAACTGGTGCTGCTCGACGATACCGAAGCGAATGCCGGTGTCGGCCTCGATTTCCTTCTGGAGGTTGTCGGCGAAGGTCTCATAGCTCTCGGTCGCGACCACCGTGAGCGTGTTGATCTCGAAGCCACGCAGCCGTTCACCCTGCTGGTTGACGCACAGGCGCAGGCCGCGACCGATGGTCTGGCGGCGTTCCCGCTCCGTGCCGATTTCACGCAGAGCGCAAATCTGGAACACGTTGGGATTGTCCCAGCCCTCTTTCAGGGCGGAGTGGGAAAAGATGAACTTGAGCTTCGTCTCGAAGCCCAAGAGCTTTTCCTTGTCCTTCATGATGAGGTTATAGGCGCGCTCGGCGCTGTCGCGGTTCGCCTGATTGTTGTCGGCGGTGTCCGTCCAGCGCTTGTTCTTGTCGATGGAGAAATAGCCGTCATGCACGTCCTCGGCTTCGGACGTGAGGTCGACTTCCTTGAACAGGCTGGAAAATTCGGGAAGCTTGGCGGCGCGGCGATATTCTTCCTCGAACATCGTCGCATATTTGCCTTTCACGGCATTTCCGTCCTCATCGTATGAGCGGTAGTGATCCACGGCGTCGATGAAGAACAGGCTCAGCACCTTGATGCCAAGCGGTGCTAGGCGCTTTTCCTTTTCCAGGTGCTCCTGGATCGTGCGGCGGATCATCAGCCGCTTGATGGCGTCCGCATCCACGTCGCCGATGGCTTCACCGACCGAGAGGAAGGTTTCGGAGCCGTCAGTTTTCACCTCCAGCAATGAGCTGTCGCCGGAAACGCGGATTTCGCCGATGCGGCAATTCTTATAGACGGCGCGGCCAGTCTCATCCTCAAGATCGTCCCCGTCCTGCACGGTGATTTCCTTGCGACGGACTTGTGCGCCCTGCTGCGCGTCCACTTCGATGCGGGCTGTAACAGCGCCGCCCCGGTTGTTGGCCGACAGGAAACGCAAATAGGCCTTGTTATGGCCGCCCTCGACTTCGAGCGAGGCCACTTCGATCTGCTTGACCAGCTTGCGCTCATAGGCGTCCACGGCGTCAAGCCGGTAGACCATGTGATGCTTGTCCACGTGGGTAGCGGAATAACGCAGGGTGCAGAGCGGGTTCATCATGCCGAGCGCCTGCTTGCCGCTGCCCTGCAAGCCGCCGTCAACGCTCTGCGGTTCATCGACGATGATGACGGGGCGCGTCGCACGGATCAGGTCGATGGGCGCTTCGCCGCCCGTCTTCTCGCTATCCTTGTAGAGGTTGTTCACGTCCTTCTTGTTGATCGCGCCCACGGTGACGACCATGATCTGAATGGTCGGGCTGGTGGCAAAGTTCCGCACTTGGCCGAGCTTGGCGGAATCGTAGAGGAAATAGTCGAAGGGCTGGCCGGAATAGAGGCCTTTGAAATGCTCCTCGGTGATCTGGAGCGTCTTGTAGACGCCCTCCTTGATCGCGACGGACGGCACGACGATCACGAATTTGGTGAAGCCGAAACGCTTGTTCAGCTCGAAGACCGTGCGGAGGTAAACGTAGGTCTTGCCCGTCCCCGTCTCCATTTCGACGGTGAAGTCGCCGGACGCGAGCGCCGACGACGGCGGCAGACCGTTGCGGAGCTGAATATCCTTCAGGTTAGTAACGATCTCATCGTCGAGCAGGGATAGCCGGTTGCCGATGCCCAATTCGTTTTCGACAAGGCCAAGTTCACCCTGAACGCCGGTAAATGCGCCCAGGTCTAAACCCGCCTGCCCCGTTGAATCGCGCAGCGGGCGCGGACGGCGCGTGACGGTGAATTCGGTGCGGTTGATTTCCTGCCCACGGAAAAGATCACAGACGGCCTCGATTGCCGTGTGCTGATAATCGAGATCGGGCTCGAAATGCAGTTTCATTCCGGCCTCCCTTACAGACTACGCACGTCAAGAATGCCGTTCTGGTTCAGGATCGCGGCCATATTGGATTTGGCAACGTCATCAGCGAAGCCGGAATCCTTGAAGACCACGCGGGTGTCCACGGCAGGGGCAAGCTCTTTCCGCCATGCGACAATTCCGTTGGCGAGGGTTTCGACCGTTTCCTTGGACAGCCCATCGGCCAGACAGGCAATCAGCGCGCCGCCGCCGATGGAACGGACGACCTTACCCGCAACCTCCTTCGTTTGAATAGGTACACACAGGTCAAGCCCCAGCTTGAGCAGCAGCTCATAAAGCACGTCCTGCTCTGTGCGTCCCGCCACAAGGTGCTCGGCATTGGCGAGCAGCGTGCCTTCAAGGTCTGAAGGCTCTGGATCCCATGCACGAATATTGGAAGATGCGAGCTTGAAAACCCGAAAACCCACATCACCAGCGAACATGGGATTTGCCGCCTTAATGCGCTCTCCTGCGGCTTTTATGCGGGCTTTCGTTACCTCAAAGATTGTGGGAAATTTCTTGTTACCGTCGACCGGCTCCGGCAGTTGAGCGAGAATGAACCGGCGGTTACCGCCAGTGTCTTTGTTCAGTTCCATAACGGCATGACCCGTCGTGCCGCTGCCAGCGAAGAAGTCCAAAACGATGGCGTCCGGGTCGTTCCCGGTCGCAGCGAGCAAGCTATCGTAGACAGCCCAAAGGCTCTTCGGGAAGGTAAACGGCGATCCGGGAACCAATTCGCCAACAAGGCCGGTTCCATTGTCGTTGGCGTCATACCGCTTGTCGTTCCAAATGGTTCGATAGAGGCCAAAGGTTTTCCCAAGTTCGATCTCGTAGCCATAGCTCGTTTGCTTGGCGCGCAGCATCGAAGCAATTCCCTCGACCGATTGCCGCGCATAGCGCCACTTGCGCTCCACTCCCGCCTTATCGATTGGATAAACGTACGAAATGCCGTCAATCACTTCGGTTTGCTTGGGATGGAATTCGTCGGGGCAAACATCACCAAAGCCGACAATCGCGCCGTCCTTTACCATGATCGGGTAGAAGCAATTCTTGGCATCGGAGCGTTCCGATTCAGAGCCCCAATTCCGAAGATGCGACCAGTCCACATCTGCATCATCGATCTTTCGGTCGCAGATTGCCTTGGTGCCTGCCGGGTAAACAAAATACGCGTATTCATGAACGTAAGAGAAATTCTTACCCTGCACGCCGCGCGGGTTATGAACGACAGGGACGCAGACGTGATCGAAGTTCCCTTCTTCAAAGACCTCACGGAGTATCACGCCAAGTTGGCTGACTTCGTTGTCATCAATCGTGATGACTAAAACACCATCCGGTGCCAAAAGATTTCTCGCAAGTTTGAGGCGCGGATAAATCATCGATAGCCAGTTAGTATGGAAGCGGCCTCCCGACTCCGGATTACTTTGAAGCTTCTTCTCTCCCTCGACCTGACCAGTCACCTCAAGATAGGTGCGAACACCATCGTGATAGTCGTTCGGGTATATGAGATTCCGCCCGGTATTGTAGGGCGGGTCAATATAGATTGCTTTGATTTTTCGGTTATAGCTCTTCTGCAGGAGCTTGAGGACTTCGAGGTTGTCACCTTCAATCAGGAGATTGCGCGTCCCGTCCCACTCGACGCTTTCATCCGGACGTGGCAGGAGCGTGCCGGTTGAAGGCGTCAATGCGATCTGTCGCGCTTGACGCTTGCCGTGCCAAGATAGCCCGTATTTTTCATCGGCGGTCGAGACCGTCGCGTCGCCGACCAGCTGCTTCAATACCTCAACATCGACGGCATATCCGCCGTCGCTATTCTCGACGAGTAAAGCGGGGAAAAGCTCCAGCAAGCGGGCGATATTCTCTTCAACGAGATTTTGGCTTTGGGTAAGCGCGTCGCCCATTTCGATTTTTTTCATTTGCTCAAGACTCTTACTCACGAATTTTTCCCTACTTTCGCTCGCATATAGCGGGCGACCAATGGAAGCATACGCTTCAAATTTCCGCTGGTGCCGCCCCCGGATTTTGGCTTACCACCTGCGCTCTCAGGCAGATAGGTGCGCCAGGTGGATAACTTGAACGGCCCTTCGTCTTGTGCGCGCTGCTTAACAAATGCACTGAGCGTGGCCGCCGTTTTTGCATCCTTGGATAACGTGTAGGTGTCTGCCTCCTGCTTAGAAAGCAGGCTCATATTGCCCGGATTAACGAGAAAAAACTGCCGAAGCCCAAAGAAGTTTTGACGTATGTGACCGCTCAATTGCGCCTTACCATGCGCGCGTCGAGATATTTCTTTCGACGCATCATCCGTCTGGCGAGAAAGCCATTTTAGAAAATCATCGTAATCCCCAAAACGCGTGGGTCGCATAATGCGGGATGCTACCCTATCTTCTTCAATATTCAGAATTGGCGGTAGCTTTTTCTTTATATTTGCGACCTCTTTCTCATACGACTTCACGTAGTCGACAAGATCATCAAATTTCAGAGGCTTAAAAAGGCGTGAGTATTCGCCAAACATTTGATCCATCAGGTCGCGCCGCGCTTGGTCACGTTCAAACCACAGAACCTCAGCGGCATTTCCAGACAACGCCCGCGTGCTGAGATTGGCGCTGCCAATCAAATATCCCTGCTGACCGCTATAAATTTTAGCGTGAGCGGACGGGCTCACGAAAAGTGCTACCTCGTTGCACGTGGCGTAATGACGTTGGATAAAATCTCGTAGCGCTGGAGGATTCAGAGAGCCGAGCGCCCATTCCACGGGTGACGTTAAATCAAGGCGCACGAAAAGGCGAAGGCTGTTGGCTTCGATGTTGAGCGCATTAAGTGCGCCCATGGAATAGAAAGCCGTAGCAATAGTTACATCGCCCGCCCCGATTGAATCGAGATCTGCAATGACAGGGCCAACAATCGCCCTCGGTGCCTTTGCTTGACTATTCACAGCCATTTAGAGTTTTCCGCAAGTTCGGCCTCGCGCCTTTGTATTTCCATGTTCATTTCCACGCGACGAGCAAGATGCTTCTCGCGCTTGGCTTTGCCTCGCAACACCTCGATTTCTTTGCTCATTTTCGCGTGCGCGTCGAGCGCCTGACGACGTCTGATGACAATTTCACCATTATCGGTTGCCGCGAAGGCCCCCGTCAACCGCGAAGCGTTGAGCGCTTCCAGCCGCCCGATCCAGCCGGAATAGAGGCTGTGGAGGTCGGTTCGGGGTTGCGCCGCCAGCGCCAGGCTCGCTAAAAACGCCGTCTGCATCGCATCTGCACCGTCCAGATGCAGGCCAGCGGCGGCGACAACGCCCTCCACTACGACGCGGCCAGCTTCGTTCTGCGCCTTGCGCTTGTGCGCGGCGGATAGGGTCAAACCGCCCTCATCCGACGTTATGAGAAACACGGGATATGGAATGGCGCGGTGGATCAGTTCGATCAGTCGCGTCCCCTTGGCACCGGCACGGAAGGCGCAACCGATGACGGCGATTTCTAGATAGTCGCGCTCCTCGTCGGCAAAGGCTGGGACGCCGATGGTCGCGGGCTTGCAGGCCGCAAACCATTGCAGCTCGTCAACGCCTTCCTGAATGGCGCGCTTGTCCGTGCTGGTCGGCGCACCCTGCTCGATCAGCAGTTTCTTGGGAACACGGGCATCGACCCTCGCGCCGGTTGGAAGCGCAAGAGCATCAACGATGGCGCGCACGCTTCCATCCGCTGTCATACGCCCTCGGATGCAGCAGGCGGCAGGATGACGACGAAGGCGACGACCTCAAAATCATTGATACCGGCGAATTCGCCCTTGAGGGCATGGGTGCCGCCGGGTGAGAACAGGCTCGCGATGGCGCGCTCCTCGCTCTTGCCCGCAATCGAGGCGACAGCACGGGCGAGAAGCGATTGATAACTTTCCATGTCGCGGCCAAGCCGCGTGTCCTTGTCGAAGCGCGCGCAGGCCTCTGCATCGGGAAAATCGCGCCCGATGGCGGTTTTCTTGAGCCGGTCGAGCACCTGCTTGGCCTGCGTGTAGGGCAACAGGACTTCGCCCTCGTCGCCAACATGGACGACGAAATTGGGGCTCAAGGGATAGCCAGGTTCGGCGGCATGCGCTGCGGCGTCGCCCACGGCGCGCAGGCAGAAGATGACGCCGGGCGGCAAATCATTGTCCGATGCGGTCGGCTCCAGCCCCGACACGACGGCATAGGTGCCGAGCGGCAGGGTTTCGAGCTGGTCGCGATGGTCGCGCAGATGGCCTGCAAGATCGATGCGGAAATCGTTGAGCGTCAGGTCGGCGATGGAAACGCCGCTCGATAAATCCTCCAGGTCGATCACCGCGTCCTGCATCTTCTGCAATTGGGCGCGGCGATACTCCAGGTCGTTCATCTGGTTTCCGGCCTGAAACTCGATGACGTTCTCCTCGCCCGTCGCCGAAACGTCGAGCAGCACCATGCGGCCACTGACGCGGGATTCGAGGTCGAGATATTCGTCCAGCTCCATGTTCGGCCAGAAATTGACGAGCTGGATGCGGGTGTTGGTCGAGCCGATACGGTCGATACGCCCGAAACGCTGGATGATGCGCACCGGATTCCAGTGGATGTCGTAATTCACGAGGAAATCGCAGTCCTGAAGGTTCTGGCCTTCGGAAATGCAGTCCGTGCCGATGAGAAGGTCAATCTCGCCCTCGCCCGCCATTTCCTCCGGCCGCTCCTTGGAGCGGGGCGAAAAGGCGCTCAGGATCGAACTCATATCCGAGCGCAGGCCGGGCAAGCTGGATTTGTTCGCGCCGGTGCCGCTGACCACGGCGAGGTTGATGCCAAGCGCCGAATGCGCCCAGCCCGCAAGCTCGCGGTACAGATAGTCCGCCGTGTCGGCGAAGGCCGTGAAGAGCAGCAGCTTGCGGTTATCGCCGTTGATCGGCGCATCAACCTTGTGTGCTATCAGCTCCTTGAGGGCGGCGAGCTTCGCGTCCCGCTCGGGCGTGACGGCGCGCGCCGCCGATAACAACGTGGCCAACCGGTTGCGGTCTTCGATCAGGTCTTGCCGCCAGCGCACGCGATCAACGTCCTGCAACAGCACCTTAACCTTGCGCCCGACGAGCAGCGCCTCGAATGCGGGATCGTCGATATCAACATCGTCAATGGCCAGCTCATCGACGGACTCCTCGTGGGTATCGATCTTGGCGAGAAGCGCGTTCACGTCATCGAGCTGGCGCTTGATGGTGAGGGCGAAAGACGCGACCGAGCTTTCCATGCGCTTCAGGATATTGACCCGCAGCAGATGAATCAGGCTTTCCTCGCGGTCGACCTGCCGGAAGAAGCTCTCGCCGCCCCGGACTTTGGTGCTGTATTTTTCGTCGTAGGCGGCCTGCTTGTGCGGAAGCACGTATCGCAAGGGCGCATAAGCGCCGAGCGTCAGCCGCCGGATTTCGTTGTTGATCTCGCGGATGGGGCGGAACTCGCCCGCCAGGTCAACGTCGGCCTTGATGTTGACCGGACGCAGACGCTCGGGGAACTGGCCGGTTTCCTCCGTGCCGTAGTAGCGCTGCACATGCTTACGCGACCGCGCAATGGTGAGCATGTCGAGCAGCTTGAAATAATCGAAGCCCAGCATGTCCATCAGCCGCGCGGGGCGTCGCTCATCCTCGGGGAGGTCGAGCCAGCGGTTGAATTGCCCCTGCGCCTTGCGGATGGTCGCCTCGATGCTCGGAATACCGTGCTCGATCAGGGCAATGTCACTGCCTTCGGTCATGAAGGCGATCTGGTTCTTGAGGTCGGCCAGCCGGTTGTTGACCGGCGTTGCCGACAGCATCAGCACCTTGGTTTTCACGCCCGCCTTGATGATGCGCTTCATCAGGTGGTCGTATCGCGTGTCGCGATCCTTATGGGTCGCCTTGTTGCGGAAGTTATGGGACTCGTCGATCACGACGAGATCGTAGTTGCCCCAATTCACATGCCCGAGGTCGATATCGCCCGACAAACCGCCGTCGCGCGACAGGTCGGTATGGTTCAGCACGTCATAATTGAAGCGGTCGCCTGCCAGGACGTTGCGGCGATCATTGGCCTTGTAGAGCGTCCAGTTGTCGCGCAGCCGCTTGGGACAGAGCACCAAAACGCGGTCGTTGCGCAGCTCGTAGTATTTGATGACGGCCAGGGCCTCGAAGGTTTTGCCGAGACCGACGCTATCGGCGATTATGCAGCCGCCGATGCGCTCCAGCTTGTCGATAGCGCCGACGACGCCATCCCGCTGAAACTTGAACAGCTTGTTCCAGACGGTCGTGTTGCGGATGCCCGTCGCGGACTTGATAATCCGCTCCTCGTCCAGCTCGTCGCCCAAATCCCTGAACAGCTCGTAGAGCACCTTAAAATAAAGCAGAGAAGGTGGGCGATGGCTCGCAGCCACGTTAAGGCTGATGGGAAGTTGGCTCGGGTTCGGTTTCACTCCGCACCAATTTGCCTGAAACCAGTCGGCGAATGCCTCCGCTTCTGCTTCTGTATCGGAAAGCTGGACAAGGCCCAGTCGGTCACCTGGTGTAACTCCCAAGCCATCGGTGGTGAACCCGCATGTGCCGGTCAGAACGTGGCGGTTGCGGTTTTCAGAAATAATGATCATGGATTGGGGCGGCGCAGTTGGGACGTGGCGGACCTCGGCATGTTTGCTCAGCCATTCAACGGCGATTTTGGCAAGCCATCGACCCTGCAATTTACCGCGTGCGGCAATGTCGGCAGGGCCGCCGTAGAGGGAATTCGTAATGGCACTGTCAGAGCCAAGAAGGATCCGACAGTGTCCGATCTTGCTGAGATGGTCGTGCATTTCGGCAAATGCGTAAAGCGAGAAGACAGGCGACATAAAATCAACCGCTGCGTCCGGCTGCAGCCAGTCCCGAAGCCTATCAATAACTCGCTCATTTCCACTGTTACGCAAAAGCTTCATAGAATTCCGATCTTTGCTATGAGCTTAAAGCTGCACACGCTGAGCCTGTAAATGCCGAAATGCCCGGTCGCGGCAGGTCAGCAGGATCACCTGCATGCGTTGGGAGGCTTCCTCCAGGATTTCCGTCATCAGATCGAGCCGGCCATCGTCGGAATAGACCAAGGGATCGTCGAGGATGAGCGAAACCGGCATGCCCTGCTCCAGCAGCATGTCGGCAAAGGCAAGGCGGGTCAGGACCGCCAACTGTTCCTGCGTTCCCTTCGAAAGCGTGCCGCAGGCTTCGCTCAGGCCTGAGCGCGTGACGGATGCCAGCCCTAACTCTTCATCGAAGCTCAGGTCTGCGCCTGGAAACAGGCGCTCAACATGCACGCGGGCGCGCTGGGCCACTGGGCCAACGAAGGTTCGAGATGCCTCCGCACGCGCCTCGTCCAGCACATCCTTGAGCATTTTGACCGTGGCCGCCTCTTCGTCGAGCCGAGCTAGCGCCTGCGTTGCGGCATCAGCTTCTTCGGCTGCAGCTGCGGCCAGGCTCGCCAGACCTTTGCCACCTTCGCTCTCAATGATCGCCTCAAGGCGGGCGATATCCTTTTCGAGGTCGCTCCGCCGGATTTGCCCTGCCCTTGCCCGGCTATCGATCGTTTCGATCTTGCGGTTGATCGCCTGCGCATCATGCGCGGTGGCGTCGCGCGTCGCTTCGGCCAGCTTGACAGCGGCCTGGGCAACATTCTCCCGGGCTTTGGCGATGGCGTCGGCCAGCCCGGCAAAATCGGGCTTCTGTTCGAGCTGAGCGATGCGATCCGATGCATGAGACTGATCGCGCTCCGCGCCCGCCTGCTTGGCGGCAAGCGGGCGGTCCCTATCCTCTATTTCTCGCAGGTCCTGAACGGCTTGGTCGTGCAGGGTTTCAGCGCGCACTACGACCGTTTCCGCCTCTTCCAGGCGTCGGGTGAGCTGATCGGTCGAGATCTCGTCTTCATCGGCCGCCGGTGATTCCGCTGGAACACCTGCCACGAACAGCTTGAGCGCATCAGGGCCTGCCGCAAGATCCAACAGCGGCTGTGTCGGCGTCAGCCCGGCGATCTTGGTTTCGAGCAGTTGGACGGTCCCCTGCGCGTCGCGCGCGGTATCGTTTCGCGTCCGCGCCGCGGCGAGGCCGGCCACGTCCCATCCGGCTAGTTCCAGTTCCTGTCGCTCGAGCAATTCGGCGAGGCGGGCTTCCGCACTGGCTGCCGTTGCCGGCGGACGGATGACCAGGACGCCCCCGCCCAGGGCAATCTGCGTCTCACCGGTCAATGTGCGCGGGCTATTTGGTGTCAGGGGCTCGCCGCCTATGGTGATGCCCGTAGCGTCGCCCGTAAGCTCGATAGTGGTAGCGCCGGCATTGACGGCGGCCCGCGCTTCCGCGACAGCACGATCATTGGCCTCCAGGCGAGCGAACGCCTCAGCCGGAATGACCTGTGCGGCCTGATTGCGGGCATTGGCCAGTTGCTTTTCTAGATCGAGGAGTTCGGTGTGCCGCTGGCGTGCATCGGTGATCGCCGCGTGGCGCTGCCGCCTAGCGAGACGTGCGTCCCCTTCCACAAGCGCCTGACGGGCTGTGGCGCGATCATCTCGCGCCTTGTCGAGCGCTGCCTTCGCCTCAACCACCTTCGTGCGACCCGCTTCCAGCTGATCTGCAAGCTGCTCCCGATCGGCGGTGATTGCGGTCAAAGATTCGCTAGCGGCCGTCAGCGCTTCCTTCGCCGCCTCATGCTGCGATTGCAGATCGTCGAGACGATCGAGGTTTGCAGAGAAAATCTCATGCTCGGCTTTGCGGGTCTCCAGGATCTGCGCAGCAGCCCTGGCGATCTCCAGAGACTGAACAAGACCGGCGCGCTGTTCTTGCTCGGTCTCGTCCGCCAGCTCCCGCTCGATAACTTTCAGTCGGCCGCGCGCGGTCTCCAGCTCGCCGAAGCTCGTTTCGAGCGCATCGAGCCGCTTGGTCGCATCCGCAGCGGTTTGCCGCGCCTGCTGGTCACGATCCCGCGCCGCTTGCCAGCGCCCCTTCGACTGCGCTTTTCCTGTCGGCGTCCAGTAAATGTCATATTGCTCATCGATCCGCTTTCGGACGCGCTCATAGGCAGCGCCGCCGACGATCGTCCCGACCTCTGCCTCCAGCGTCGCCTGGATGCTGCTGCGCACGATGCTGCCGGGCGCCGTCACTTCGAGCGCCTGCGCCTGCGGGACCCATAGCAGACCGAGCGCACCATATGTGGCCGGGTCACCGCGCTGGCTGCTATCCTTGACGAACCCTAGAAGCGCCTGCAGGCGATTTTCGGCCTCCTCGCCCTGCGCCCGGCCCTGCGGCCCCGTGACTTCGACTTGGGGGCCTTTGAGAAAGCGCTTGGCGATTTTCCAGCTGTCGGTGCCAATGTCGAAACTGACCTCGATTTCTGGCGCGACCGCCTCGCCATAAGGCGCAAAACTTTGAGCGAGCTGATTCTTCGTGGCATGGCGGACGAAGAAAGCCGCACGCAGGGCCTCAAGGATCGTGGATTTCCCACGCTCGTTGGGCTCGATGATGATGTTGAGCCCCTCGCCCAGCCCTTCGATCGTCAGGGGCTCGCGGAACTTGCGGAAATTGTTGAGGCTGATCCGCCGCAGTTGGAGGCTCATGCTTGGCTCCCCCGATGATATTCGACAAAGAGCCGCTCCATCGCGCGCCGCGCCAATATGGCTTCAGTCCCGCCAGCTGCGATTGTCTCGGTGAGTTTCTCAGCCGCTATGCCGAGCAATCCCTCGACCTTGAGATCCGCCAAGTCCTGCTCGCCCGGCCGGCCGACAAGATCGTCCGCCCGGACATCCAGGAAACGGAGGCGATGCCGCAGGTCATCTTCGAGCCGCGACAGGATCTCGACGCGGTCGGCAAGGCTCGTGATGCCTGCAAGCGAAAGGCGCAGCAGCGTTGCCGCAGGATCGATAGCCGAGAGCAGCACGTCGGACTCCGCCGAAAAGGCGGCCGTGTCCTGCAAGGTCCAATCCCTGAGCAGCCATTGGAAGCGGCCGGTGCGCACGGGTTCCACCTTTGGCTCCACTCCCGGCGCAAGCTCGATCATCAGGGCATGGCCCGGCTCATCGCGCTGAAAACCGTCGGTTTCGGGGGTGCCGGCATACCATGTGCGCGGCTCGACCTTGAGCGTGCCATGCCAATCACCGAGCGCCAGATAGTCGAGACTGGACCGCTTCGCGCGATCCGGCGCGATCTGGTTCTTGGTCTCGCCGCGCGCAGTAAAATCACGGATCGAACCATGTGCAAGGCCGATCCGCAGCTTCGCGCCTGGCGTTTCCATGCTGTCGAACAGCTCGGTCGGATCGTCGAGATGGTGGCGGTGGAGGAGCGGCGCAGGAAGCAGCCAGAGCCCCGCTTCCATCTCCTGCGCGACGGGCTCGGTGAGCAGGATGATATTGTCCGAGGCTTTGTGACGGACCCGGTCCCACAGTCCGCCGTTGCGGGCATAGTCGTGATTGCCCGGGAGCAGCCACCAGCGGCAGGGATAGCGCTGCATGCGCGAGACTGCCTGGACGATGACCCTATCTTCGGGACCCTCGGTATCGAAGACGTCGCCTGCGACAATCACATGTTCCACCTGGTTGGCGGCCGCGACTTCGCCGATCCGGTCGATGGCGTCGAAGCGGGCTTCGCCAAGCGCCGCGCGCACCTCGGGCTCGAACCGGCCGAAGGGCTTGCCGAGCTGCCAGTCAGCTGTGTGGAGGAAACGCATGGATCAAGATCCCGTATTGTGGGGCGCAGAAAGCGGCGGAAGCGCACAGAGCGTGTTGACGAGCCGCATCTGCTCGACGCTGCTGCAGTTGGCCTCGCGCAAGCGGTCGCTGCCAAATACAAGCGCGAGCGCTTTGGCGCGTGAAACCGCGACATTGATGCGGTTGAGCGAGAAGAGAAACTCCATGCCGCGGGCGGTCTCATCGGCCGAGGAAGCCGTCATGGAGACCAGGCATATAGGGGCTTCCTGGCCCTGGAACTTATCGACCGTGCCGACGCGGATGCTGCTCGGCAGGCCCGCCCGCAGCGCGTTGACCTGCGCGTTATAGGGGGCGACTACGATGATGTCGCCGGGGCCGATAGGGCGCGTGGCGCCGTTCTTGTCGGTCCAGCTCCCTTGCAGGAGATTCTCGATTGCCGCGCCGATCGCCGCAACTTCCTCGGCGGCGATCTGGGCATTGCCTTCGTGGACGACCGGCACCCAGAAGGCACCGGCCGTGGGCCAGGCCGTTCCGGTAACGCTCTGGCGCTTGGTATCGCTATGGCTGGCCAGGCGTCCCTCGTAGACCTGGTCGGAGATGAAGTCGCAAACCTCCGGATGCATCCGCCGGGTCTCAGCAAGGAATATGCCCCGATCGGCAGGCACTGTGGCATGCTCGCCCAGCATCCATTCCAGGCATGACAGGTTGGCGGGCGCAGGATGTGCGCCCTGGATGACCTGAGGCAGCTGGCGCGGATCGCCGACCAGCACGATATTGCGCGCGGCACGACCCATGGCGACCATGTTGGCGAGGCCCACTTGCCCCGCCTCATCGACAAACAACCAATCGAAGCCCTGCACATTCTCATCGCGCGCGAAGAAGAAGGCCGTGCCGCCGACCACATTGGCGCGGGCGAGGATCAGGTCATCATTGGCCGTGGCCCGGTGAACGGGACAATCCCTGGCATAGCCATCATCTCCGCTGGAAACCTTGTGGGCGAACGACACTGGAAAGCCACCACCTTCTTCCTCGCTCGCGCGCAGGCAGCCGAGCAGGACATTGCGGATCGCTTCATGGCTGTTCGAGGCGACGGCGACCCGATGTCCCGCTTTAACCAGCGCCAGGATCACCCGGGCCGTGACGTGCGTCTTGCCCGTTCCCGGCGGTCCCTGGATCGGGAGCAACGTCTGGTCCATGGCGTGCGCCGCGGCAATGGCGCCCGCCACCGGTTCCCCGCCGCAGAGGATATCGCCGTCGATGCCGTTCAGGCGCGGGGCGGCGCCCGACAGCAGATCATCGACGGCACGATAGCGCCGCGGCCCGCATTGATCCTCGATGACGTCGCGCACCGCTGCGGCCAACACCTTGGTATCGAGCGGCCAATCCGGATGCAGGGTCAGCCGATCGGTGAGGAGTTCGGCCCTTGCCACGCCGACCTTCAAGGTGATCGTGCACGCATCGCGATCCAGCGCCTCAATCGCAACGGTTGACGGCGGCCCGTCAATCCCGGGCACAGTGGCCTTGCCGCCTTCGCGCAATTTGGTTTCCTGAGACGGAAAGCGATAGGTGCGCATCACCGAGCGCTTGATGGGTTCGATCCCGGATATCGCCTCGAGTCCCGCCAAGGCGTCGAGATCATCGACAAGCTCTTCCTCATCGCGCGCCGCGCTGTCGAAAACCGTCCACTGAGCAGGCTTGGCTTCACGCTTGTGGAACAGCCCCAGATTGAACAGCAATTCCTGACGCTCTGGAGTCAGAGAGGATGCGGCCAGGCGATCGCGCAGCGCCGTCGTTTCCTCGTCCTCGACCACCTCCTGCTCGGCCGCGTCCTGCGCAAGCACGGGCCAGGGACCATCGGGCCGGATGCCCACTAGCCAATCGCGCAGTAGCTGGGTCGACTGGCAATCGATCCGATTATAGTCCTCGATCTCGTCGAGGATTTGCTGATCGCCCGTCTCGCGCCAATTTTCATAAGCAACGACCGACCCGCCCGCTGTCTTGACCTCGCCCTCGCGCTTCAAGCCATAAAAGGCCTCCAGCGCCTTTATGGAGTAGCTCGGTTCGGAAGCGATGAGCGCGCCGCGCACGACCGCATAGAGGTCGACAAAGCGGCGTTCGCGCATGAGGCGGTCGAGAAAGGCCTCGCCGATACCATAGCGCGTGGTGAGACGCCGCAGCGCGGTGATCTCATAGGGTGCATAATGATAGATGCGGGCCTGCGGATAAGCCGTGAGGCGATTACGAAAAAACGCAAGCAACCGTTCGAGCGCTTGCGCTTCGGCGGCATGGTCATGAGCCCAGAAGGCATGGAAACTATCATCGGCCCACACGCCGTGCAGATATTCAAGGCCTCCCTCGTAATGGGGGTCGCCCTCGATGTCGTAGAAGAGATCGCCCGCCTGCGGCCGAGGGAGCAGGTCAAAGCCTTTGCCTGGCTGTGCCGGACGCAACTCGAAGGCGGGTTCGCCGGTTTTGCGCGCGTGCTGCAGTCTGGCCTGGCCGACAAGCTTCTCCGCCGTCGCACTCGCAACGCCGCGCACCGGGCCGTCATGCCGAGCCAGCGCGGCCATGGTTTCGATGCCGGACGCCTCGAGCTTCTTCACTTGGCCGCGGGTAATATTGGCGACTTGGAACAGGCTGTCCTGGCTGGTGAAGACGGCGTCGCAATGGTCGGCCCATCGGCACAGCGAACAATCAGCGCAGGGGATCGGCCGCGTTGGCACAGGGGAAGCAACAAAGGCCTCGAGCTTAGCCCGCGCACCGCGCGCATAATGGGCATAGTCGGCCAAACGCAGCGTCGCGCGCGTCCCATTGCCGAGCTGCACATGGGCATGCTCCGGCATCACGCCCTGGATCTCCGCCAAAAGGTCGGAATAGAGCACGAGCTGCAGCACATGCTTGGGATGGGCTTTGCGCTTCAGCTTGGTGTCGGTCACTTCGTAGCTGAACGGCCCCAGCAATGATGGTCGCTCGACCCGCTCAAGAAAATCGGACCACCCACCCCAACGCTCGGCGAGAAAAGCCCCTTGAAAGATTATCTGCGAGCCTTGCGCCAACGCCGCTCGCGTCTCGTCCGCGTTCTGCGCAAGATCGCCACGCGCAATCTCGACTACCCCGTTGCCCGCGTCTTTCAGCTTCTCCAAATGGGCGGCCTCATGGGCATCGCCTTGTTTCTGAAGCAGCGCGGCATCCTCGGTATCTTCCCGGGGAGTGAGCGGCTCGCCGCGCATATAGGCAAGGTCGAGCGCTGTCGCATGCGCGCAGCCGACGAACCGCATCAGGTCGGTCGCTGAAAACAGAATGGTGTTCCCGATCGTCCTCACTTGGCCCCCTTGATTGCCCAACGCCGCCCACGAGGGAATCACCTCGACAGGCGCTACCCTGTTCCTTAGCATGCAAGGGTGTCAATCTCTGACATGGACGTATAATGACTTTCGCCAAGGCCAACGATCTTCTGCGCCTCGCCCAACTCGCCGCCTCGCGGCGTTTGGGCATCAGTCTTGAGGAAATCTCTCAGGAATTCGGCATTTCGCACCGCACAGCGCAGCGCATGACAAGTGCGCTGGAGGATAATTTCGCGAATGTCGTTGTTGTGGAAGATGATGATCGCCGTCGGCGCTGGCGCATCCAAAGTCCCATCCCTGAGCGGCTGCAACCGCGCCAGGAAAACACCATCGAGGCTCTGGAAATCGCCGCTCGCGCAGCCCGTGATGAGAACCGGCTCCGCCATGCCCGGGCGCTGGAAGATCTAAGAGACAGCCTGATAACGCGCCTCTCTCCACGTGATGCGCTGCGGTCCGAAGCCGATGCGGAGGCGGTCCTTTCCGCGTTGGGCCAAGTGGCGCGGCCAGGCCCAAAGGTCGCGATGAAACCCGAGGTCACCGACGTTCTGATCGAGGCCCTGCGCGGACCGTTCAAAATGCGTATTGTCTATGGCGAGACTGACGCAGAAACCCGAACGGTCGAGCCGCATGGGCTGTTGCTAGGATTGCGTAGCTATCTCGTGGCACGCCAGGCGGACCGAGGCGAGAACCTCCGCCATTTTCGCCTCGACCGCATCCACAGCGCTGAATGTCTCGATGAAAGTTTTCCCATCCAGTCCGGCTTTTCCTTGAACGATCATGCGGCGCAGGCCTTCGGCGCTTATCAGGACCCCACCCAATATGGCGAGATCGTCTGGCGTTTTCTTCCCGAAGCAGCCTCGCGCGCAGCGGAATTCCAGTTCCATCCCAACCAATCGGCCGAATATCGGGACGATGGGAGTCTGATTGTCCGTTTCAAGGCCGCAGGTTGGCTGGAAATGGCCTGGCATCTCTATCAATGGGGCGACAAGGTCGAGGTGCTGGAACCGGCGGGGTTGCGGGCGCTGGTCGAAGGCCACGCGCGTCCCGACTTCCCGGCCCTGCCCTGATTGACCGATTTGTATCGCCCTTCGTGGCGGCGGTTTTCAATTGAGCTCGGCGAGGAAGCTGGTCGCCGTCAATTGTGCGTGATCGCTCAGGGGCGAGCGCAGCGTGAAGGCGCTTGGCGCACGGGCGAAATTCCACAGCCGCATGAGGCACCATTCCTCGCGCCTCGTATCGGCGACGGCCAACTCATTGCGAGAGATATGAAAAGGCGTGCGCTCCCATCCGTTGGTGGTCTTGACCTCGATCAGCTTCTCGCGCCCGTCCGCCTCAAAGCTCCGGATATCGAAGCCAAAACCATCGCCATCCTGCACAGATGTCCAGCGGACTTTGTCCGCGAGATCGTCGCGGCCCGCGGCAGATAAATGACGGCGCTCGTGATGCAGCACACATTCTTCACCCGCCTTGCCAAGCGCCCGGTTGCGCGCGTCGCGCTCGGCGACATCATATTTGCGGCCGATCGCGGCCATGAACGCTGGATCGATCGGCGACGGTTCGTTGCGCACCGTGGGCGGCGGCCCGATCCGCAGTGATCCTTGCGCTTCCGGTACGTTCAGGGCAGCTCGTGAGAGCCTGTCGGGAGCCAGCCATTCGGTCCGCGCCTCCAACCACCGCAGGACGCCATCGACCAGCGCATTTTGGAAATTGGCGGCCGGCTTATAGCCCTCGATCCAAGGCTGACCAAGGCCGAGCAAGACCGCGCTGATGTTCTGATGCTTGAACTCGATTGAGCCCTTGCTACGGTCGATCACGGCTTGAAGATCGCGGTTTCGCGCCGCTTTATTGAAGGAGCGACCAACCAGCTCGTCGGTGAGCATGGCGAAATAGTCGGCGACGATGTGATCAATTTCCTGATCGGACCAGACTTCCGCCACGCCCTACTCCACCACCGGGTAGTTCGGCATCGGCCATTCATGCCCGGCATTGTCCATCATGAGATCGATGAAGATCGGCAGCAAGCAACCGAGCAGCGCGGCGCCATCCCTGACCTGGGCGCGATTGACATCGCTGTTCCATGTCGAGCCACCATGCACCAGTTGGTTGCGCAGCACATAAAGCCGGTCGAACAGGATCGAGAGTATCCTGGCCGTGTCATGATCGCGCAGTGCGGCGCCTATCGCTGTCCGCGACCGCTCGAGCCTGTCAGCCCAGTCGGCATAGCCGGACGCACCATTGTGATGCTGCCAAAAGGGATGGAAGACATAGCGGTTTGCGAGCAGCACCCGGATTTCCTGAGGGAAGCGCTGCCAGACCATGTCGTAGATGCGATGTTTGCCATCAAAGCCCACAAGGGTTGCGAAGAAGGCTTGGAACAATCCCCGCTCGCCCTCGGGGATAGCAATCACCCGTGATGCTTCAACGTCGCCAGCATAGGCCGCGTTAAAGCCGATCCAGAGCAGGATGAAACGCACATCCTCATCGGTCTGCTCGGCCTCGGCACGGCGCAGCCACGACAGCGCGCGATGCACCCTGAGCGTCAGCGGCTCTGGAAAATTGCCACGCAGCTCGCGCTGCTTGGCCTTCAAGTTCTCATGGTGCAGCGGGCTGCCGGGCGGATAGCGATAGGCCATGACCGATATGGTAAAGCCTTGCTGGTCAGGCTCAATCCCTCTCGATCAACGGCCTCGAGATCGTTGCAGCGGCGCTCGTTCCTTGCCGGGTTCCTGCCGGTTCCGGCCTGACGGCTCAACGGCCCGGACCGAGGTGTCCCGCACCTTGGCCGCCTGAAACTGCCGACCCGCCTGCAGATGCGTTCGCACCTTGTCATTTGCCACCTTCATTACCCTGGCAACGGCATCGGGATTGTCGAACAACGCCGCGCGCACCACCGTTTCGATCACACGGAGCTGGCTCTGTGCCGCCCGCGCATTCTTCACCCGGCTTTGTTCGGACGGCGTTTGCCTAGACGCCTCATCAGCCTGGCGTCGATCCCGCTCAGGTTCGCGCGACGCCGGCGCGGTGACGGCAGGGGCGATGCTGTTGCGACTAGCATCGCGCCGCACTCGGTCCAGCTCCTGCAAATCCCGTTCGCTCGGCCGATATCCCCGTACTTCCAAACCTTGGCGACTGGCTTCGAGCCACGCTGCCCTTCGGAACGTCTCACTGCCGGTAACATGGACGTGCGACCACCCGCGATGGCGAGCGATGGCAACGAGATCGCGCACAACCTCGTCGCTCTCGCTGGAGGTGATGAGCCGTCTGCCCTGGTCGCGGAACGCCGGTTCCTTAGCTTGCGCACTCGTGAAATATGCGGGCTCGCCCGACCATTTGCTCGTCGTGGAGAAATAGCGCTTTCGCAAGGCATCGGGAATGTCACCGGGCGACGCTGCTTGAAGGACGGACGGATCAATCGACTTCACCTTCTTGGTTGCTTCGGGCGCCGATTGCGCCGCATTCCTCGGCCTGGTTCCCGCGTCCTGCCCGATCGTATTGCTACGCTTGCTCGCGCCACGTGGCGCCACAGGTTTTTCAGCGGCCATGATCTGCTCTTTCCTGGATGAGGGATGAAGATGACGGCTCTGCCGGCTGCACCAGCGCCCGCTCAATCATCGATGACACAAAAGCGATGGCCGCTGCCTCATCGCCGGGCGGCGGCAAGTCGGTCAGGTTGCCCAGGACCAACATATCATCGGTAATCTCGGCCGCGCCCGCCAGTTCACCATCGGTCATTTCCCGCATCTTGGTCTCCTCCAGCAAGGCCCCGCCCGTGCTCTTCGCCGTTGATTTCTCCGCGTCATTGTAAGGGGACACCACCTGATGCTTGCCTGGCGGCAGAACAGTTGGGGGCTGAGCAGCGGGGATAGGCCGCGACGGCAGAATGGGCGGCGCCAACACGCGCCTTGTGAAGCGCGGCATTCGATAAAAGGCGATCTTCCTGCCACGAACTGGCGCGATCCCGCCGCGCAGCAACAGGAGCTCGGTCTTAGGCATTTGCATCAGTTCCTGCGGCAGCAGGAGGGCGCGGCGCTGATCGGATTCCGACACGCTGCGATTGGCCAGCAGCCCATGAATCGTTCGGCTGCGCGATTTCACATTCATCGTGAAGAAGCCGAGCCGCTCCGAAAGCTCGTTCGCGACCTTCAGCTCCTTGGGCGTGAACACCACCTCAAGGCCGCAATTGGCGATGATTTCGTCGGTAACATCGGGACCATAAATGGCCCGCAGCTGCGCCCGGCTCTGGATCACTGGCAGCAGGCGCAAGCCGTATCCGGCGACATAGGAAAAGCCGCCCGCGATGACCGAGGCCTTCCCGAGCCTTGCGAATTCATCGAGCAGGATCAGGACTGGGACATTGCTGGCAGCGTCGGGCAAATCGCGCGTGTTGAGATCCACCAGCTGCTGCAGGAAGAGGCTGTAAACCGGCGCGATCCGGTCGATATTGTCGGGCGAGACACCGAGATAGATCGACATGTGCCGCGCCCGGACTTCGCGCAGGTCGAAATCGCTTGCCGAGGTCGCGGCATCGACCACGGGGTTGAGCCAGAGATTGAGCCGCGCCGTGATCGTCTGCTTGATCCCCGAAAAGGTGTTGTCCGAAGCCGAGGCGAAATCCTGGATTGCCGAGACGCATGCCTGACTGAGGCGCTGTCCTGCCCCCCTCGCCTCTTCCAGGGCCTTGGGAAGATCGCTCTTGGGATCCCCAGTGGTCAGCCGTCGATAGATCTCGCCGATCGTGAAGGGCATGCCAGGATTGGCAGCAACGAGCGCGCCGACGCCGATGAAGGCCGCCCGCGCCGCTTCGGCCCAAAACGGGTCCGATCGTTCCGGCGCGGGGAAGAGCATGACTGCGATTTTCTGAAGCTCGTTGACGACTTCGGTGTCATCGGCTCGCCGGATATGCGCCAGGGGATTGTACCGTGCCGTCCGCCCTTCAGGGTCCAACGGATCGAAGAGGTAAACCGATTGACCGGCACGTTGGCGATACCCGGCGCTGGTACTCCAATTCTCCCGCTTCACATCGAGCACGACGACCGAATCCGGCCAGGTCAGCAGATTGGGGATGACAACACCGACGCCCTTCCCGGCGCGCGTCGGCGCTTCGAGCAGGACATGCTCGTTTCCGCCGAAGATGAGGAAACGCCCTGCTTTGCGTCCAACGACAATGCCAGACGGGGCACGCAGCCCCTCGCGTCGGATTTCGCCCTCGCGTGCAAACCGAGCCCTGCCGTGCAAGGATGGGCCTCGCCGCAGGATCGTGAGGACAAGAAGCGCGACCACGGCTGCGCCGGCCATCGCACCCCGCTTGATCCAATCCCCGAGCAGCGGATCACCACGATAATACCAGAGCCAGGCCGGCAGAGTGCCGAGATCGATATTAGGTCCGATCTGCCCGAGTCCGAACAAGGCAACGAACAGGGTAATGACAGCCCACAACAGAATTGCGCCGATCACGCACAGGCCAATCGCCCAGGGACTACGCTGCGCCAGCATCGCCCATCCTCGGCTCGAAATAGATCTCGTCGACCTCAAACCGCCCGCCGTGACGGCGTGTCTGCACAACGACGTCGACGAGCATGCGAAGGAGTCCGCGAATATCGTCGCGGGCGAGATCGCGGCCGCCTTCCGATTCCTTGACGAGCAGCGTCAGCTGTTCGAACGCGCCGGCGGGTGAACCGGCGTGGACGGTCGTGATCGATCCGGGATGCCCGGAATTGACGTTCCGCAGATAGAAGAAGGCGGTGCCGTCACGCAGCTCCTGGAGCAGGATGCGGTCGGGCCGCATGCGCAGCGCGCTTTCGAGCAGCTGCTTGGCGCCAACCTTGGCCAGGCCCTGCCCCTCGCTCGAATAGACCATATGGACGACATTGCGATGAGGCACGACCAGCTCACGGGTGTCTTCGATGGTAAGCAACCGCTCCTCCGGTGGGATAAGCTGGATGAGCGCTTTCGCGAGGGTCGTCTTTCCCGAACCCGTGGCGCCACTGACCAGAATGTTCTTGCGTGCCGGAACGGCAACCTTGAAGAATTCCGGCCAGTCGCCCGCGTCGCGCAGCGCCACTAACCGCGCATCGACATCGGTGAGACCCTTGGCGCTGGCGCGCGTCATCCGGAACAGCCCGGCCCCAGCCAGTTGGTCGATCGGCAGGGTCACGGTCGACGGTTTGCGGATCGTGAAGGAAGGGCAACCGCTTGGGGTGACCGACGGTATGACGATCTGGCAGCGCTCGCCGCCCGGCAGGACCGTCGAACAGATCGGAGACTGACCATCGATATCCTGGTGCGTGAAGCTCGCCGCGGCAACAGCCAGGGTAGAAAGCCAGTCGCTGTCCAGCTCCGGCATCTCCTGCCAGCGCCACCCTTGGCGGTCCTCGATCCCCGCTTCCCCCGGACGGTTGACCACCAGCTCCGTGACATCCTCCGGTTCCAGAAGCGGGAGGAGCGGCGCGAGATAGTGGCGCAGGACGGCGGTATCGCGCATGACTTACCGCCGCAGTTCCAGATTGTAGACATCGGCAAAGTTGAAATCCTTGGCGACGAAAATGCCGACCTCCTCGCCCTGGTTCTTCTTCAGCACCGGCCGGATATTGATATTGTTCTGCAAGGCGATCGCAGCGCCTTCGCTGGGCGCCCGCGTCACATTGTTGAAATTGCCATTGCCGCTCGAGGCGGCTTGCCCAGCGATATAGGCGGCATCATCGACGAGCGAGAGGAGCAGAGCGCCGCCAAAGCGCGCCCAGAAAAAGCTGTCGACCGCGCCTGCAAGCCCGGCTCGGCCGAGTGCATCGGCGCCAGGCGAGGCAAGATCGATCCGCACGCCCTGGGGAGTGACCGCCCGCGTCCAGAGGACGAACAGGCGATTTTGCCCTTGCTGGATGCCGCCGCGATATTCGCCGAGAACGCGCGTGCCCTTTTCCATGAGTACGACCCGGCCATTCTCGGAATAGACGTCTCGCGGGATCAGGCAGGACGTGTAACCGGGCTGCCCGGAATTGATGGCGGTTTGCAGGATACAGGGGATCAACGTGCCCGCGGTAATCAGAAAGTTGCGGTTCGGCAGCATCGAGGCCCGCGCTTCCCCGATCGACGAGCTTTGCCGCAAAAGATCGAGCGCGTTGGGCGCCCTGCCCTCGCCGCTCTCTGGCGCTCCGGCAGCGTTGTCGGGCGCTTCGCCGGCAGCCCCTGCAGCTGTGGGCGCGCCAGCCTCGCGGCCAAGATCGCGACCTCCATAGGCGATCAGCGTGGACCGCCGCGCCTGCTCGGCAAGCGTTGGCCGAGCGGCACTGGTCCCGCTCAGTGCCGCGCCCGGCTGCATGGCGGGCACAATTTGGCCTTCAGGTCCGGGAACGCCAGCTGCAGGATTGAGCACCGGCGCATTGGGATCCGCGTCGGCTGCCCCGAGCGGCCGGCGTTGAGGCGCGACCGCAGCATAATCGACGGTTTCCCGAGCGACGATATCGGGTCGTTCCCGGGCTGCACCTGCCGGCGCGGTGAGGTCACGAGACGAGGATTGCTGGCCCGTGCCGGAATTCACCCAGAGAATACCCAAGACCATTGCCGTGCCGGCGAAGATCAGCGCGGTGTTGTGCCGCGCGGGCGTCGTGCCGCCGATCGGCTCGATTCCACGCTCGTGAAGAATTTCGTGCCTTTCGGGCGTTGGATCGGCACCGGGCAGCGGGCGCACGACAGGGGACGGTTCATCGGCCATGGTTCATTCCTGCGGATGGGTGATGGTGCGCTCGACGTGAGGCGATCCGGTATTCGTTCCATGATCGACGCCATAAGGTTCGGGCGCCTGGTTATAGATGCACAGCACCTCGCCGCCCCGGCGCAGGCGCAGTTGGCGCGCCACCAAATGAACGACGACGAATTCGTCGCGAACGTCGAACGGAACCAGCGTTTCGGACCCGTCTGGCCTCACCAGATAAATGGCAGGAACTTCCCGGTTCGCCGGAAACCGCAGCACCGTGAATTGGCCATTGTCGGAGACCTCCGACGGCTGCAAATCGCTCGAACCCTGAACCTTATAATTCATGTTGCGCGGACCCTCGATCACCGCATGGTCGAGGGCACCGCGAACAGCCTGGGCCTCCAGCGCCGCCGCTTGCATCGCGATCTGTGCCGCTCTCAGGCGTTCGGCCCGCGCCGCCTCGTCCCGCGGATAGCGGAAGCGGACCTGGAAATAGGCCTGGCCGTTGCGGCCGGTGATCGGACCACTACGAGCCGTGAGTTCAAAGGCATAGCTTCTTAAGGTTCCGCCGCGAGACGTGGTGACGATAAGGTTGGTCGGTCCAGCGCGTTCGCGCGGCTTGAGGAACAAGATGTGGCCGGCCACCGCCACCTCCCAGGAGACGGTGTCGCCCAGCGCTACGTGCTGAATCGTTTCGTCCTCGCTGAGGACAATCTGGGTTGCTGTCCGGAAGGTCCCGACGATGCGATAGACCTGCGCTTCCTCATAATCGACGAACTTGACGCGTGGGTCAGACGCAGCGCCACGCGGGACCTCAACCGCATGGGCAGCAGAAAGGGATGCAAACGCGATGAAAACCGCAGCGACCAATGTTTTCATCGGACTACCTCCGGGTCGGAGCGGTAATTCTCGACCTGGAAGCCGAGCGGGTTCCGATAGCGATCACCTTCGGCCATCGGCGCGTTGGCATAGGCGAAAGTGACCGTGGCGATCCAATCGCTGCTCTGCGTATCCGCCTCGGTCTGGACGATCCGTGTGAATCGCACATTGGCAACCCGATCATTGATGAAGGCGATGTTGCGCACCCGCGCCTGGACGACTGCGTTTTTCCCCCAGGCGTTCTGGGGACTGGCAGCATTGTTGTTGCTGAAGAAGCGTGCCCAGCGCTGCTGCTCCGCCGGCTGCGACAGGATTGTCACGAAGCGGAAATTCTCCTCCGCAGCCGCCGGTATCCAGCTTTCACGCGTCCGGACATATTGCGCGAGAAAGTATTTTGTGACCGCCTCATCATAGCGCATCGGCCGCTGGGTCAGCGCCGTCTGGACATCCACCGCGCCCGTCGTCTGATTGACCCGAATGACATAGGGCACGACGGTCTTGAGCGGGGCCAGCGCGGCGACAGCAAAAATGGATGCGGCCGCAAGGACTGAGGTTACCGCCGCCACGGTCCAAGCAATACGTGTCGATCGCAATGCCGATCGAACCCTGTCCTGGTCCCAGCTCCGCGCTTCCTGGAAATAGCGTTTGAGCCCGGAAGCAGGCACCGCCTCCGCGCCATTGTCAGCAACTCGCATAACGAATGTCCCTTGGCGCAAAGGAAACTTTGTCGTCCGGAGGCGCTGGCACTGCGGGCGGAGGCGGTGGATCGCCCACCTGCGGATGAGACAAGGGAGGAATGGGCGGCGCAGGGCGCGGCATTGTGGTCGCCGGCACCGGCGATCCGGGCAGAACGCTCCCATAGATATTCACGTCACGCAGATGGTGCCCGTTGCAAACGGCCAGCTTCTTGGGTCCGGAAGCGCATGCCGCAAGGCCCAGCAGTGGAAGGCTGCCGATCAGGCAGACAGTAACCTGGCGGATGGTGAACGTCGATTTTTGAGGACAGGGCAAGGTCATGGTGATGTCTCACTATGCCGCTTCGATGGAGCCGCCCCGACGAGCGGCGCGCTCCAGATTGCGGCTGTTGCGCGCAATGCGGCGTTGTCGGAAGGGAGATGCCATCGTCCCCCAGGCGGTCCCGGCGAAGGCGCCGACCCCGGCGGCGGCCCCGCCCGCAATGCCGGTGGCAATCGCAGGAGCCTGGAAGAAGAAGATTGTGCCAAGAAATATGTATGCAGCAAACAGAACGGCGCCGAATGCCGTATCCACGACTCCTTCAGATGCTGCCGTTGCAGCTGCTCCGAGATCGGTAATCAGAGTCGTGACCGCAATGATTACAGCAAGCAAGACAATGTAGTTTATGGTTTGGCCAAGCCATCCATGAAAGAAACGCCTTGTCGGTTCGAACAATGCAAGGGCGATGAAAATGGGTCCTAGGGCTATAATGATCGCGAGTGCAACTTTGGCAAATATCGTAATTGCGAAGCCGATAGCCGCCGAGAGACCCGCGAGCGCCTTAAGCCCCAAGCTCAACGCATAAAGTACCAATTTATAAGGGTTGATATCGCTGTAAGTCGCCGCCTCAGTCTCAATGCGCACTATAATGACATCGCTTTGGGCGTAGTAATCGTCAAAAGCTTGGCCAGCTGTCCCGATCGTCTTCCCCGCGAGAGCCTGCGAGATCGCGTCCGGCATCCCATGAAAAAGCGGCGTGGTGATCCACTCAGAATAGGCGACCGTCGTTGCGGCAATATACAGCAGGCAGAGCTTGACCATCCGGTAAAACAGCTCGCCCCAAGGCTCGCTGATGATCCCACGCATCACCATGTAACCAAAAAGGGCGATATAGATTACGAGGCCGAGTGCCAGCGGCCCACGCACAACGTCGACCACATTTTGAAGACGCTCATTTAGGAAAAGGTCCAGCTTTCCATCAATGTTCGCGTAAAGTGAGCTGAACAAGTCCGTAGCCATGTCGAATTCCAACGCGCTACCGTGAGAGCGACTGCATTTTGTTGTTGAGTGTTCGAAGACTTTCGGCGTTCGAGCACTCCTGCTTGTTCGGGTGCGAGCCATCGGCGCAAGCCTTGGTAAGCTCGCTCAGTTCCTCGGGATGGGAATTCAGATAGTCCTTCCCGCGCGGCGCTCGCTCACACCCGGTTAAGACAGCTGTCGCCAATGCCGCCAGCAAGAAAGCCTTGCCCGTCATTGTGATAGGCTCCCGAGCTTTGAAGCCAATATTGTCTCACTCTCGCGCTGCGACCGTAGCCGAACGTCGGCTTCCTGCCGCATCCGCAGCGCCTCCAACTGCAGGGCATCATTCTGGATGTGGGCGTTCTCGACCCCTACCCTTGCCTGGATATCCATGACCTGTTTCGCGTCCGAAGCCGTATCGAGCGAGGTGCGCAGTTCTTCCAAACCCGCCGTGCGTTGGGCCGAGACGCCATAGGCCGACTCCGCTATCGCAGCATCACGTGCGGCCAGATCGCCATTTCGCAACAGAGTGTCGCGCGACGCCCGCTCATAGGCGGACGCGCCAGGCCGCAGGTCCGGCAGAGCAACGCGATTGGCATCGCGAATGCGGGTCGTCACCGTACCAAGCGATCCCAGGCTGGCATTGTCCGACGACATCAGCCTGCCGAGGTCGCGGGCCTCAGGCGGCAGAAGATGGCGCATCGCGTCGGTGGATAGCGACGGGGCAATGCCGTTGACGTCGGTGACCTGATTGAAGCTACCGTAGAGCTGCTTGGCCTCGGCGATCTGCTCCTTGCCCTGCTCGATCATCGACAGGGTGTTCTTGACCGTGGCGAGCGCCTGCAAATAGCCGGAGCTGTCATAGACCGGTATACCTTGGGCGGCAGCTGGACCCGCCGTTCCCAGGATAATCGCACCGATCGCTGCGAATCCGCCTTTACGCATAGCTCATCCTTTCCTGCTCGATGGAGACCGACGCTGCCGGTGAAAGACAGGCAGCCAGTTTTCGGGATCGTCGCCGACCTCGGCGCGGATGGCATCGAGCAGCGTCACCGTTTCCGTGGTGCCCGAGAGAACTGCCAGCTCGTCGGAGAGACCGCCAAGATCGAGCTCGACGACGATTGAGTCATGGCCTTGCTTGACCAGAAACCGGCGGGATTCCGGATTCAGATCGTGGCGGATGAGCTTGAATTCCGCCTGGGTCAGACCCAGTCCATCGACATAGTCCGTTTCGCGGCCGTAGGGGTTGGGAAGCAGTATCTTGGTCGCAACCTGCTCCATGATGCTGTGCGAAATGTCCGAACGCAGCGCATCCGCAGGGCTTTGCGTGCCGAAGACAAGAAAGGCATTCTGCTTGCGGTAGGTCTTGAGGCCGTCCTGCGCGAAGGCGCGGAACGCATCGTCCCCCAAGGCTTTCCAGAATTCGTCGATGTCGATCACAAGCCGCCGGCCGTCGAGGAGACCGTCGATCCGGTGGAACATGTACATCATGAGCGGCGTGCGAACTTCGGGGTTGTCGAGAAAATCGGTCATGTCGAAACCGACGAACGGCGCCTCCAGCGACAAAGCGTCGATCTCATTGTCGAACACCCAGCCGAGCGAACCGCCCCGCGCCCATTTCTCCAGCCGGGCACCAATGCCTTCCGGGTCGCGCTGACCGAGCAGCTGGCGCAGCGCGAGAATGGACCGGTCCTCCGGCGCGAGGCGTCCAAGCGAGGCCAGCCCCTCGTCGATCATACGCTCCTGTGTGACGCCGAGCTGGCCTCCGACCGGCGTCACCAGTTGGCGGATCAAGCGCCCCAGAAAGACAAGATTGCGCGGACCATAGTCGAGTGCCCGCAGGGGCGCGAAACCTGTAGGCTCCCCATTCTTCAACGTCAGATAGATCCCGCCCGCAGACCGGACATAAATCTCCGCGCCACGGTCCTTGTCGATGAAGATCTGCTGCGCGCCCGTTTTCTCGAGCTGCGCCATCAGAAAATTCTGGACGACGGTCTTGCCCGCGCCGGAAGGACCGATAATCAGTGTGTGACCCAAATCGCCGACATGGAAGTTGAAATAATAGGGCGATTGCGCGGCCGTCTTCATCATGGCGATCGCAGGCCCCCAATGGTTCCCCTTGGGCCGGCCTGCGGGATAGGTATGGAACGGCGCCAAGGCAGCAAAATTGCGCGAGGTGATCGCCGCCGGCCGCGCCCGCCATGCGAAATTTCCGGGCAGCTGCGCCCAGAACGCTGCTTCGAGCGCTGGTCCTTCGCGCGCCGCCACCAAACCAGCATCGGCCAGCGCCGCACGCGCGGCCGAGAGATTGTCGGCAAGTCGCCTTTGGCTGTCGGCGAAGACCGCCAACGAGAAATGATGCTCCCCGAGCACGAACCGGTTGCTTTGCAGATCGTCGGCGGCATCGGCGAGATCGAGCGCCTGGCTCGCTGCGGCATCCTCGGTCGAGGCCATCTGGTTTTGCCGGCGGCGCAGCCGTTCGGCTGCCCGCGCCTTACCCATGAAGGTGAAGGATTGCGAGACGACAAAGGCGAAATCCTGGCCGAGCAAGGCATTCATCTGTCCCGGGCGCGTCAGCGCGGGATATTCCCTGATGCCGAAGATCCCCTGCCAGCGGCTCGCGTCATGAGCGCGGATCTCGACCGTCTCGCGTCCGAAAATCACACGCTCACCGTAAAGCGCCGATCCCAGATGACCGCGGACGAGCGGAACCCTGGATCGCGCCCCCATCATCACTTGCTCGAGCACCTCAAGCGGGGCGGAGAAGATCAGGCCATTATGCTCGTAGAGGGCGAGGCGCGCCGGGCTGCAGCGGCGGAGCAGCTTCTCGATGTCGCGCGCCTTCTCCTCGAAGCGCGCCAGTTCGTCGGGATCGACTTCCTCCTCCGCGGCCTTGGCTTTCGCGATCCGCTTGAGCAGCAGCCCGGTCCGGTCGGCCGATCCGACGGCCGGACGCATGAGCAGCGTCAGATAATGCTCATTGACGAACATCCGCTTGGCGGTGACGCGCGCCCGATATTTACCGTCGAGCTCGGCGGCGAACTTTGAGCGGAACTGTCCTTCGGGATAGTCCCCTACGGCTGAGCGGACGATGTGGGTCCAGATCGCAAGCCGATCGTCGGCGATGTTGCGCCAGGTGCCGTTGAGCTTCTCGTGCCAATCATTGAGGTGGATCGGATCAGCCGTCTCGAAAGCCAGCCCTTCGAGACGGAACATCATCATGAGATCGCCGCTATCGAGCGCAATCACATCGGGCGTCACATGGCGGGCATAGGGAAGATAGCGCCCGGGCTCCGCTTCTCGGGCCAGAACCCGCCAGGGCGTCTTGCGCGGCGGCAGCTGGGCGGCGGCGCTAGCCACGCGCGAAACCCTTGCGCTTCATCCCCGCGACCGGCAGCGGCGAATAGGAACTGCCGCCCCACCAGCCGCGGTTCCGGCAGCGCGCCTTGGTCAAAGTCCATAACCATAGCAGGCGAAAGGCATTGGCGTCGTGGCGCACGATGAGGGGCTCTGTTGCAAAGATTGGCGGCAGTCAGAGGTAGGCTGTCGCTCTGCGCCGATCAGGCGGCTGCTGCGAAATGGTGGTTGAGCATGCCCATGGCCTCCGTCAGCGCCGAGGGCCCAATGCCAAAAGCTCTCTCCACAAGGCGCACCTCGCCCCTGATGCCGGGCTGCAGGCACCAGGGGCGAGCCTGTCCTTTGCGCAGGGCTCGCATGACTTCGAATCCCTTGATCGTGGCATAGGCCGTGGGGATCGATTTGAAACCGCGCACCGGCTTGATCAGTATCTTGAGCTTTCCGTGATCGGCCTCGATCACGTTATTGAGATACTTCACCTGCCGGTGGGCCGTCTCCCGGTCCAGCTTTCCTTCGCGCTTCAATTCGGTGATCGCTGCACCATAGCTCGGCGCTTTGTCGGTATTGAGCGTGGCAGGCTTTTCCCAGTGCTTCAGGCCTCGCAGGGCCTTGCCCAGGAACCGCTTCGCTGCCTTGGCGCTGCGGGTCGGCGACAGGTAGAAATCGATCGTGTCGCCCCGCTTGTCGACTGCCCGGTACAGGTAGGTCCACTTGCCCCGCACCTTGACGTAGGTTTCATCCAGGCGCCAGCTCGGATCAAAGCCACGCCGCCAGAACCAGCGCAGCCGCTTCTCCATCTCCGGGGCGTAGCACTGGACCCAGCGATAGATCGTCGTATGGTCGACCGAAATGCCGCGTTCCGCCAGCATTTCCTCAAGGTCGCGATAGCTGATCGGATAGCGACAATACCAGCGCACCGCCCACAGGATCACATCACCCTGGAAATGGCGCCACTTGAAATCCGTCATCGTTCCGTCCGTCCAATCTCCGCCAAGCATGCTCAAGCTTCACGATTTTTGCAACAGAGCCAGCGCTGCCAAGAAGGAGGCAAACTCCTCGATGGCCAATCAAGGAGAGAGAAAATGAACGGATTGGGGTATCAGCTATTATGTGGCGTCTGCGCCTTCGCAT